>JBAZSA010000103.1:0-9409 GCA_041662645.1 Desulfurivibrionaceae bacterium
CCATTCCCCACATCCCCCAGGAATAGACGCCGCCGATGCACATGCCATCCGGGCGCGCCACAATCCTGGCGATATTCTTCCGGGCAGCCCGCTCAATTATCAAAACCTCTTTCAGAGTGCCAAGCACCAAGGCCAGCCCCCAAAAAGTCCAAGATAGAGCCGTATCCAGGAGATAGCCGCGCACCATCAGATACAGGCCGATAAAACTCCACATCAGGGCGGCAACCAGGAGATTGGTGCGGGCGCTCGCCCCCGGCTTGAAACGCACCAGCCAACTCATGCCTTCCACCCCCGAGCCTGCCACACCATAACGACCCCGCCCCTCGCATGCAAATAAATAGGCCTATCCCCAGTCGCGGGAATAGGCCTACATACTTCAGCAAATGTTCTGCAAATTCTACATTACACCTCGGTGACGGTGATTGCACCCTCGGGGCAAACCTCTACACAGGTCTCACAGCCGAGGCATTCGTCAGCATTCACAGCTTCGGCCTTGCCGTCAACCAGCTCATATACCTGCGCAGGGCAAGCGTTTACGCACTCTCCATCACCAACGCATTTGTCCTTGTCAACATCGATCTGCCACATAGTACTCCCTCCATATAAATAAGGTTAAAAAAATTGATAAACAAGATCGCACTGCCACAAAACGAGGCAGAATACCGAGCCCGTTGCTTCCGGAAAAAGACACAAATTTCCCTTTTCCTCTAATGCACCACCATTTTTTTGTCAATAAAAAAGAGTCGCCCGCAATCGGAGAAGGCGCGAGGGAAAAGACGATTCAGGTTGACCAGTTTGCTCCGATCTTTTAGGATACCAGCCATTGATTCCGCCTGTATCCTTGTCAACCTGTCCAAATAAAGGCCATTGTTATGAGCAGCAAACCAAAGATCAAAAAAAAGACCACCCCAAGCCCTGAACTCAAGGCCCAGAAAAATGAAGAGGCCATGATTGCCGGTATCCTGGAAGGAAGCCCCGACGGGATCGGGGTAGCGGTTATCCGGCTGGAATGCGGTTGCCGGAAAATGGCGGCGGTTGACATCAAGGGCGACAAGGCAAGCGAGATCATCACCTACCGGGATGGGGCCGAAAGTATTTGCGACCAGTGCAAACAGGACAACGGCGATTTTTCCAGGGTGGTGACCCAGTTCATCCATTGGCAGGAACCCTTGCCCGATGGCGCCACCCGGATGAAGATTGAGGCCAAGGTTCTCGGCACTTACACCAGCCACTGAGCCGGGTGGGCGGCGTCAGACTATTTGCTGCACACCCCCAAATATTTCCCTTTGGTTTTCACAACCTGCCGGGTGGACTGGCCCTGGCCCTGGGTTGTCATGGTCATCGTGCTGTCCATGGTCTCGCCGGTATAGGTGGCGACCCCGTCTCCGGTCATTTTCATGCCGCCATCGTTGCAGACGGTGCTCCATTTAACCGTATTGCCCTTCCGTTCCATCTTGGTTGTCTTGCATTTATTGTCGGTTTTCTGATCGGAGGCCGGGACCAGATCGTCCTTGGTGATACATTTCACCACCTTCGAATGCATGCTGTTTCCCCGGGTGGAAACCGACATTCCCGGAGGAAGCTTTACCCCTGGCGGCAGGGCGGGCATCTGCGGCATTCCTTCCATCTGAATCTCGGAGGTGAACTCCCACTTTCCTTCGCGGACACCATCCGCAGCGCCTGCCACCCCGGCCAGAACCAGTACCGCCGATACCCCCAGAACACCCACCCTTATTCCCTGCCTCATCTGCATCCCTCCTTATTTTACAAGAATTACCCCTGCACCTGAACACATCCAATATGGCTGCGATTGAAGCACATGTCAACACAGGAGGCACATGCTTCAACTCCTCAACCCCCTCGATATTCCAACGCCCTGGCCACCAGGGCCGGGGCCCAGGACGGGGTGCCCAGCGCATGGATATGGGTGTACAACGCCAAGACGTTCTTGAAAACCAGCCCATCCCGGCCACTGGCAAACCCCACGCCGCGCTCCATCCGCAGGGCAAGCTGCTCGGGTTGCCCGCCCCACTCCTCCACCCGGCTGTAGCGGAATTCATGCCCCTTGATCTCGGTCCCTTCCGGATAATAGGGATTTTCCCCCTCCGCCTTCAGCACGGTATAGCCATGGGCCTGGGGTTTTTTCATCAAGCCGAACCGCACCGGGAAAAGCCCCACCAGAGGGAAGACCTCCTCCCCAAGCACCATGCTTTCGCCAAGATAAATCAGGCCGCCACATTCAGCGTAGATGGGCAAACCGGCCTCAGCCGCCTTTTTCAGGGAGGCTCTGAATGAAACATTGGCGGACAGCGCCCCGGCGCTGGTTTCCGGAAATCCTCCGCCGATATAGAGGCCATCAAGCTCAGGCAGTTCCGGGGCGGTCAGGGCATTGATCTCCACCAGCTGGGCGCCGCACCGGGCCAGGGCCGCCAGATTTTCCGCATAGTAGAATTGAAAGGCTGCATCCTTGAGGATTCCGATCCGCACCACCTTTTCAGCACCTTTTCGCTCCGGGCCTTGCGCTTCCGGCTCGCCGGCGCAGGGTGCCATCATCCTTTCTATCCCGGCAAGATCAAGATACCGCGCCGCCCTCCCGGCCAGGGCCTGCGTTGCCGCCTCGGCCCCCGCATGCTCCGGGCAGGGGGTTATCCCCAGATGCCGCTGGGGAAAGGCATCCTCCTTGGAACGGGGCATGGCGCCCAGAACCGGGATTCCGGTATATTGTTCCACTGCCTGCCGGACAAGGGCCTCGTGCCGGGCTGTGCCCACCCGGTTTAAAATCACCCCGCCGATCTTCACCTCCGGATCAAACCGCTGGCAACCCAGCACCAGAGCCGCCACGGTACGGGTGGTTTTGGTACAGTCAACCACCAGCAGCACCGGCAAGCCAAGGGTCTTGGCAAGCTCGGCCGTGCTGAAAGTCCCCTCGGCGTCAACCCCGTCATAGAGCCCCCGGTTGCCCTCGATGATGACTAGCTCCCGGCCATGCACATGGGTGCGGAAGGAATGGCCCAGCGCCTCCGGGCTCATGAGATAGGGATCAAGATTGTAGCAGGGATAATTGGCGGCCAGGGCCAGCCAGCCAGCATCGATATAGTCCGGCCCCTTTTTGAAAGGCACGACCTGGCGCCCCTGCCCGGCAAAGGCTGCGGCCAGCCCCACCGCAACGACACTTTTCCCCGAACCGCCCCCAAGGCCGGCCACCACCAACCCTTTTGCCAAACATCCTTTCTCCACAGCCAAGCCCATCCCTCCCGTAGTCATCCTCTCCCCGCACCTCGCGCGTTGCGATCATCCCGCGCACAGAAAACCATCTGGCGCCCAGGCTGTCAAGCGGTTGCGCAGCCAGCCTGCGGAGCCTTTCAAGACCGGCAAAGATTTTGACGAAGTTTTCGCCATATGGTACCTTGGCCCACTTGCACACCGGCGGGTCCATGCTTATATATATCCCACTTTGGCTGTTTACCGGTGCTTTCCGCACCAAGCCTTTTTTCCGAAACGCTATCTGCTTTTTTTCGAGATTACAAAGCGGATTTACGATTTTCAACCATTTTGAAGGATGAGGACACCCCATGTCTGCCCAACAGGAAGATCTGAACAAGATCATTGAAGAGCTGGAACAAAAATGCATTGAACTCCCGGACAATATCGTGGCCCATCACCATCTGGCCCTGGTGTATCGCAAGGCCGGAAGAACCGCCGACGCCATGCGGTCGCTGGAAAAATGTTTGGAAATCGACCCCCATGCCGTGGAGGCGCTGATCAATATCGGGGCCATGCATTTTGAGCAGGGCGAACTGGACAAGGCGCTGGCTGCAAACCAGGCGGCGGTGCAGGTCAATCCGGCCCTGGCCCAGCCCCATAACAACATCGGCCTCATCTGGCAGCAAAAAGGCGAAAGCGGCAAAGCCATCGAGGCCTATACCCTGGCCACGATGAATGACCCCAAGATGCACATGGCCTGGATCAACCTGGCCTCGGCCCAGGTCATGGCCGGTAATTTCGAGCTTGCGGTCAAGGCTGCCAAGGAAGCGGTGAAACTTGAACCGGACTTCCCCATGGCCCACAACAATCTTGCCGTAGCGCTCTATTACAACAAGGATTTCAAGGCGGCCAAAAAATCTTTGGCCAAGGCGAAGGACCTCGGCTACGCGGTTGACCCGCGCCTGGTCGAGGCCATCGAGAGCGAGCTGTAATCATGGTGAAGGACGCGCAGATAAAAACCCGGCCTTGGTGCCCATTCTGCGGCCAGGATGTGGGCCGCCCCAAGGAACCGGTGCAGCGCAAGCTGGACGAATTCACCGTGGGCGAATGCCAATGCGGCGCGACATACACCTGCGACCCCACCGGCTTCAATGTGGGGGCAGCCATGGTCGAGGCCATAGTCCATGCCTGCGACGACAACTGGGATCTCGCCTGGGAGCTGCTTCCGGACGAGGATTACCTCACGGGCCGCATCGACAATTACGACGAGCAGAACCATCAGGTCTACGAGACCAAGAATGTAGATGGCCGCAAGGTGGCTGGGGTTCTCTATTTTGTCCGACTCAACCGGGAGCTGGCCGACCTTGCCAACCGGCTCCACGCGGACAAAAATGCCAAGGGCAGGACCCTGCTTGAGGCAGACCCGGCAAAAGACCTCCCGGCCATGGAACCGGTCCGCGACCCGAAACGCAAGAAGAAGCGGGCCGACAAGGCGATAATCACCCAGATGGTGGCGAACCAGGATATCGACGGCCTGGTGGATCTGACCTTGGACGACCTCAAGACCCTCCGTTTCATGCAGCGGTTGCTCTATGACCCGGACGAAGGCAAGCGCTGGCACTGCGCCCATGTTCTGGGCCAGGTCTGCAGGCGAGTCTCCACCCGCAAACCCGGGGCGGTGAGCGACCTGCTGCACCGGCTCTACGAGGCGTGTTCCGATTCAGCCGCAGCCCACTGGGGGCTGCTGGAATCCATCGGCTCCATCATCGCCGCCAGGGCCGATATCTATGGCGGTTTTGCCAGGCACCTGCTCATGCATCGCGGGACGCCTTCCGGCAGGGTTCAGGTGCTGTGGGCCTTGGGAACCATCGCGGAAAAACGGCCGGACATTGTCCGTGCTACGCCGTTTTACAGCCTCTTCCCCTTCGTCACCAACCCAGAGGCGATCACCAGGGGCCACGCAGTCCGGCTCTTTGGCAGGATTGCCGCCACCGAGGTGGAAAGCGAGATTGAAAAACTGACCGGCGACGAAGCCGGATTAACCATTTACGAGCAGGGGCAACCCGTGCGCACCACCGTGGCGGAACTTGCCAAGGAAGCGCTCGCCCGGCTGCACACAGCAAAAGAGCCGAAAAATGACTGAGCAAAAACAGGAAACAAAAGAAGAAAAAAGCCAGGCCCAGCTCGACTACGAGGCAGGCCAGGAATTCCTCAAAAACCTCGAACCGGCCCAGGCAGCCAATGCGTTTCACAACGCGCTCATCGCCTTTGAGCTTGAAGGCAACGAAAACGGCGTTGCCAATGCCTCGGACAAACTGGGGGATATCTGCGCGGCCCGAGGTGATGTGGCCACGGCCCTGAGCCATTACGACCGGGCCTATGGGATCTGCCAGAAACACTCGGACCGCTTCAGCCTTTTTGCCATCGAGAAGAAAAAGGCCAAGCTCATGTACGACGCCAAGGACTACGATCAGGCCATCCGCCTGTATTCCGAGGTGCTTGACGAATACGGCGCCCTGAGAAATCCTCAAGGCTCCGTGGATACGCTGGAGACGCTGGCGGAAATCTATCTGGCCAAGGGGGACAAAAGCAGGGCGGCGGATGCCTACCGCACGGTGGCGGCGATCCACAAAAGCTTCAAACACAACCGCCATGCGGAAAAATTCCTGGAAAAAGCGGCAGAGATCGAGAAGGCATAGCAGACTGCAGGGGCTCCACGGGGAGATATCTATTTTTCCCCTACGGCGGCAGCAGCCGCAACGAAGGCGGCAAATATCGGCAGGTCAAGAATCACTGTGGCGATGGGCCAACGCCTTGCACCCATTTCTTCGCCTGCCAGCTGGACGGAGAGGTCATAGAGTCTCCGTTGCAGGGAGGCAAGGTTGACCGTGGGGTAGGATTTTCCCGGGGCAAAACCGGAAAGGCCGCAGACATGGCCCTTGCCATCAATCACGGTGGGAATCCCATACGTCCGGCAGTTTACCGGGCGTGCTGCATAGCAGCGACATGCCCCTTGTCCATCAAGGAGCGGACACCTGATCCGGGCCACGGCCGGGTCGAGACCCGATTCCATGATCTGCTCCCAGGCCTGCCTCGCCTCTTGCGCCGCAACGGCGATCTCTCCCTGCACCGTGGGCTCCAACTGCTGCAAATACGTCTGAAGATTAACCGCCTCAACAAGGGACACATCAAACACAGCGTGGCAGCAATCCGCGCATCCTTTGTTGCAGGTGATCTCCTCCCGATGGTCCTTGCGCACCGCCTCAAATGCCTGGTCAATAGCGCCAAAGAGCTTGTCCAATTCGTGGTGCATGCCAGTCTCACTTCCCAAAAATCCGACAGGTTCACCTTTGCCGGTTCCCCGTCACCGCTGACCCCGTAAAATCACAAAAAAAAATGCAGAGGAAAACCTCTGCATTTTTCATATTCCGGCTACAAACAAAGAACTAGCGATGCTCTTCGTCCTTGGCCCGGCCTTTTGCCGCGTACATGGTGGTGCTGCCGCTGGACCAGAAGTCCATCTTGCCTTCTTTTACCAGATCGTTGGCCGCGTTCTTTACGTCACGGGGCTTGGCGTCGGGATCACAGGCATAAAAATCCTTAACATAGAGCTGGGGCTTGGGAGCAGTCATCGCCTTCTCAAGGATGGCCGCCTTCAACTCGTCTTTGCTTAATGCCATGGTACTTACTCCTTTCAATAAGGGTTTTAGCAAGCACATCAACAATCAACAGAACAAGGCCAGCAGCTCACAAGGAAACTGCTGACCCTGATTCTAGTGAAGACCGTTCACATTACTTGATATGGCTGGTGAACTTGAACTGAGTGGTGGTTCTCCAGGTATCATAAGCCAAACGGTAGTCGTCAACAGACTTGATGGTGAACGGGATACCGGTCTTTTCGAAGAATTTCTCCCAACCGATCCGAGCGGCCCACTCGCCAACCCGCTCGTACTTGCGAGCGTCCTTGGCGTAGGTCTCAAGGATATTCTTCACTGCGGCAACAACCTCGGGCCACCGGGGCGGAGTGTTGGGCAGGAAGGGGATAACCAGCTTGGAGAACATCGGCGCCTTCCGGGAGTTGGAAACCTTGCCGCCAACCAGGATAGCGATACCGTCACCATCCGGATCAGCCAAAGGCATGGCCGGACACATGGTGTAGCAGTTACCGCAGAACATGCAGCGCTCGGCGTTAACCTTAACGGACTTGATGTCCTCGCCTGCGCTGTTCTTCACGGTTGCAGGCTTAACAGCGCCCAGAGGACATGCGGAGATGGCCAGGGGCAGCTCGCAGAGACCGCTGATCGCATCGTGGTCGATCATCGGCGGTTTACGATGCACGCCGAGGATGGCGATATCGGAAGCATGAACCGCGCCGCACATGTTCAGGCAGCAGGCCAGGGCAACACGAACCTGGGCCGGCAGCTTGTGGCTGACGAAGTAGTCGAACAGCTCATCCATAACCGCCTTAACAACGCCGGAAGCGTCGGTAGCCGGAGTATGGCAGTGAACCCAGCCCTGGGTGTGTACGCAGTTGCTGACAGATGCGCCGGTGCCGCCAACCGGAAAACGGTTGCCGCGGCCCTTCAGATCGTCAAGCAAAGGCTGAACCTTGGCTTTGGAGTCCACCATGAACTCAACGTTGTTCCGGGTGGTCCAACGAAGATACCCATCACAATGCTTGTCGGCAACGTCGCACAACTCACGGATCAATTCGATACTGATAAGACGGGCTGCGCCAACACGTACGGTGTAGCACTCGTCGCCGCTCTCGCCCTTGTGCATCAAAACACCGGGCTGAATGATCTCGTGGTACAGCCATTTGCCGTAGTTCTTTTTGACAACCGGCGGGAAAAACTGCTCGTAGTGTGGCGGGCCGATGTCTGTGATTCTGTCGGCCATCGGATTAGCTGGATCGTAACCCATGATAATTCCTCCTTATATCGTAAGATCAAAAAAAGTTCAATGAAGTATCAGCAACATCCACGCACCTTACTGGGCGTTACGTTTGCGGAATTCCTTAACATCACGCTCAAAGCCGCCTTCAACCTCGTCATCCTGCCAGAACACATAGGGGTTGGAGCGGGGCTCCTTGATATGCTGCGGCAGAGGGGTGATTTCCATGACCTTGAGGAAGGTGGGCAGACCCATACGCATGATGGTCTCACCAACGCGCTCGCGGTTTTTGCCTACTTCCATCCACCAATCCCAGATCTTCTCGATAACCTCGATAACCTCTGCGTACTCGGTGTCTTTCTTGATCTCGATGAAAGGAATGGTCATGGTGGCGAACTGGGCGCCGTCAAGAATCGGGGCCTTGGCGCCGACGCAGATGGTTGCACCCTGTTTTTTACCGGGACGCAGCGCGCGGGGCATTACGTTGATGCAATGCATGCAACGGGTGCACTCGGAGTTGTCGATCTTGAGGGTGTCGCCTTCCATCCACATGCAGCCGGTGGGGCAAAGGTCAAGAACCTCGGCCTTGATGTCGAACTTACCCCAGTCCTTGTCGGAGTGCGCGCCGGCATTGGGAGCAAACTCGCCCTTGATGTAGCCCTTAACCGCAGCCTGGTCGATGCGGATGTCGTCACGCCAGGTACCGATAACAGCAAAGTCGGAACGGGCGATGGCGGCAACGCAGTCGTTGGGGCAACCGGAAAACTTGAATTTGAACTTATAGGGGAATGCCGGACGATGGATCTCGTCCTGGTAATGCATGGTCAGGCTGTGGCAGAGATCCTGGGTGTCGTAACAACCCCACTCGCAACGGGCCCGGCCGAGGCAGCACTCGGGGGTACGCAGGTTGGAGCCGGAGCCGCCGAGATCCTGATTCAGATCGTGGGTCAGTTCGTAGAACAGGGGCTCCAGGTTCGGAGTGGTGGTGCCGAGAAGAACCAAGTCGCCGGTGGAACCATGCATGTTGGTCATGCCGGAACCGTATTTCTCCCAGAGGTTGCAGATGTCGCGAAGCTTCGCGCTGCTGTAAAACTTACTGGAAGGCTGGTTCAAACGTACGGTGTGGAAATGGGCCACGCCGGGGAACCGGTCGGGCACATCCGAATAACGGCCAACGATACCGCCGCCGTAACCGAAAACACCAACGATGCCGCCGTGTTTCCAATGGGTAATCTTGTCCTTGTAGGACAGCTCAACCTGACCTAGAATGTCAAAACATTCGGGTTTTTTCTCTGCCTGACGCTTCAGGTCA
>JBAZSA010000104.1:0-9370 GCA_041662645.1 Desulfurivibrionaceae bacterium
ATCAGTGTCAGTGCTTTTCCGGCACAAATGGATGTAGCCGAGGGCATGATCTCCTTGTGTCTTGCAAAGATGATGAAATCAACAAGTTCTGGGAAATCTTCGGTGAGCTGGAAATAATAAGCCATGATTGCGCGACAGCGGTCATGCGTATTGGTATTTTGGGCAATTATTTTCTCGATGTTTGCAG
This sequence comes from Desulfurivibrionaceae bacterium, assembly GCA_041662645.1. Classification (GTDB taxonomy): domain Bacteria; phylum Desulfobacterota; class Desulfobulbia; order Desulfobulbales; family Desulfurivibrionaceae; genus Thiovibrio. The sequence goes on from JBAZSA010000104.1 coordinate 188, forward strand.
AAATATCTTCAGAGATTTCCTGATACAGCGTTTGCGCTATTTCTTCTTTATTTTTGAAGTAACGGTAGATAAGCCCGATGCTGACATCCGCCTGTTCACGGATATCATGGACGGAGGTTTTGAAATACCCCTTGCTGTGAAAAAGCTTTAGGGCCGTGTGGAGAATTCTGTCGCGTCTGTTTTTAGAGCTTGTTTTATAAAAACTCATGGGCTGAACCTGATTGTGTTAAGATCGCTGCACATCCAGATTTCTATATAATATTGAGGGGGATGTCAATCTCCATCCCTCTGCTGTCCCTGAATTTATGGCCGCACGGCCCGCACATACCCCTTGGTGCCCGGCGTGTATTGCCGTTCCGGATCGCATTGATCGGAGATAGCCCAGGCTCCGGCCTTGCCCTCGCCGTCTTTTTCGCCGGACCAGTAGTTTCCCTCGCGGTCCAGGGTGCAATCGCCATTTTGGAACAGATCGAAGAGGTAATTGAGCGCGTAAAGCTCGTCAATGGTGGGCAACCGCCAATCGCTGTAACCCCCCAGGTTCAGGTTCTTGGCGTACTGTTCCGCATCCTTCAGGCTGGTGGTCATCTTGCTTTTCTCGATCTGCCACATTTGGCCAGAAACCGTGTCTTGGCAGACGCCGTTGCCCAGGTTTTGAAAGCGTGCCTGCCGGGAAGACTTTCCGGCGCAGCCCTGAAGGGAGAGGAGAAGTACGGCCAAAAGAACCAAGATGAGATGTGTGCGTTTCATACCAGACCTCCTGTGGTCTTGTTTGGGGAGAAACCTGGGGGCCTCTCCATGGAGTGCTTTTTTAAGACGGAAATCACCGCTCCAGCAACCCTGTGATGGCAACAAGAAAATCGTTCAGGTCCTCTTTGTTTTTGCTGACTCGGGACATCATGATCGCTCCCTCCAGGGTGGCCACCACGGTTTTGGCCAGGAGCCGGGGGCTGGTGGCAGGCGGCAACAGCCCTGTTTCCCGGGCTTCAGCAAGATGTTCTTCCAGCGACCCGGTCCAGTGGCTAAAAACCTCCTGGATAACCCCGGAAAATTTCTGGTTGCTGTCGGCCATCTCCAGTGCGGTGTTGCCGAACAGGCACCCGCCGACAAAGTTGTTTTTCTCCTGTTCCGCACAGATCGCCTTGCAGGAATTGATGATTTTTTCAACGGGATCGCGGCCGGATAGAGCCTTTGCCAGAAAAGAAAAGAATTCCTCCTTGGCATCCTCGAGCACCGCGAGTCCGAGATCCTCCTTGCTGGCAAAATGGTAGTACAGGTTGCCTTTCTTGACCCCGGTTGCCTCGATGACCGCGCTGATGCTAGTGTTGTGGAATCCTTGGGCCACAAGGATCTTCCGGGTTACCTTCAGAATATGATCGCGGGTTTTTTCGCCTTTACTGATTGTGGGCATTGGGTCCTCGCTCGCTTGAAATAAACTGACCGTTTGGTACAATTTATCCCGTTCGCTGTCCATGGTCAAGGGTAATCTTTTCGTTTTCTTCTCCAAATGGGAGTCCTGATGCGATAGACTAGGATGGAATCATACCTCGGAGGATTGTCATGGGGGGATCGATACGTTTTTTTCTGCTTGCCGTTTGGTTTGGTCTGCTCATCATGGTGGGCGCGGCCAATGGTGCGCTGCCCGGCGGGCCGGAGGTTTGGCGGCCGGAGACGGTGTCGCTGCCGGTTTTCGGGGCAATCCGGCTTGCCGATTTTTCCCTGCCGGTACTGGCCATGCTCCTCGGCCTGGCGGATGGCTTCAACCCTTGCGCCATGTGGGCTTTGGTCTATCTTCTTTCTCTGTTGGTTTCCCTTCAGGATCGGCGCAAGATCTGGCTGCTGGTGGGCTCCTTTGTCCTGGCCTCGGGCGTGCTCTATTTTTTGTTCATGACCGCCTGGCTCAATGTTTTTCTCCTGCTTGGTTACCTGAGGCCGCTGACCCTGGCCATCGGCGCGGGCGCCGTGGTCATCGGCGTTGTGGATCTGCGCGCCTTTATGTTGACCCGTGGGGCTCCGGTTTGTCCGGTCGGCAGCACCGATTTCAAAAAACGGACCATGGGTAGGATGGAGCGGCTGGTGGCGGCCCCGCTTTCCCTCATTTCCATCCTGGGGGTTGTCGCCCTTGCCTTTACGGTCAACGCCATCGAATTCGCCTGCTCCGCCGGGCTGCCAGCCATCTTTACCCACACCCTTTCCCTGCGGCAGCTTTCTCCGCCCCAGTATTACGGGTATATCCTGCTCTATGATTTCTTTTTCATGCTGGACGATTTGCTGATCTTCAGCCTCGCCGCCTTTACCCTGCGGACAACCATGGCTGGCGGCTACGTACGCTACGGCAAGCTGGCGGGCGGAATTGTTTTGGTCGGGTTGGGGCTGGTGATGCTTTTTGCACCGGAGATGCTACGGTAGCAAGAACCTGAGCGATGGCGGGTGGTTGTTTTCCTTATATCGCAACTCTGTTTTTATCGGCCTGAACACTTTACTCCTTGGGTTGATCCAACATCTGACGCAACACCCTGGCCAGTTCATCGCGCAGCACCGGTTTCATCAGCAGCCGGCGAATACCCAGGGCCCAGGCCTTTTCTTCGTTGATGATCTCACTGAAGCCGGTGCAGAGAACGATTGGCAGTTCTGGCTTGATGGCGAGCAGCTGTTGGGCAAGCTCGGCTCCGGTCAGGTGGGGCATGGTCATATCGGTGATCACCAGATCAAAATCTGACGGGTGCGCTGCAAACTGTTCCAAGGCTTGCCGGGAATCGATGCAGATGCTCACCCTGTAGCCGAGGATCTCCAGGGTTTTCTGCATCAGCTCGGCAATCACTTTTTCGTCATCCACTACCAGGATATGCTCATTCCCCGTGGGCAGGGGGGTAACCGCCGGCGCCGCCGCGACCCCCTCTTTTTTTCCAGACACTTGGGGATGTAAACATGGAAGGTGCTTCCCTTGCCCGGTTCGCTGTAGACCGTGACATGGCCGCCAAGGGAGGTGACGATGCCGTGCACCACGGAGAGTCCCAAACCGGTTCCTTCCCCTTTGTCCTTGGTGGTGAAGTAGGGTTCAAAAATTCTTTCCAGAAGATGATGCGGCATGCCGCAGCCCGTGTCGCTTACCTCCAGCCGCAGATAGGCGCCGGGTTTGAGGTGCAGCTCGGTGACATAGTCATCGACGTTGATTTCAACCTCCGTAAGGGAAACGGCGAGAATGCCGCCGGTTTCCCGCATGGCATGGTAGGCATTGGTGCAAAGATTCATCAATACCTGGTGGATCATGGTCGGGTCGGCCAGCACCATGGCCTCGGTGGTGATTTCTTGCTTGATCTCGATGGAAGAGGGCAGGGAGGAGCGCAGCAGCTTGAGCGCCTCCTTGATCACGAGTTGGAGCTTAAGTGGGGTACGCTCCTGCTCGGTCTGGCGGCTGAAGGTGAGGATCTGTTTGACCAGATCCCGCGCCCGTCTGCCAGCCTTGAGGATCTCCCGGGCCAGATCGGCGAGGGAGCTGCCGGCAGGGAGGCTTTCGCTGATGATCTCCGAGTACCCCAGCACCGGGGTGAGGATGTTGTTGAAATCATGGGCGATGCCGCCGGCCAGGGTGCCGATGGCCTCCATCTTTTGGGCCTGGCGCAACTGCTGCTCCAGAGTCTTCAGCTCCGTGATATCCCTGGAAATATAGATGATGCTCAACAGCTCATTGTTCGGGCCGCAAACCGGGGAGGCGGAAACCGAGAAGGTACGGCCCAATCTTTCATGCACGATTTCCGCGGTATGGGTTGTCGCATCCCGGGCAGTGAGCACGGACGGGCAACCGTCACAGGGCTGGGTTCCGCCATGGAAGACCTCGTAGCATAATTTTCCCGCCAGTTCTTCGGCCGAAAGTCCCGTTACCTCGCAGGCCTTGCGGTTGGCGCGGAGGATATGGTGATTGGCATCCATAATGGTGGCGATGTCGCCGATGGCGGCAAAGGTTCGCTCCCACTCTTCCTTGGCCTTGCGGATCTCGTCTTCCGCCTGCTTGCGCAGGCTGATATCTGTGGCGATCTCCATCCGCACCAGCTTGTTGTCGTGCCAGCGGATCGCCTGGTCCCGGCAATCAAACCATTGCTGGGTTACGGTATTCTGGAACTCCCAGGCATATACCCCGGTGGGTGCGCCGTCGGCGGATAACAGTCTGCCGTTGGTGCAAAAGGCGCAGGGGCCGCTTTGCCCTGCCTGAAGAATCTGCCAGCATTTCTTGCCTGCACAGTCCCCAAAGATGTCGCGGCCGTATTTATTTATAAACAATAATTCGTAGGTCTCCATATCCGCCACATAAACCATGGCATCCAGGCTGTCGAGGATGCTCCGCAATCGCTCCTCGCTCTGCGCCATCCGCACTTCCGCCTGCTTGCGCTCGGTGATATCGGTAATGGTGCCCACATGGCCTACCAGTTGTCCCTTGCTGTTTAGTTCCGCCTTGGCCTGCCCTAAAACCCAGGTGACCGTGCCGTCAGGCTTCTGGAAGCGGTATTCGTCACTGAATTTTTGCTGCTCGCGGTCTGCTTGCTCCCACTTCCGGTCAACCCGTTCCCGATCTTCCGGATGGAGTGTTTTTGTCCACCCGTCCCCCAAAGCCTCCGCTGGGGAAAGGCCGGCAATCTCCGACCAGCGGTCGTTGACATAGAGGCAGCGGCCAACGGCATCGGTACGGAAGATGCCCACCGGCGACAGTTCGGCCAGGGAGGTGTATTGCTCCCTCAATTGATTGGTCTCGGCGCTGGCCTGGTGCAAGCGCAAAAAAGGCTCCCGGATACTGACCACGAAAACCGCCCGGTAGATCAAGGCAAAGGCCACGATTTTATATACGTGGCCCAACAGGTTGAAGATATCGCTGACATCGGTATAGAGGGTGAAGGTGAGTTCGCTGAGGATGGTGACCACTGCGGCGCCGGAAAGGTAGTCAGCCTGCAGGGCTTTATGGTCACGCCACGCCTGCACCAGAAACAGCACCGCCGGGAGAAACAGCAGGCCAATGATTCCGTGTTCCACCCCGATCTTGAACGGCGTCAGCCCCTGCCCCTCGATGAAGGTGCGCGGCCACACCTGTGGATGGTAGAGGATCAGCCAGAAAACAAATACGACGACGGAGAGATTGCCGGCCAGCAGCCAATAACGGTGGGGTGGGCGGCGCAGTGGGGTCCAGGGCAGAAAGACGATGGCAACCATGGTCAGGGCAAAGAGCAAGCGGCCGGTGAGCCAGAAGTTCAGCCCCTTTTCTGGGCCGGAAGGAGTAACGAAGTCTGGCATGCCTTTGAAGGAGAGCATGTGTCCGAAGTCGAGGAGGCCAACGGCGAGGAGGCCGCAAGCCAGGACGATGAGGGGAGCGGGCCGTTCGGCGGCGTAGGCGTTCCAGGTAACGGCGAAGATCATCCCGGCGACAACAATGGAAAAGGTCTCTGCGGTGATATGTACCCACAGCGTCATGACCTGCGTGCCCTGCAGCATCGCAAGGGGGGGCAGCTTCCAGACCAGAATAAACAGCCCGGTCAGGACCAGCAGCAGGGGGCCAACCCGTCTGAAGGGAGGATTAATGGCGGAATCGAGCATGGGCGTCACCGGATTGGTGGTATGGACCGTTGCTCCGTGGGAGTCCCAGCGGAAATAAAGCGTGGAGAACGAGGGGGCAATGGCTCTGGGCTCTCCCTAAGTTTCCAACAAAAGGCTTCGTGCTGTCCAGTTAAAAATATGCGGGCCTGCCAAAGCGCTGGCGTCGATGGCTGCAAACCGGAGCAAGAGGGGATGGGCGCGAATTTCAGGCCGCCGTCTGCACCAGATACACATCAAAGCGGCTGTTTTTGCCGCCTATGGCAAAGTTGGGGGCAGGGCCGGTCAGGGTAGGGGCCAGGCGCGGCCGCTTCACCACCACCCGGCGGGTGGCCACGGATAGGGCTGCGTGCAACAGACCATCGCTGTCCTCGTCATCGCCCACCAGCAACCGGATGAGCCGCATCTCTTTTTTGACCAGAGCGCTCTTGCTGCGGTGCGGGTACATGGGGTCGATGCAGATCACTTCGGGGTACTCGCCCCGCCAGGTGCGGAGAATCTCCAGGCTGTCGCCCGCCATTAGGCTGAGCCGTGCCATGATCCCGGCCAGCGCTTGGTCTTCTTTTGCCCGCTGGATGCCGTCCGCCAGCAGGGCCGCCACCACGGGCGAGCGTTCCACCATTCGTACCGTGCAGCCCAGACTGGCCAGGATGAAGCTGTCCCGTCCCAGGCCGGCGGTAAGATCGAGCACCACAGGGCTTGCCCCGCCCTTGAGTCCCACAGCCCTGGCAATACCCTCCTTGCGGCTGGTGGTTTGCCTGCGGCGGTACTCGATGGGTCCGCCGATGAAATCAATACACAGCGGCCCCTCCGCGCCCTTGGTGGTCTGGCGCAGCTCCAACCGCTCCGGGGTCAGGGTCAGCAGCAGGGCAGGGGTGTTTTCTTCCGGATTGTAGAGCGGCAACCCCAGCTGTGCGGCTAGTCCGCGGGCTTTGTCGGCCAGCTCTGGCGCAGTATGGCTGACGGCTATTTTTTCCCGGTGCATCATTTCCCGTCCATGGTATATTCAGGAGGTTTTTTCGCAGGCCATACGTGAGTGTTCGCAGAAAGTGCCCTTCGACAGGCTCAGGGCGAACGGACATTGTCTTAATGCATTGATATTCCGTTCGTGCTGAGCCTGTCGAAGCACCTGTTTGGGGAAATCTTGCCTTTTTGCGAATACGCCATGCTCAATAGGCCAAACCACTCCACTTACAGCAGAGAAGATAATGGATACCCAGCATAAAGCACAAGCCAAAGTTGTGGCCATCATCCCGGCCCGCTACCATTCCAACCGCTTCGAGGGCAAGCCCCTGGCCAAGATCGCGGGCAAGCCCATGATTCAGCACGTCTACGAACGGGCCCGCGCCGTGGCCCTGCTCTCCCGGGTGGCGGTGGCCACCGACGACGAGCGGATCGCCGAGTGCGTGCGCTCCTTTGGCGGCGAGGTGGTGATGACTCGCTCCGACCATGTCTCCGGCACCGACCGGCTGGCCGAGGCGGCCTCCATCATGGGGATCGGTGAGCAGGACGTGGTGGTGAACATCCAGGGCGACCAGCCGCTTTTCGAGGCGGAGGTGGTGTCCCAGGTGGCCACCCCATTGCTGGAAGACCCGGCCCTGCCCATGTCCACCCTGATCTACAAGATCGTGCGCGAGGAGGAGATCACCGACCCCAATCACGTCAAGACCGTGTTCGACCGGCACAACAACGCCCTCTATTTTTCCCGTGCCTCCATCCCTTTCCAGCGCAATCCCGAGGAGCCGGAAGCGCCCACCTACTACAAGCATCTGGGTTTCTATGCCTACCGCAAGGGGTTCTTGCTCACCTTTGTCGGCTTGCCCGAAGGGGAGTGGGAGCGGTTTGAGAAGCTGGAGCAGCTGCGGGCCTTGGAGTTCGGCTACCGCATCCGCGTTGTGCTCACACCCCACGATTCCATCGAGGTGGATACGCCCAAGGATCTGGAGCGGGTGGAGGAGCTGATCCGCAAAGACGGGAACTAACGGGATTGACCGGGCATAGACTCGGTTAGAAAATGGCAGAGGACAAGAAAATCCCCTCTCCCCTTGCGGGAGAGGGCTAGGGTGAGGGGGAACGTGCAGATTTTGAGGTGGTTTGCAACCTCACTCACCCCCCATCCCCTCCCGTCAAGGGAGGGGGAGTCGATGCGAGACGCTATCGGACATTATTGAGATTACCTATAACCATATAATTTGAGGAAATAAAAATGAAACGAAACAAGATCACCATCATCGGCGCGGGTAATGTCGGCGCCACCGCTGCCCACTGGGCCGCCAGCCGTAATCTGGGCGATATTCTCCTCCTCGACGTGGTGGAAGGGGTGCCCCAGGGCAAGGCGTTGGACCTGCTGCAATCGGGCCCGGTGGACGGCTTCAACAATCGGATCACCGGCTCCAACGACTTTGCCGATCTGGCCGGTTCCGACGTGGTGATCATCACCGCCGGTCTGGCCCGTAAGCCCGGCATGAGCCGCGACGATCTGTTGGCCAAGAACGTGGCCATCGTCAAATCCTGCGCCGAGCAGGTGGCCAAGTATGCCCCGGACTGCGTACTCATCGTGGTCACCAACCCCATCGACGCCATGGTCTACACGGCCTTCAAGGTTACCGGCTTCCCCAGGGAGCGGGTGATCGGCATGGCAGGGGTGCTTGATTCCGCCCGCTACCGCACCTTCCTGGCCGAGGCGTTGGGCGTGGCGCCGCGCGACGTCAACGCTCTGGTCATGGGCATCCACGGCGACAACATGCTGCCGCTGATCCGGCTGGCCAACGTGGCAGGCGTGCCGGTCACCGACCTGTTGTCCGGTGAGGATCTGGCCGCAATCGTCCACCGCACCCAGCACGGCGGGGCCGAGATCGTCAACCATCTCAAAACCGGCAGCGCCTTTTACACCCCCGGCTTGGCCGCAGTGGAGATGGCCGAGGCGGTGCTCACCGACAGCAAGCGGGTTCTGCCCTGCGCCGCCTATGTTGAGGGCGAATTCGGCTTTTCCGGTTGTTTCCTCGGGGTGCCCGTGGTCTTGGGCGATAAGGGCGTGGAGCGGATCATCCAGTTCAAACTCACCGGCGAGGAACAAAAGGCCATGGCCGAATCCGAGGCGGCGGTGCGCAAGCAGATGGCTGCCACGGGTTTATAGAAAAACAGGCGAAAGGCTGAAGGCTGAAGGAAGCGGAGAAGCTGCTGCCGGTCTTTTGCCGTCAGCCTTCGGTCTTCAGTCTTGAGCCTCTCCCTTCAACCTTGAGCCTTTTACCTTGAACCTTGAGCCTTTTCCCTTATCCGCCAACGATCTGATTTCCCGCATGGGCGATGCGCGCTTCGGCCTGCTCGATCTGCTGCCCGAGGGCGACCTGGCCGAGAAGCTCATCGGTCTGGCGCTTTCCGGCCCGCCGCCTGCGCCCGCTGGCATGGCCACGGAGCTGGCTTGCCTGACCATGGCCCTGAACGCCACGGAAACCAGGGATGTGCGGGTGGTTGTTTTCGGCGGCGGCACCGGGCTTTCCAATCTCATCGGCGGCGACAGCTGCAATCCCCTGTGGCCCAACGATCCCTTTCAGGGCCTCAAGGAGGTTTTTCCGCAAACCCAGGCCGTGGTTTGCGTCACCGACGACG
>JBAZSA010000105.1:0-9253 GCA_041662645.1 Desulfurivibrionaceae bacterium
CTTTTTGGCAAAAATATGAAAGGGAGGAGCTATGTATAAAAAAATCATGGTTGGCTATGATGGCACGAAATTCAGCGATTGCGCGCTGAAGGAGGCAATTTCCCTGGCAAAGGAGTCAGGAGCTAAACTCCTGCTGGTCTCTGCCCCGGAAATCAATGTGGAACTCCAGGCCATGGCGCCGGAGGCAAACAAAATAATGGAAGAAAAGGCCCGCACCGATCTGGATCTGGCGGCGGCAAAGGTGAAAAAGGCAGGGCTCGCCTGTGAGAAAAAGATCGTCATCGCAGCCTCTGCCCAGGAAGCGCTGGTGGAAACAGCAAAAAAAGGCAAGGTGGACCTGATCGTGCTCGGCACCCATGGCCGCACCGGGCTGGTACGGTTGCTCATGGGCAGCACCACGGCGCGGGTCATCGGGCATGCCCACTGCAATGTGCTGGTGGCGCGCTGCCCGTAAACCGCTTCCCTTTTCCGCCTAAAAACTGTTCCCCTTCAGAATCATATGGGGAACCGCGCCCGGCCGCGCCGGTAACTGTTCAGCAGCGCCGCTTCGCTGCTGCCGCAAATGCGCGTGTCAATTGTCGGCAGCAGTGCCGACCAAGAGGTCCGCGAAGTCTGCTATTGCACATGAGCAGGCCGATGACAGCTAAGCGAGCACAGCGAGACTGCGAAGCAGATGCGGTGCTGTTGGACAGTTAGCGGCCGCAAACCGGGCAACCCTGCATGGAAAAAGGCTTTTCCAGCCGGCAGGCGGCAAGCAGCGGTTCGTTTTGAAAGATCTCCAGGGTAGGGCCATCGGCCCGAACCTCCCCCTCGTGCAAAACGATGGTCCGCTCGCACAGTTCCAGAACCATATCCAGATCGTGGCTGGTGAAAATCCTGGTGTGATGGAAGTCTTTCAACAACGCCATGAGCTGGCGCCGGGCAAAGGGGTCGAGCCCGCTGGTCGGCTCATCCATGACCAGGATATCCGGCGACATGGCCAGCACCGTGGCGATGGCCACCCGCTTCTTTTCCCCGCCGGAAAGCCGGTAGGGCGGCTTGTCGCGCAGATGTTGGGCCCCCACCCGGGCCAAGGCCTCTTGCACCCGCTCTTCCACCTCAGCTCCAGCCAGCCCCAGGTTCTGCGGGCCAAAGGCCACATCGTCAAAAACCGTGGGCATGAACAACTGATCGTCCGGATCCTGGAAGACCATGCCCACCGTACGCCGTATCTCGGGCAGGGTGGCAGGGGTCAGGGGAAAATCGCCGATGCGGATATTACCCTGGCTGGTTGCCAGATAGCCGTTCAAGTGCAGGAGCAGGGTGGATTTACCCGCCCCGTTGGCGCCGATGATCGCCACGGATTCACCATGGGTGATGCGAAAAGAGACACCCCGCAGGGCCTCGGTGCCGTCGGGATAGACATGACGCAGATCCTTGACCTCGACAATATGATGGCTCATCCAAGCACCCCTATGACGATTGTCCCCAAGAACTGGGACACATTGACCAGCCGGAAAAGAAGAAACAAACCAGACCAGCCCGCAAGAAAAAGAAAATCCCTGAACGCAAACCGGGTTGTCCGGCGCGGATGGAATTCCCCGGTGAACCCCCTGGCCAGCATGGCAAGATGAATCCGCTCCGCCCGCAGCCAAGTGCGCAGCAGAAGATGGCTGATCAACGAACCGTAGGAACGCAACCCCAAGCCTTTGTTGCCAAAAGCACGGAGTTCGCGGGCCCTTGCCGTCCGGCCGCCTTCTTCGGTGAGGACAAACAGATAGCGGTACAGGAAAAGAAGCTGCACGGTGAAAATGCGGGGCATGCCCAACTGATCAAGGGCCTGGCAGATCGCGGGAAACCCGGTTATGCCGACCAGGATGAGGGCAGCGCCGACGGTGAGCGTGGCCCGGACCAGGATGGAGGCGAAGGAGAGCCAACCGCCACTGATGCCAAGGGGGCCGAGACGGACCAGCACCGTTTGGTCAAAAAAAGGATTGAACATCCCCACCATCAGGGCGAAAGGCAGGATCACCGCGACCTTTTTGACGAGATAGCGAACCGGCAGATTGCCGAGCGCCATGATCACCGCCGGGTAGAGAAAAAAAGGAAACAGGGCGGCCAGTTCGTATTTGCCCAGGGAAACCACGGCCAGGATAAAGACCAGGGTCACCAGCACCTTGGCCCGGGCGTCGAGCCGATGCACGCCAGTCTCCCCGGTGGCCAGCAGGTCAAGCTGCCTGAAATCATGTACTACCCCAACAATGGAGGCCATTTGCCTTTCCTAAAAATAGAGAGGGGAAGAGGCCTTCCGCCTCCTCCCCGTTGTTCACGCGCCGTCCAGATTTTCTTGCTGCTTCAGGACACCCTGCCTTGTTTCCGCAAAAAAATCCCGCTTAAAAAGGCAAGGGCCAAGGTCAGCAGGCCACCGGCCACCCCGGCCACACTGGTGCCCAGGGAACTTTCCTCTCCTGCCCCGTTTTCCGGTTGTTGCGCCGGTTTTTTAAACGTATAATCGGGCAAAAAGGCGGCTGATTCCTGAAGCGCGGCGAGGCGAGCGTGCAGGCCATCTTCCGTCGCGGCGAGTTCCTCGGCGCCAGTGACTCCGGCAATGGCCCATTCCAGACCGTCTGGGTTTTCAGAGGCATACCAGGAAACAACCCCGCCGGTCAGCAGGGCCATGACGAGAAAGGCTGCCAAGACGTTGCGCAGCGGGGTTGCGCCAAGGGGCCTGGCTTCCTGAACGCTCTGGATGATTTCCGGACGGGCTTGATAGACAAAGGAAACCACGGCCCCGGTCACCAAACCCTCAACCAAGCCGATGGCCAGATGGATCGGCTGCATGAGACTGACAAAGGTGGCGAAGGGCAGGGAGGAAATGCCCGAGGCCACCGTCTCAAGCACCACGGCGAAGGCTCCCAGCTGAAGGCCGATGATGGCGGAAACCATGGCGGCCACGGCTATCCTGGCCTTGCTCGGGGCGCTGCCCGCCAACGGCTTGTAGATGAACGGATAGGCAAGAAAAGCCGGAAAAAATCCGAGATTAAAAATATTGCAGCCCAAGGCCAGCAAGCCCCCATCGGCAAAAAACAGCGCCTGCACCACCAACACTGAGGCAATGGTGATGAAGGCGGCATAAGGCCCGAGCAAAACCGCCAGGAGAAGGCCGCCGCCGAGATGCCCGCTGGAGCCGGTGGCCGGTATGGTGAAGTTGATCATCTGCGCGGCAAAAATAAAAGCGCCCAGGACACCCATGAGCGGCGCCTTGCCCCCATCCATTTCTTTGCGCAGCTTTCTGGAACAGTATATGATGGCGCCAGCGGAAACGGCCCACATGGTCCCACCGGCAGCGGGGGATAATAATGCATCTGCCATGTGCATGGTGTTTTCTCCTTGTTGGGTTGTGCGTCCAATGCTAAGTAACACGACATTTTTTTTAGTAACACAGATTCAATACAATATTCACAAATAGGTGTCAATACATTTTGTCTGCACGGTTTTCAGCCGTTTATCTTTGCAAGGAGAATCCATATGGGAAAAACCATCCGTTTCGGGATTTCGCTCGACGAAAAACTGCTGGAGAGCTACGATCGGCACATTGAGGCCAAGGGGTACATGAACCGCTCCGAGGCGATCCGCGACCTGATCCGTTCCGCCCTGGTGGAGGAAAAATGGGATGCAGGGGACGCGAAAGCGGAAATGGTCGGCACCGTCACCTTGGTGTACAACCACCATGTCCGGGATCTTTCCGACAAGCTGACCGAGCACCAGCACGCCCACCACGACCGGGTTATCTCGGCGCTGCATGTGCATCTCGATGCGCATAACTGCCTGGAGGTTCTTGTGGTGCGGGGGCCGGTTGGCGAAGTGAAGCGAATCGCCAGCGAACTCATCGGGGTGAAAGGGGTCAAACATGGCCAACTGGTCATGACCACAACCGGCGAGGAACTCCACTGACCATTAACCGTTAGCCGCCCCCTGCGCCTCCTGACATGGGAGGCTGGTTCCGCGCCGCTTGACACGCATTTTCATTTCATTATATCGTGAACAATAAGAAGTATCAGCGTCTCCGATATTCGCGGCTCACAAAAATTGCCCACAGACCAGGACACCCCAGGCAGGATATCTCCATGCCCCAAACCGTGCTCTTTGTTGACGACAACCCGGTTATCCTCAAAACCATCGAACTGGCCTTTGCCAATGAGGAATACACCGTGCTTCTGGCCAGCAGCGGCGAAGAAGCCCTGCGGCTGGTGGAAGAGGATACCCCCCAGGTCATTGTCAGCGACCTGCGCATGCCAGGCATGAGCGGACTGGAGTTTCTCCACCGGGCCCGGCAGACAAATCCGTTTTTTGTGGGAATGATCTTCACCGCCTATCTGGATCTCGACAGCATCATGCAAGCGGTAAGCGAAGAGGCGGTCTGGCGCTACATCGCCAAACCATGGCAGGACAACAGGGAACTGCTCATGGCCGTGCGCAACGGCTTTCAGTATCATGAGGCCATGGCATTCCGCCGATTAGCCGCGGAGCAGCTCCAGCGGGCGGAACGCCTCGCGGCCCTCGGCCATCTCGTGGCTGGAATCTCACATCAGTTCAACAATATCGACGTGGGCATCCTGGGCTATGTGCAGCTGGCCCTGCTCCACAAGGATTTGCCGGACGAGGTCCGCGAGCATCTCGAACAGGTGCGGGTATGCGCCAGGCGCGGCACGGAAATCATCAAGGAACTGGCCACGTTCAGCGACCAGAGCGCCCAATGGGGTTTTACCTTTGGCAGCCTGACGGATACGGTGATCGAGGCCCTTTCCTTCTGCCGCAAGGAGCTGGACGCTGAAGGCATCCAGCTCGAAACCGAATTTGCCGAGGAGTGCAATGCGGTGCTCAATTTTGGTCTGGTCAAGCAACTGGTTATGAACCTGATCCGCAACGCAGCCCATGCCACGCTGGGAAAAAAGACGCGCACCGTTCACATCGAAACCGGCAGGCAGGACGAAAATATTTTTGTCCGGGTCACGGATAACGGCTGCGGCATTTCCAAGGAATATCTGCCCAAGATCTTCGACCCGTTTTTCACCACCAAGGGAGCCCAAGCCGCGCCCGGCTCCATGCAAGCCGCCGTTTCCGGGGTCGGCCTGGGCTTGAGCCTGAGTCAGACCGTGGCCCAAGCCCACCGTGGCGAGATAACGGTGCAGTCAACCCCGGAAAAGGGGTCGTGCTTCACCTTCAGCCTGCCCATGAACTAACCTGCATCAGACAGCAAGATCAATTTCCTGCACCGTCCCTGCTCCGCCGTTTTCCCCAAGAAAGATTGCAGTTTCCCGGAGCTGCCCCTGCACAGCATTTTCGCTATCCTTGAAGGCAAAGGCTGTTTCCGCCGGGTTGAGCAAGATGGCGCCGACATTTTTTTGGGCAAGGCTAGCCAGCGAATCGTTTCCGGCTGCGTCCCGCATCCATACCCCAAGTTGGGCATAGAGCGGATCGTTTTCGTCAAGCCAGCCGTTACCGTCGCTGTCCAGTTGGGACAGTTCGCCAAACCCGTCGCCGCTGTCCGGGCCGAACAGCTCCAGGCCGTTATTGATCTTGCCATCTTGGTTGCGATCAAAGACAAGGAAACCACTGCCAGGGGCAAGAGCGGAGATCTCTTCGGTCGTGCCATCCGCATTCAGGTCAAAGGAAAATCGCCCCTCGCTCAGTTCCGCAGCCTTTCCATTAAAATTAATCACCAGCGGATCAACCAGCTTGGCATCTCCGGCCCTGATCCGCACCTGGTCCGTGGACGCAAACTCCCGCTGCATGGTCAGCTGAACCTGAAAATCAATGGCCTGCCCGTCCGCGGTGGTAACTCGACCGGTGGCTGAATAGGTCAGGGTTTCCTGCTCGCGCACCGTTTCGGTCAGGTCGTATTCAAACCCCCAACCCTGACGGGCAGGGGGAGAATCTGCCGGCGTCGCACCCTTATTGGGATCAGGAGGAGCAGCATGTTCGGCGGAGACCGGTTCAAGGCTGGCAACGCGGATCTTTTTGCCGGTAAGGGCTTCCAGAATGAGACGTATGACTGTCAGTTTCGGGTCTTCCGGCAGAGAGGCGTCAGACGGAGTGGTCGCCTCGGCCGCTCCGTCCACCAGAGGCTTGGCCGCAGCCTGCTGCAGCTGTTGAAGCTGCCGGGCCTCCGGGGAGATTCGCACCTGCGCCGCAGCCGGCTCTTCTTCCCCGGCAAAGACAGGCCGCTCATTGCCCGTCCAAAAACGGAGCGCTTCTTCCCGTGTGCGTTCTTCGTGCAATGCGTGGGTGCTTGCCTGGCTGACAGTGGCAGTGGCTATTTTCATGACGAAACCCTCCTTGAGGGAAATGTTACCCCTTCAGGATACGTTTCGGCTTGCGAGGGGAAAAAATAAAAAAAAAGAGGCGTTCTGGTCACAGACGATTTTTCTTTGCCTGTTGGTCTCGTTTCCCGTACTTTGTAACTTATGAACCTCCGCGATTTTCTAAAAAAAGTCAAAGATCTGCCCACCATTTCCGCGGTGGCCAACGAGATCAATACCGCCGACAAGCACGACTCGCTCTCCGCGCAATCGCTTGGCGCTATTATTCTCCGCGATCCCGCCCTCACCGCCACGGTCCTGAAACTCGCCAACTCCGCCTATTACGGAATGGCTCGCGAGATAACCACCATTGAGCGGGCGGTTACCGTCCTCGGGTTTGACACCATCAAAAATCTGGCCCTGACCATCTCCGTGTTCCATGTCTTCAAAACACGGGAAGGACAACTCCTTGACCTGAAGAATCTCTGGTATCATTCCCTTGGGGCGGGGCTTGCGGCAAAGCATCTTGCCCTGCACAGTCCAATGCTGGCGGCGGACAAAACCTTGCCGGATCAGGCCTTTATCTGCGGCATCCTGCACGATATAGGCAAAATCGCCTTTGCCCAGAATCTGCCCGCCGAAATGGCCGAAATCTTGAAACAAACCCACGAAGGTTCCCTCGCCCAACACGAAGTTGAAAAAAATATTCTCGGCTTCAATCACCAAAAAGCAGGGCAGGCCATGGCAGACTTATGGAATTTCCCGGAAGACTACCAGACCGTCATCAGGCTGCACCACGCTCCCGCCGCCGCAACCATAGGGGACAACCCAAGGATTGCCGCCCTGGTCATGACGGTTTACCTGGGCAACAAAATCGCCAAGGCCCTGCATCTGGGGGAAAGCACGGACCCGCACATGACAAAGGTGACGCCGGAGGACCTGAAAATCTTGGGGATCAGAAAACAGAGCCTGCCAGAAGTTGTCCAACGGACCAGAAGTGAGTATGCCCAATGCCTTGAAGCCTGGTCATACGAGTTGTGAGTTTTAGCCTTCAGCTTTAAGCCGTTAGCTGTCAGCTAAAGACTAAAGGCTGCCAGCTGTCTTCCCATCACTCCTTGACGCTGACAAAAATCCCCTGATTCGGCGGGTCCAACTCGTAATAACGCTTGAGCAGGGCAATGCTGGGCTTGGCGAGGACGGTTCCCTTGGTGAGCAATAAAATTCCAGTGCCGCTGAACACATCCCGGCTGGCCTCCATTCCTTCCTGCAGGTCGGCGGGCAGCAATTCGATCTCGACATGGTCTGTCCTGGGCCGGATCTTTTTATAAAAAGCCTCGGCCTGCTCAAGCACTACCGGGATAAGCTTTGGGTCGAAGAAGATGCCTTTCTGAAATTCCACCTCCTTGCGCATAGCCTCAAAGCCCGTTGCCCCCGAGCTTTTGCGGATTCGCTTATCAATATGGTCGGCCAGGGCGACGATCCTGGCGCCCAGGGGGATCTCCGCCTTCTTCAACCCATCGGGAAACCCGCTGCCGTCATAGTTTTCATGATGGCTGCGGATGATCAACCCCGCTTCCCGCAGCTCCTCGATTCTGTCGATGGCCGCCTGGCCGCGGACCGGATGCTGAAGATACTCCTCCCGCTCCGCGAAATTCATCTGCTCGGCCTCCCGCGCCAGCATGAGGTCGGGAATCCCGATCTTGCCGATATCATGGAGCAGGGCCGCCACCATGACCGTTTCCCGCTCCTCGCCCTCAAGGCCAAGTTGCTTGGCTACGTTCACCGCCACCTCGGCCACATTGCGGGAATGGGTTCGCATCCGTTTGTCGCGCAACTCCATGAGCCCGGAAAAAGCAACAATAGTGTTCTTGAAATTGACCCGCAGCCTGCTGTTTATCACCCGCAGGCTGTCGTAACTCTTTTGAAGCTCCAAGGTCTGTTCCTGGACAATGGTCGAAAGCTCCGTGTTCCACTTCTTCAACTCGACGTTCTGTTGCTTGACAATGGCAGCCAACCGCTTGTTTTCGCTGAGCAACCTGTACATCTGCAAGGCGCCCATGACAGCCTGGACAAGTTCGTCGTCGTTCCAGGGCTTGTTCAGGTAGCGGAAGGTTCCCCCCCGGTTGATGGCGTCGATGGCCGCGTTGACATCGGCATAGCCGGTGAGCAGAATCCTGATGGACTGCGGGGAAATCGCCTTGGATTTTTCCAGAAAATCAACGCCGGACATCTCCGGCATCCTCTGATCGGAGACAATGACGCCAACCCCGCCTTCCCTGGCGAGGATCTCCAGCCCCTTGGCCCCGGAGGAGGCAGTGAAGACCTCGACCTCTTCATCCATGAAAAGCCGCTGCAGGGAACGCAGGATATTTTCCTCATCGTCCACAAAAAGGAGCTTCCCCTTTTCCGGGGAGGATAGGCTTGAAATTTCATTCATTATTTTTTCTCTCCTGTTTCATCCCGGGGCGTCGCCATGCTGTCCGTCCAGCAATTCTCCCTGCCAAAAACCAGTACCGCCCCGGCCTGCCCGTCCGGCTCGGCCATCATGGCCCCCTGCACGCAGAACTGCTGGCCGGCAAGAGCAAGCACCCTGCTGACACTCTTTTTCGTCTGCACCTCCGCCAGCAGGGCACCCCAGTCGGGAGGCAGCACCTCCGCCGCCGCGGCGCCAAGGGAGGAATGATGAAAATCCTGCAGCACCTCTTCGGCAAAGCGATTCCGCTGCACCAGCACCCCATCCCGGTCAAAACCAATCACCCCCACGGGCAGGGTGTTCAGAATGACCTGACTGTGCCTGAGCACCTTGTTCTGGAACAAAAGCTCTTCGGTGCGTTCGGTCACCTTTTCTTCAAGCTGCGCCGCAATGCGGGAGAGTTCATCGTTGGCTTGCCGCAATTCTTCGTTGAGTTCGTTATTCGCCTTGACCAGGAAATACCGCTCCAATGCCTTGGCGATGGCCACCTTGAGTTCAT
>JBAZSA010000106.1:0-9251 GCA_041662645.1 Desulfurivibrionaceae bacterium
CTGTTTTACGCAAACAATGATCTTCATTAGGACCTCGTATACTCCTTGTTGAGTTCCTGACCAATAACATTCCGCTGAATCTGATTGGTGCCCTCGTAGATCTGGAGGATCTTGGCATCCCGCATCATCTTCTCCACCGGGTACTCACGCATGTAGCCATAGCCGGCGAGAACCTGCACCGCATCGGTGGTGACCTTCATGGCCATGTCGGTGGCGAACACCTTGCACATGGAAGAGGCCTTGGACATGTCGTTTTTGTGGGCATCGATGTGCTTGGCAGCCGAGTATACCAGGGCGCGGCCCGCCTCAATCTGGATGGCCATGTCGGCCAGGATATGCTGCACCGCCTGGAAGGAGATGATGGGCTTACCGAACTGCACCCGCTGCTTGGCGTAATTGACCGCCTCATCCAAGGCGCCCTGCCCCAGGCCAACACCGAGGATGGAAATACCCGGACGGGATTGGTCCAGGGTCTTCATCACGGTGATAAAGCCCATGCCGATCCGGCCGATGACCCGGTCTTTGGGAATCCGGCAATCCTTGAAGATCAGTTCCCGGGTGGAAGAGCAACGGATACCAAGCTTCTTTTCCTTGACCCCGTAGGAAAAACCAGG
The DNA here is from genome assembly GCA_041662645.1 of Desulfurivibrionaceae bacterium. Lineage (GTDB taxonomy): Bacteria > Desulfobacterota > Desulfobulbia > Desulfobulbales > Desulfurivibrionaceae > Thiovibrio. Next base: position 615 of record JBAZSA010000106.1, read on the forward strand.
GTCGGTGTCCTCGACCACAAACATGGTGGCGCCGCGCGGTCCCTTGCTTTTGTCGGTGATGGCAATAACCGTATAGATCTGGGCCTCGCCCGCATTGGTGATCCACTGCTTGGTGCCGTTCAGGACCCATTCGTCGCCATCAAGCACCGCGGTGGTCTGGATGCCTGAGGCATCGCTGCCGGCATTGGCCTCGGTAAGGGCAAAGGCCGCCAGTTTCTCGCCGCTGGCGATAAGCGGCATGTATTTCTGTTTCAGCTCTTCGCTGCCGGAGATGAGAATCGGATATGCGCCCAGGGCGCTGGCGGCAAAAGCGGTGGCCACCCCGGTACAACCACGGGCAAACTGCTCAAGAGCCAGAACGATCTCAAAACACCCCCCGCCCAGCCCGCCATACTCCTCGGGGATATAGAGGCCGTACAGATCAGCCTTGGCAATGGCGGTTAAAATATCACGGGGATAGTCTTCGGTTTCATCCAATTCCGCCCGTTGCGGAACAATCATTTCATCGGTAATCTGCCGAGCAACATCCACGATCATCTGCTGCTCTTCGCTCAAGAAATAATCCACTGTGCCCCCTTGTAGCTCAATTACTTTGATCTGCGGTTGGGTAATGACTTGGCCGAATATGCCTTACCATCTGACCAGGGCTGCGCCCCAGGTAAAACCGCCGCCAAAAGTGCAGATGAGAAGCAAATCCCCCTGCTGCAATCGGCCTTCCCGGTTTGCCTCGTCAATGGCAATCGGCACGGTAGCCGCCGATGTATTACCATATTTGTGCACATTAATATAGATTTTTTCGAGCGGAACATCGAGGTGATCGGCCAAGCTTTTCAGGATGCGGATATTTGCCTGATGGGGCACAACCAGGGCGATGTCAGCAATTGTCAGTCCTTCTTTTTGAAGGACCGCAGTGATGGCATCCGCCATGGCCCGGACCGCGTAACGAAAAACATCCTTCCCCACCATCTTGATGAAGGGGCCGTCGCTTTGCGCGGTGCAGAGATCCGGGTTCAGGCTGGGAGCATTGTCCATATGGAGCAATTCCCATAGGCGGCCGTCCGCATAGAGCTGACTCGACAAGATCCCTCGCCCCTGATCGTTGCCCGTCACCAGGCAGGCCCCGGCGCCATCGCCGAAAAGCACGCAGGTATTGCGGTCCTGCCAGTTGGTGCGGGCGGAGAGATTCTCCGCGCCGATCACCAAAACCTTCATGTCCGGGTTATTGCGAATATATTTGTCGGCCAGGTCAAGACCGTAGAGGAAACCGGAACAGGCGGCGTTGATATCAAAGGCAAAAGCGTTGACCGCCTCAATCTCTTTTTGCACGAGACAGGCACAGGAAGGCATGGCCTTTTCACAGGAAATCGTCCCGAGGACGATCATATCAACCTCCGCCGGAGTCACCCCCCCCATGTCCAGGGCGCGGCGTGCCGCCACGCTGGCCAGCATGGAAGTCTCCTCCCCGGCCCGGGCAATATGCCGGGTTTTGATCCCGGTTCTGGTGGTGATCCACTCATCGGAGGTATCAACCATCTTTTCCAGATCCGCGTTGGTGAGGATTCTTTCCGGCAGGCAGGAGCCGGTCCCGATGATAACCGCACGGCTCATGGGGTTACTCCGGCAACAGGGACGTCCGCAAGCGGGGATTCACCCTGTTGCATGAGGCGGTAATCAAGAGAAAGAAGCTCGAGTATCCGGTCGTTGACCTTATTGCGGACCATTTCGGAGGCAACCCGGATGGCATTTTTTATAGCCACGGCATTGGAGCGCCCATGACAGACAATGGCATTGCCCCGTATGCCGAGCAGGGGCGCGCCGCCATATTCGGCGTAATCAACCCGTTTTTTAAAGGAAACAAAGGCATCCCTGGCAAGCAGATAGCCAAGCTTAGCCTTAAAGCTCTTGGCAATCTCTTCGCCCAGCATGCCCATGACAGCCTCGGCCAACCCCTCGCTGAGCTTGAGGCAGACATTGCCGACAAAGCCATCGCAGACCATGACGTCAACATCCCCCTGAAAGGTATCACGCCCCTCGACATTGCCGATATAATTCAAGGAACTCTGCTGGAACAGCTCGTGGGATTTTTTTACCAAGATATTGCCCTTCCCCCCCTCTTCGCCGATACTGAGCAGGCCGACACGGGGCCGGTCCAGGCCAAAGAGTATTTGAGAAAAAGCAGCGGCCATGACTCCGAATTGCAAAAGATGTTCGGGGCGGCAATCAACATTCGCCCCCACATCCATCATCACCACCGGCCCTTTCAAGGTGGGGAAAATTCCTGCGATTCCTGGCCGGGACACATGCTTCAGCCGGCCAAGCAACTTGATGGCGCCGGCCAAGGTGGCTCCGGAATTGCCAGCGCTGACAACAGCATCCACGCTGCCCGCCTTGTGGAGGGCAAACGCCTTCATGATGGAGGAGTCTTTTTTCCTGCGGATGGCGTCAAAAGGGGATTCATCCATGTCAACAACCTGGGAGGCATGCACCAGATGAATCCGGGTTGAAGGGCTGCCATGGGTTGCCAGAATGGCCTCGAGCCGGGCCTGATCACCAATCAGGCTGATCTCGAGACCAAACTCGCGCGCAGCCAAGACTGCCCCGGAAACCAGTTCTTCTGGGCCTCGGTCCCCGCCCATGGCATCCAAGGCAATATGCAACGCCATGGCGAACTCTTTTACTCTTCGGTCAATTTAACAACTGAACGGCCCTTGTATGCCCCGCAGCTCGGGCAAAGACGGTGCGGCAGTTTCGGCTCGCCACACTCGGAGCAGGTAGAAACGGTTACGCCACAGAGAGCATCGTGGGAACGGCGTATTCTGGTACGGCAATGGGAATGTCTTCTTTTCGGTAAAGCCATTACTTTTCCTCCAATTGGAAAGATCTCGGTTACAGCTTGTTGTCTGTAACGTTTTTTTCAAAAAAACTCAACAGGTCCCACAAAAGTGAAACAGCATATGCTCCGTGGCGTCACAATGGAAGCATATGCCCCTGATTGGTAAAAACATTTGACAACCAAAAGCACCAGGGATACCTGGAAAAACCAGGCGCATGCCTAAAAAAGCCCGCGCCCAAAAGACATCTTCTTCCTAATGGGCCTTTAATTTTGCCAAAACCGCAAATGGGGAGGCGCTAGTATCCTTGGCGCAACCACAGGGACAACTATTCAAATTTGCGCCGCATTCAGGGCACAACCCCAAGCACTTTTCGCCGCAGAGCCTTTTCTCCGGCAACCCAAGAAACACCTGCTGCGCAAGCACGGAAAAAACATCCACTACCGGTTCGTCAAGATACACAACATCCAGATCAGCGCCCTTGCAAAGATGCTCGGAAGCAATCCCGGCCTTTTCCTCTTTGGCAAACAACTCAAAGACAACCTCAAACTCTTCATTCAAGGTATGGGAAAAAGACTCAAGACACCGGTCGCATTCCAGGACAACAGGAAGATGCAAAGTGCCCGCGAGCAGCACCCGCCTTCCGTCTTTCTCCAGGGAAACGGTGCATGCCCCCGGCCCTTGACAGACGATTTCATTGCCAGGAATCCAAGAGCCATCCTCAATACTAAAAGAAAGGCCGCCCTCTGGTATTTCGTCCCACTTGATCCGCACACATCACCTGTCCACAATACAAAAAATGAAGCAGATCAATATAAATAAACACAGCCCGTTGTCAAGGGAATTCGCTATCAGGACTGTTTCATTGATGCTCGCGACCGACGGGGCGGATCATCAAAACACGGGATTACCTGCTGATAACAAAGCGAAATTACAAGAAGTTACAGCAATCTGGAGAGACGGTCGCTCGCCTTACCCAGGCGATGGCCAAGCACATGAATAATCCGCCGGAAAAATTTCAGCCCAAGAGCCGGCGAGCGCTCCAGCATCAGCTCCATCTTTTCCCGGGGGAGGATCAGGAGATGGCTCTTTTCCGTGGCGACAACGGTGGCCTGGCGCCGCCCTTCTTCTTCAACAACGGAAATTTCGCCAACCAGGCTTCCGCGCTCAAGCACGGCTACCAGGATAGATTTATCGGGGAATATCCCCGCCATCTTGACAGCAAGTTTCCCCGCAACCAGAAACCCCATAAAATCGCCGGGGTCCCCGCTTCGCATCACGACCTCCGCAGTCTGCCACTCGCGGAACTCGAGATAGGCAAACAACTCGCCCATCTCTTCAGCGGATAGAAAAAAAAATATATCAGTGAGCTCTTCGGGCCTGTATTTTCCAAAAAGCAATTCTTCGGCAGCAGTCCCCATGTGCGGTTACTTAACATCCTCTTTGCGTACCTTCTCTTCAAGCTTGGCAATGAGGCCGGCAAAATTCTCCTTACCCAAAATACTGGCAAACTGGGTCCGGTAATTATTCACCAAGCTCACACCCTCCACTTCCACATCATAAACCAGCCACCGGTTGTCATGATTTTTAAGCTTGTAATTAACCGGTGTTTCCACATCCTTACGAATCAGATCACTATACACAATAGCCTTATTCCCCTGCACGGCAGCCTTTTTAAAAACAACTTTCTCGCCGGAGTAGGTTTCTATCTTGGCTATATATGTATTTTCCAACAACGTCTTGAACAAAAAAACAAAGCGGTCTTGCTCGGCGGGGCTTCTTCCCTGCCAATTTTTAGCCAATGCACGCATGGACATCTCGCGAAAATCAAATTTCTTTTCGACAATAGTCACCACTCGATTTTTTCTCTCCACCCTGCGCGCAGGCACGGCAAGTTTTTCATCCTGAAGAATCGAGATAATTTCATCGACGGCGTCCTTAACGAAAACAACCGGATCCGTTGCCGCAGCGCAGGAACTGCCCTGATACATCACAGGGAGAGCGACGGTCAGAATTATTACCAAAAAAAACTTCAGATACCCCATGTTCCCGTTCTTCATTTCTGCCTCTACAATCATGTCATGCAACTTGCGTTATTGGCCAACTTTGGCTTCGCTGAATCCAGCGGCACAAAGCCTTTTCGCCTCCTGCTTGGCGAATTCAAATTTCTTCCCGGCAGGCACCTCAAGAGCGTAGATGTTATGTCCGCCACGGGCATATACCTTGACGACCGGCTCCTTATTCATGGCAAGCAAGGTTTGCCGCATACGAAGGACTGTTTCCGAATCCGACGAGGCCCCAACCCGGACAAAAAAATCGTCAGCAGAAACCGGCGCGGAATCCATCTCCGGCGGAAGCGGTCCAGTTTTATTCTGGGCATATGTTTTTTCAGCCTTGTCCGCCGAAGAAATGTACACAGAATCACTGCCCACAGCAACATCATGGATCTTTTTCTGCCGATACTGGCGGTATGCATCACGCAGGGCTACATAGGGGTCAATGGCGGACTCCTTGAAGTCTTCGTAATCGCCCAGGGTAAGAGAGGTATTGTTCACCTCCTGCCCAGCCCGGATAGACACGCCGGCACCGGCATCGGACATGGCTATATAGGAAACCGGGCTCAAGAAAAAATCCCCGGCCAGGCCAATAGTATCACGGACATTCGAGGGACCGAAGAAAGGCCAACAAAAATATATGCCTTCTCCAAGCCCATATACGCCCATGGTTTGCCCCAAGTCTTCATCTCTGGGAGACAGGCCGAATTCTTTTTTGGCAGGATCGGCCAAACCGGCAATCCCGAAAGTGGAGTTGATAACGAAACGCGCTGTCTCGACACCGCTATCCACTACTTTTCCCTGCAAGAGATTATTCACAATCCGGACCGGAGCCAGTAGATTTCTCCAGAAACTCCGCACACACATGCGGATATCTTCGGCAATAAAATAGGCATATCCTTGAGATGCCGGCTTAAGCACCCAAAAATACAGCTTGTCGTTAAAATGAAAAAAAACGCGGTTCATCGGCTCAAGAGGATCCGAGGCCAAGCCAATATCCCGCTCTTCTCCAAAAGCAGGCTCATCGTCAAACGCCGCCTCCTGCCCCGCTGCCAGGGTCATGGATCCCAGCCAGATTGCCAGACAGCAGAAACATACTCTGCTCAATTGCAGCAAGAAAATGTCACGTTTTTTCATGGTCGTCCTCTGTGACCCAAGTTGCTGGAGGCGGCGAACTCGTTGTCGCCAAGCCAAGCCGAACAGGACATGCAGGCAAGAAATTACTAAAAAAAAACGCACCCTTTTTATGTATGCCAGATACGCTGTTTTTTTCAAAGAAATTAAAAAATCAATCCGTACCCCAGACGAGACAGGCGATTTTTCAGACCTTGCCAAAAATATACTTACTCACCAGCTCCTCAAGATCAACCGCTGATTCTGTTTCCGTAATGAAACCGCCATCAGCCAGCAACTCCTCGGAACCACCCGGAGAAATCTTGATATATTTATCCCCGATAATACCCTGGGTTTTAATGGAAGCGATGGCATCATCGCTGATCTTTACTCCATTATTGATCTGAAGCTGCACCTTGGCTTGATCATTTTCGCCCAAGGAGATATTACTTACCTTCCCCACATTGACCCCGGCTATCTCAATAAGGGCTCCACGTTTGAGGCCGGAGACATTGCTAAATATCGCATGCACAGAATATGTCTTCTCCATGGATAACACCGAAAACTCACCCAATTGCAGAGACATATACGCAAAGGCCAGAAAGCCGGCCAGAACAAAAAGACCAACGATCGCATCAAAATTTATCTTCTTCATACCCTTTATTCCATCTCCCTGCTGAGATAAACCTTCCCCATCGTACTCTGCACAAAGGCCTGAATCTCGGGAAGTTCGCTCTGTTGAATATCTTCAGGACTAGCAAAGGTGTTGAACTTGCCCTTATTGACCAAAATGACCTGATCAGCCAAATTGAAGATTTTAGGGATATCGTGACTGACTATGATTGACGTATATCCGAATTTCTTCTGGGTCTCCAGGAAAAGATTATAAATCTCCAGGGATTTCTCAGGATCAAGACCGGTAGTCGGCTCATCAAAAAGCATTATTTCCGGGTGTAGCATCAGCGCCCTGGCAAGCCCCACCCTTTTGCGCATGCCACCGCTCAGCTGGGCCGGATATTTATCCTCGTGCCCAGCAAGACCCAGTTGCTCCAAGGTGGCAAGAACCCGTGCCCGGATTTCATCGCTTCCAAGCCGTGTCCGCTCTTCAAGGGGCAAAGCCACATTGGCAAAAACACTCAGGGAATCAAGAAGCGCCGAGCTCTGAAAAAGGACGCCGAATTTTGTCCGGACTTCGTTCAGTGCCTTGCCGCGCATCCTGGAGATATCCTGCCCGTCAACCAGAATCTGGCCGGAGTCCGGCCGCAAAAGGCCCAGGATCAGCTTCATGGTCACGCTTTTTCCCTGACCGCTCGGACCGGCGATGACCGTGGTCTTGCCGGAATTGATCGTCAGATTCACCCGGTCCAGAATGGTCTGCCGGCCAAATGCTTTCACAACGTCTTTAAATTGGATAACCGCCTGACTCATAACAGTATCGCCGTAAGCAGATAATCCCAGATAAGAATCGCGATTGAGGAAAGAACCACAGCCTGCGTGGTTACCTTGCTCACCCCTTCGGCGCCAAAACCTGCCCCGCGGATAACGTGAACAAAATAGCCTCTCCCCGCGCACACCCAGACGATCACCAGGGCAAAAACAAAGGATTTTATGATGCCCATGTTTATATCCTGATTCACAACGCTCTGCTCCATCCCGGACCAATACGCGCCAGGGTTGACCCCCAGCAGGCCACAACCGGCGAGATACCCGCCGAATATGCCGACAACATTAAAAAAAAGGGTGAGTATCGGTACCGAGATGATCGTGGCAAGGAACTTCGGCGTGATGAGATAACGGAAAGGGTCGATGGCCATGCATTCCAAGGCATCGAGTTGTTCTGTATTACGCATGATTCCGATTTCGGCGCACATTGCCGACCCGGCACGCCCGGTAACCATCAAGGCGGTCAAAACCGGACCAAGCTCACGGATCAAGGAGAGCGAAACCGCCGAGCCCAAGGCGCCTTCCGAACCAAACTTCCGCAAGGTGTAATACCCCTGCAATCCGAGAACCATCCCGGTGAACCCAGCGATAAAGAATATAACCCAAAAAGAATTGGCGCCGATCAGGCGAACCTGCCGGATCATGGCGGAAAAGCGAAACGGTCTTTTAAAAATGCCGCCAAGGCCCAAAATCAGGAAAGACCCCATGCGGCCCAGATCTTCCAGCAGCCAGATGGTATTGCCTCCTATTTTTTCCAGGTAACGAACCATAAACTCCTCTTGCATGCGTTTGCAATGCAACCCGTTCTGCAACTGCGATTGCAGCAAACCCCAGGCCTTAGCCGATTCTTTGCTTACACCATCCTGCAAATTTTTTATGTTACTCACGAGACACAGGTAGTGTCAAGCCAATTGCTTCTAAGGGCCACCGGAAAACCACAACGACAGAGCAAAAAAAAAGGGATTAGCTGTAATGGCTAATCCCTTTAATTTTCTTTTTGGCGGAGTGGACGGGGCTCGAACCCGCGACCCCCGGCGTGACAGGCCGGTATTCTAACCAACTGAACTACCACTCCTCTCGTGGTGGGCGAAACAGGGATCGAACCTGTGACCCTCGGCTTGTAAGGCCGATGCTCTCCCAGCTGAGCTATTCGCCCCACATGAAGTGTGGCAAGATATACTCTTGCCACCCATATT
>JBAZSA010000107.1:0-9145 GCA_041662645.1 Desulfurivibrionaceae bacterium
TTATGTGATATATGATACGGTCATAACAGGCAAGTTAAATCCATGCAACTTTCTGATATAGTGTGACAAATAGTTTTTAAAGGTTTTTTTTGCGGGACACGGAACATATTGCTGTGCCAGTTTTCCGCACATGCGGATTCAGGCACACAGCCGATAACAACACAAAGTTGACGGGATAGGATGATGATGCAGGACGGAACGATCAATCTTGAGGATTACACCAAATCCGATTGGACCATTATGCTCAACGACCGGGTTATCACCCGCTTCACCACCCATGAAGGCAGCAAGCTCATTATCGGCCGCAGTCCGGATGCGGATGTGGTTATCGACAACACCGCCATCTCCAGACATCATTCCTCCCTTGAACTAAGGGATGGCCGCCACTACCTGGCAGACCTGAAGAGCACCAACGGCACCACCGTTAATGGAAAAAAAATTGCCTCCAAGGTGCCGATCACGGAAAAAGACGTTATTTTTATCGGGAAATTCCGTTTGCTCCAGTCCGCGGCAGACGACCAGCACGCTTCTTCATCCTACGCCACAGCCATGGATATTGACGACGAAGCAACGGTCTTTGTCAGCTCTCCCCGGCAACAGGCAGCAGCCCAACCCACCCAGCCCGCCGCCCCTTCGCAAAACGAAATCTATAAACTCACGGCACTTGAAGGCAGCGCTACACCTGCCACCCTTTCCCTTGACGGAAAAAGCAGCGTGAAAATAGGGAAAGACCCGTCCTGCGACATGATTATTACCGGCTGGCTGGTCGGCAAGACCCAATGCTATGTGGTAAGCAAAAAAGACAAATACTACATAGCGCCCCAGCGATCCTGGACAAACACCCGGCTCAACGATGTCATCATCAAAGAGGAACGCCTCTTGCGCAAAGGCGACATCATTCAAATCAAGAGTGTGAAAATCAGGTTCAGTTAATCTCCCGGATGCTTGCCAGACTCTTTGACCAGATAAACAAGTGGAAAAAAGGCACCCCACCAGGCATCGCAGGTGACGCCTCCACCCAATCCCGGCAGCCTCCTGTCGCTTCCCGCATCCCGGAGGTTCCTGTCTGGGCGCCTGGAGATACCATCCTCAACAGGTATCTCATCGAACAGGTTATGTCCGGCTCCATGGGAAATGTCTATATTTCCGAGCATCTCGGCTGGAAGATCAAGGTCGCCATCAAGGCGCCCAGACCGGAAGTCCTTGCCGACCGCGAGGGCATGCGCCGGATACTCAAGGAAGCCAATAGCTGGGTCCGGATGGGCATGCACCCGAATGTCGCCTCCTGCTTTTATGTTCTTGGCATCAACAAGATCCCGCATCTTTTCATTGAATTCATTGATGGCGGGAATCTTTCCGACTGGATCAAGGCCGGACGGTGCAGAAATCTTCGCACCGCCCTGTCTCTTGCCATTCAATTCTGTCACGGCATGGAATTTACCCACCAGCGGGGCATTATCCACCGTGACATCAAGCCCCAGAATATCCTGATCACCAAAAACTCCCTGCTGAAGATAACCGATTTCGGCATTCTTCTGGCCCATGGGGAAACGGAGCAGGGCGACGGCCAGGTTCCGGGCGCCGACACCTCTGACCATGAGGCAACCATCGGTTTCCGGGGAACCATCGGTTACGCCTCCCCGGAGCAATTACGCAACGCCCACACGGTTGACCTGCGGACTGACATTTTCTCCTTCGGGCTGTGCCTCTGGGTCATGCTCTGCGGCAAGAAGCCCTTTACCAACAATGCCCTTGAACATAAAATACCCACCCCCACTCCAGCGGCGCCGGATGTAAAATTCCCCGCCGTACTCAAGGATATTTTACGCAAAAGCGTTGCCTATAACCCCGATGACCGGTATGCCAATTTCAGCGAGATGCGGGCGGCTCTTAATGAGGCATATACCGCCGCTTTTAACACCGCCTGCCCCTATGCGGAACTCAGCAATATCGATCTGAGGGCCGACAGCCTCAACAACCGGGCGGTTTCCCTGTTTGAGCTGGGGGAAACCAACGAAGCTGCCGCCTGCCTGCACAAAACCCTTGAAATCAACGAAATGCTTCCGGAAGCCGTGTACAACATGATCTTGCTCAACTGGCGCTCGGGGACAAAGACCGCAAAAATTATCCGGCAGATAGAAACCGCCAAGAAACGGGGCGCCACAACACCCTGGCTCACCGACATGGAAGCAGCGGTCAAGCGCAGCATGGTGGCGGACAAGGTTGAGTTTGACAAACAGCAGTTTCCTGAATTCCGGTTGTGCACCCCAAAAAACTCCCTGGAGATTTTCCGCGAAGGGCAGCTCCATCTTTCGGTGCAGCGCAACATCCTCGACCATCTGGAAAACAAACGCTACGGACCTTGCCACGATATATTGATGACCGCCTGGAAAAACAGCAGCTACAAAAAAGACAAAATCTTCAATATGGTCTACGACCGGCTGCTGCGGGTTGGCACAAAAAAGAGGGTGCTGGGGGTTCAGCGGTTTCTGACCCTGAAAGGCGACGGAGGGCCGACAACACATCTTGCCCATATCCCGAACACGAAAAAATTTGTTGCCGCTGGCCCGGGAGGTAAAATAACCCTCCACGACCTGGGCGCGGCCTCGCAGCAAGGCATTGTCCTGGGAGAAGGCGGCAGCACCATTTCCGCGCTGGCGGTCTGCCCCATGGGGAAATATATCGCCGTGGGTGCTCAGGACGGAACCGTCTGCCTTTTTTCCACCAAGACCGGCGCCATGGAATCACGGGAACCTGCCCACAACGGCGCGGTGCACTCTTTGGCCTTCAACGAAAATGGCCGGCACCTGGCCTCCGGCGGGGCAGACGGCATCATGAAGATCCGCAAGCTTGGCACCGGCCCGGAAATGACCACCTCGATCAAGGAAGGCGGTGCTGTCCGCGCCATTACTTTCACCACCACCGGTTTGAATCTGGTAACCGGAAGCCAAGACGGCTCTGTCCGCTTCTGGGACGCGAACGGCAAAGAATGCTCGCGAATCATCGAAGCCCATGCCATGCCGGTTGTCGCCTTGGCAAATTCGTCCGATGGTCAGCGCTTTGTCTCTGCCGGCACCGACCGGCATTTAAAGGTATGGGAACACTCTACCGGCCGCGCCTTCAAATCGATCAAGGCCCATGAAGAGACCATTTCTTCCGCCTTGTTTCTCCAGGACAACCAGACCCTGATCTCCGGCTGCGAGGATGACATCATCAAGCTCTGGGACAGCAACAGCGGTGAATGCCTTGCCATTCTTGACGGCAGAGGCGATGGCATATACAGCCTTGCCCACGGGCCAAAGCCCCACACCTTTCTTTCAGGCAGAAGAGATGGGGCCATTGTTTTCTGGATGGTAATCTACCAGCTGCAATTTGAGTAATTTCCCCGCTCGGGAAAACAACGGAACGCACACGATGTTCGGTTTTTTTAAAAAAATCTTTAAAAGCAAGCCAAGAACTATTTCGTTTTATGGCCGCACGGACACTGGAATGGTCCGCGATCATAACGAAGACAGTTTTTGTTCCTTGCGCAACCGGCGTCTGTTCGTGGTGGCCGATGGCATGGGCGGCCACAATGCCGGCGAGGTCGCCAGCCGCCTGGCCATCGAATCCCTGCTCGAATTCCTCTCGGAAGAAAAAATCCGGGAGATTCGAGGAAACGACGAGGCAATCCACCAGAGTATGCTGGATGCCTTCACGCATGCCAACCAGGCAGTAATGGCCAAAGCCGCCACCGATGAGACCATGCAGGGCATGGGCTGCACCATGGTTGCCTGCCTTCTTGACGAAAACATGCTCCACACCTGCCACGTTGGGGATGCCCGCTGTTATATCTCCGAAAAGAGCAGTCTGCGGCAGATCACCACCGATCACACCTCGGTGACATACATCAACAGAACCGACGCCAACAACAACGAGGTCCAGGTTCCCCGCAACGTGGTAACCAGGGCCATCGGCTTTCACTCCCAAGAAGAACCGGAATACCACAAAACCATCCTGCGGCCGGGCTGCAGAATCCTGCTCTGTTCCGATGGGTTGTGGAACATGATTGACCACACCCGGATCGAGCAGATCCTCCTCAATGCCCCCACCCCGGAAAATGCCAGCGAAACCCTGGTCACGGCTGCCAATGAGCAGGGCGGACGCGACAACATCACCGCCCTGGTAATCTTTTATTAGAAAGAGATACAATGTCTTCTCCGCGCAACGACCCGAACACCCTTGAAAACATCGCCGCCGACCTCAGGGCTCTTGCCGATGACCTTGCCCAGGGAAAACTCAGGGTGGGCAGCCGGCTTGTCGAGATAGGCAACCCTCTGTTCGTAAAGACCAAGCAGAAAATCTCCGGCGACACAGCGTATTGCACCCTTTCTTTCCAGGTGCCTCTCCGTGAGCTAGACAAGGACCCCGCGCCAACCACCGGCCAGAGGTATACCCCTGAAAAAAACCGAGAGGCCAAAAATGACAGGGAACTGCGCCTCAAGGGCCGGCCGCCCGAGGGGAAAAAGATAAAAAAAGAGATGAGCGCCCTCTGGAAAACCGTTTCCAAAAAATTGGAGCAGGGACAGGCGCCCACCCCTGCCGAAGAGAAGGCCCTTATTTCCGCCTTTGAGAACTATACTGTTTTTTCCGAATCAGCCTGGCATGAAGAGTGGCTTGCCTGCTTCACGGTCCTGCGAGAGGCATTGGCCTGCGCCCGCAAAGGAGATCTCCGCGCCGCCCAGAAACAAGCGGCAAAGGTGAACGAGCTCACCAAGGCCTGCCACAAAAAACATAAGTAGCCTGCCCATGACCCCTTTCGAGATTGTCCGGCGAACCCCAAAGACCAATTGCGGGCAATGCGGCTACCCCACCTGCCTCGCCTTTTCCGCGGCGGTAGCGAAAAGCGGCGAGGCCTTTGGCAAATGCCCCTATCTCGACACCACCGGCCTGGACAGCGGGCAAGAAAAAGGGGTTGCCCTGGAGGAGCTTTCCGGACAACGCGATCTGGCCCTTATCGAACACCTGAAAGACAAGATTTCCACCCTGGACTTTGCCCATATTGCCGCTCCTCTGGGCGCCAGCCTCTGTGGCGAAGGCAACCAGACCCTGTCGTTTCCCTTTCTTGCCCAGGAAGTGCTGCTGAGCAGACAGGGCATCCTCCTCGACGGCCGCACCCCGGATGACCCTCGGGACCAGATCCTAATCTACAATTATATCCACTCCCAGGGCGGGGCCGCTCCCGCCATGGACTGGATCGGCCTGGAAACCCTGCCGAATTCCATCTCCAAGGTAAGAACCCTTGCCACCTATTGCGAAAACCGGCTGGCGGAGCTCTTCGCCCCTCTTTCTGCCAAAACAATCTTGGGGGCATGCCAGCGGCTGGGGGGCGTGGCACACCCGGCGCCCTCCGCCACGCTCGGATGCATCATCCCGGTCCTGCCCAGGATTCCCCAATATCTTGTTTACTGGGAGGAGGAACCGGAAGACGGATTTCCCGCCAAGGTCAAGATGCTTTTCGATCGCCAGGTCCTGAATTTCCTCGATCTGGAATCCCTGATCTTTTCTGCGGAACGGTTGGCAGACCGGATTGGAGTCCTGCTGGCGTAAAAATCCGGAAGGATTGCTCCCTGCCCTTCCGCGTGATCAGCTGATGACATTCCGCCAAATTCCTGGCATACTATCTTCTGTGAAATCGATTTTCCCATCCCCTCCGCCAGCCAGATAACGAGTCATGGCCCGAAAACCTGCCACACACACCGCCCCCTTGGCAGAACGTTTGCGTCCGCAAACAATAGATGATTTTGTCGGGCAAAAACAGCTGCTGGGCGAGGACAAGCTGCTCCGGCGGCTCATCCAGCAGAAATACCTGCCCTCCTTGGTGCTTTGGGGTCCGCCCGGCACCGGCAAAACCACCCTGGCCCGAATCCTGGCCCAAACAACCGGTGCGGACTTTGCCTTCTTTTCCGCCGTGCTCTCCGGGGTCAAGGAGATCCGGGAAATAGTCGTGCAGGCCCAAGCCGCCAAGGAAGAGCGCAACACCGCCACCATTGTTTTCGTCGACGAGATCCATCGCTTCAACAAAAGCCAGCAGGACGCCTTTCTCCCCCATGTGGAAAGCGGCCTGTTGACCCTCATCGGCGCAACCACCGAAAACCCTTCTTTTCACGTTATCGCGCCCCTTCTCTCCCGCTGCCGGGTTCTGGTTCTTGAGCCGTTGGGGCCGGAAGATCTGCAAACCATTCTCCAGCGCGCCATCACGGACACGGGACAGGGGCTTGGCTCCTGGCAGATTGCCCTGGCGCCCGAAGCGGCCGCCCACCTGGCCAGAATTGCCGACGGCGATGCCCGCAGCCTGCTGAACAGCCTGGAAATCGCCGCCAATCTCGCAGAACCAGATGCCGATGGCACGCGGCGAATTACCCTGGCCACGGTGGAAGAGGCCATCCAGCGTAAAAGCCTGCGCTACGACGCGGACGGCGAGGAGCATTACAATCTGATCTCGGCTCTGCACAAAAGCCTGCGGGACAGCGATCCGGACGGCGCCCTCTACTGGCTGTGCCGGATGCTCGCCGCCGGGGAGGAGCCTTTGTACGTGGTCCGCCGCCTGATCCGTTTCGCCTCGGAAGATATCGGCAATGCCGACCCGCAGGCCCTCACGATTGCCATCAACGCCAGAAACTCCTATCAGACCCTGGGCAGTCCGGAAGGCGAACTCGCCCTGGCCCAGGCTGTCACCTATCTTGCCACCGCCCCCAAGAGCAACGCCGTCTATGCCGCCTACAACGCAGTGATGCACGACATCCGGCGTACCGGCAGCCTGCCCGTGCCCCTCCATCTCCGCAACGCTCCGACCTCGCTGATGAAGGACCTCGGCTACGGCCAGGGATACCAGTATGCCCACAACGATCCCCATGCCCTGGTGGATCAGCATCACCTGCCAGAGCAACTTGAGGGAAAAACCTATTATCAGCCCGCCAACCGGGGATACGAAGCAATCATCCGGGATCGTCTTGGCAAATGGCGGCAGATGCTGCGGGATCGGAAAAAACAATCCGCCTGATCCTTTTTCTGGCAACAACGAAATTGGGAGTAATAAGCACGATGAACAAACAAGCCACCTTTCTGCTGCTTTGCCTTCTTGCCCTGCTCAGCATAACCGTAACTGTATCAGGGGCTGCGCCAAAACAGGCTCCTCCCCAAAAAGGGCAGACAGGGACACAGCACGACCTGACCATCTTCTTTGCCAACGATGTGCGGGGAGAGACAGAGCCCTGCGGCTGAAAAAGCAACCAGTTGGGCGGTCTGCCCAAGAAAGCGCAACAGCTTGAAACCGTGCGTGGAAAAAAATCTGCGGTGCTTGCCCTGGACAGCGGCGCCCTGCTTTTCAAGGACGAAGAATTGCCGCCGGATCAGCGCGAACAGCGCACCGTCACGGCGCAGGGAATCGTTGCGGCATACAGCACCATGTCCTTTGCCGGTGTTGGCGTTGCCAGACAGGATCTCGCGGCAGGCCTCCCTTTCCTCCTCGCAATACAGAAAAAATCGAGCTTTCCCTGGCTGAGCGCCAACCTGCTCGGCGGCCCCGGGCGAAAACCGTTGTTCAAACCGCATACCCTGATCACGGCAGGCGGGATGCGCATCGCGGTCATCGGCCTCACCTCCCAAGAGTCTGGCTCTCTGCTGACGGACAAGGACAACGCGATCATTGCCCCATGGGAAGAGGTTTTACCCCAAGAAATAACCCAGCTCCGTGGCCGGGCAGATATGACCATCCTGCTTTCCAGCCTTCTTCCAGCAATGAACCGTAAAATCGCGGAGGCCCACCCAGAGATCCACCTGATTCTCCAAGCAGGAAACACCCAGGGCAACATCCCCCCGGCGCGGGTCAACAACACCCTGATCACTCAGGTGGAAGCCCAAGGCAAATCAGTGGGCATTCTGCGGGTACGCTGGAACAAACAGAGCAAGCGATGGGAAGAGACGGGTTCGGAAAATCTGCTGGCAGACAAGAAAAACGAGATGGACCGGTTGGGATGGCAGATCAACCGTTACCGCAGGCAAGGCGACCCGGCACAGGCATTCAAGGGCCAGCCCGAGGTTCTTGATGCCTACAACGGCATGCTGGCAAGGCGGAAAATGCTGGAAAAGGAGATTGTCCGCCTCACCACCGCGCAAAACGCAAAGGATGCGAGCCGTCAACGGTTCTCCTCGTACAGCATTCATTTTGAAGCCATGCGCAAGGAGCTTCCGGACAATCCGGCGGTCAGGGCCATTGTCGATACAACCACCACCGAGGTAAACCGGATCGGCAAGGCTGCGGTAAAGGCAAGAATCTCAAGCGGTACCGGCCAGAAGCCGGAAAAAGCCTCGGGAAATTACGCCGGCAGCTCCGCCTGCACCAGCTGCCATGCCCCGCAGTTTGCAAAATGGCGCGGCACCCAACATGCCATGGCCTATGACACCCTGGAGGCAAAGGGGCAGCAGTTCAATGTGCAGTGCCTGCCCTGCCATATCACCGGCCCCGCCACCCAGACAGGACAGGAAATGCTCGCCCTTGCCCATGACCTGCGCCAGGTCGGCTGCGAATCCTGCCATGGCCCGGCCCGCGCGCATACCCTTCAGCCAACAGCGGCCAAAGTTGGCCAGCCGACCATGGCCATCTGCCAGCGCTGCCACAGCGGCGAGCACGATGACAGATTCAACTTCAGCGAGGCCCTCTCCCGCCTTCGCTGCGGCGGGGACTGATCAGCGGGCATAAAAAAGGCCAGGAGACATGTGTCTCCTGGCCGAAAATCACTGCTCCACGCGGTGGATTTATTTCACTTCTTCAAAATCCGCGTCCACCACATCGTCGTCATCCTTTTTTGCCCCACCGGCCTGGCCGCCGCCTTCGCCGCCTTCCGCAGCCTTGTCCTTGGTGGCCTGGGCATACATCATCTCAGCCAGTTTGTGGGAAGCCTGGGTCAAGGACTCAAGCCCCTTCTTGATCGCCTCCGCATCGTCGGATTCCATGAGCTTCTTGAGGCTGTCGATCTCGGTCTGCACCTTGTTCTTGGTCTCGCTGTCAACCTTGTCGCCCAGATCCTTCATGCTCTTTTCCGTGGCGTAGATCATGGAATCGGCCTGATTCTTGGTTTCGACCAGCTCCTTGCGCTTGCGATCC
>JBAZSA010000108.1:0-9031 GCA_041662645.1 Desulfurivibrionaceae bacterium
GGAACAGTCCACGCTTGCACAATCAATAACCTCGGCCCGGCCCAGCTTATCCTTGAGCTCCATGATCCGCCCTTCGATATGCCCTTGGCGTTCCTTGGCCGCATGGTACTCGGCGTTTTCCTTCAAATCGCCGTGCCCCCGCGCCACCTCGATCGCTTCAATGACAGCAGGCCGCTCTTTCCTCTGCAGCCGGTCAAGCTCCTGACGCAATCTGGCATATCCCTCCTGAGACATGGGAATACGCTCAACCATAACAACCCTCCTTGCCAAGACAATAGCTCTATAAGCCGTTGTTCAAAATCTATGAATATTAGGAATATCGTGATCGGCACACGCTGAGCGAAATGGTCACGGTAGCACCGCTGCTCACGCTACTATCAACGGTGATGATTTTTTTCGCCCGGCTCCTAAAAAAAATGGCCGTTTCCCCGGCAGGCAATCACAGCGCGATTGCCCCGGCCAAAACGGCGGAAATCTTTCAGTACAGCCTCTGTCCGCCGCACTCTGGAATACGGAGCGACGGCACAACAACAAGCACTTCACTTAGCACAGAGCAAAGAAGATTGCAAGGGAAAGCGCCACTGGAAAATCAGTGGCTACCAGCGGTAAACAGCCGAAAGAAAAAACTCCTTGGCCCGGTACTCAGGGCCTGAGGTCAGCTCAGTCGTTGCGGAAAAGATGACTTGCGGGACATACTCCACAAAAAAGCCACCTTTCCAGGTTTGCATGGCATACCCCATTTCATCGTAAACAACGGTATACTCAAGATCGTAGTACCGGGGCGCCCCCCGCCGGAACTGGTCATCGGAGAGCTGATGCTTGAAATATACGCTGAAACGGTTCTGCCAGTAATTCATCGGGGTCCAGTATGGATGGTCGGAAGCGCCAAACCCATCCGGTTGCAGGGGACCGCCGCCTCTGCCCTCCGCAGTGTCCTTAAAATCGTAGGTATAGCTGAACTTCAAAAGTGCCGGGTCAAAGAAAAGCAGATAAGCGGCCCAAAGATCGTAGCCCTGCATGGTATTGCCGTCGGAAAAACTGGAGTAGAGATACCCTCCTCCCGCCTGGACGCTGGAAACCATGTCCAGCACAAAATCCGCTTTATAATCCTGCTGCACGATATTCCGGCCAAGGCTGGCCAGGGTATCATGCTTGACGTCGCGGCCATAGGAAAGAATCCCGGTTAACCGGTCTCCCAAACGGCCTTCCGCAGCCAACTCGACAAGAGCGGTGTCGGGCTGGCTATTTTCCAGCAGCTCTGCCCCTACGCCGCCGCGCAAGAGAAGCTGCTCATTGATATTGGCCGCATAGGAAACAAGGGCCCGGTTTCCTAGAATCTTGCCATTGCAGCCGGGGTCCTGATAATCGAGCCGGGCAAGATGCACCTCCAGGTCGTGCTGCAGATGGGGCGAATATTGCAGACTGGCACCTTCCCAGGTTTTTCTGATCGCCTTATACCCCCCCCTGCCCTCCTCCCGGAGATACCCATACCCAAAAGCAACCCGGGGTTGACGCTTCAGCTCGTTTCTCTCCATGGCCTCGGCCAGCCCAGGGAAACCGCCCCCTGCGGCGGCCATCTCCTCATAGAGCGCCGCCTCATGACCCAGCTGCCCGAACCTGCTGTAGATTCCAGCCAGATCAAACTGCAGGGAAGAATCCGCTGGATATTCCCGCAGCAAGGCCCTGAAATAATTTGCCGCAGCCAGATACTCACGATGCATCACCGCCTGCCTGGCGGTTTTCTCCAGGGCAAACTGCTTACTCCAGCGGTAGCGTGCGTAAAAAGGGACGGCCAGCTGATTGCGTGCTGTTGCCGCAGGCCCCGATTCAAGCACGGCCCAAGGCTCCATCAGCGTATCAACCGCGGTCTGCCTGTCAATCTCGGCCACGGTCAACCGCGTCCACAGGCCAGGCTCCTCATCCCTGGGCAAGGAAATGCCTCGCTCCTTTGCCTGGATCGCGATGCCTTCAGCCACAGGAGGCGCGAGAAATGCCTCGTACACCGCCACGCCCTTTTCCCATTCATGCTCAGCCCAGAGAATTCGAGCCTTGAGCAAAAGCATATCCGGACGAGCCGCAATGCGGGGGAAGCGTTCTCGTACCTCCCGGGCCTCGTCAAAGCGGCCATTGCTGAAAAGCTGCCGGGCAAGATGCACGGCGGCAAATTCCTGCTCCGGGAAATCCCGGACAATCCCCTGCCAAACCTCAATGGCCGCCTCGATCTCGCCATTGGCTTCCAGAGCAGAGGCGGACAGAGCGCGGATTGTGACGGAGCCGGGATATTGCTGGCTGGCCAAGGCAGCCCTCTCGCCCAGCTCGACAAAAAGGCCCTCCTCTTTCAGCCCTTTAAGAAACGCAAGAACAAGGCCTTGATCCTGGGCGGATTCCGCCAGCGTTCGCTTAAAAAGCGCCTCTGCCTCCCCGTTCTTCCCCTGGGCGCGGTAAATGCGCAGCAAAAGCAGATCGGCCTCTGGCCTGCCAAGCCCCCCGGACAAAGATTCGGCCATCTGCTCGGCCTCGGCATACTGTTCATCCGCAAACAACAACCGGGCAAGAAGCAGATCAACCTCCCTGCGCAGCAGTGGCAGCGGCGGCAGCCGCCCGGACCCGGACGTATTCGATAACTCACGGCCCAGCTGAGCCAGAAGCGCGATTGCCTCCCCGGTTTCGCCCTCAGCCGCCAGCAAGCGTGCCCGCAACAGTCTGCCATCAAACACTTCCTTCGCCAGCCCCACGGGTTTCCCGGCAGTCTCGCCATCCTGGAGCTCACTCTTGCCCTTCGGCTGGCTCAGCTGTTCAAGCCAAACCCAGGCCTCGGCAAATCGCTTCTCCTGAAGGGCCAAGGCACACAAACAGCTCAAAACCTCCTGGTCCCGCGGATACTGAAGATAGGCCTGCCGCAGAACCTGCTCCGCCTCATAGGGCAAGCCGTCCTGCCGGGACACTTCGGCCAGGCCCAAAAAAGCGGCCTTGGCCAGCTCCCCGTCAGCCGGGGGTCTTGCCAGGATGCCGGCATAGAATTCCCTGGCCGCAGCATAGGAAGCAGTTCCCGTCAGGGCCTTGGCGATGAGCAGCTGGGTATGCGGAGAGGCATACAGGCCGGGAAACTTATCCTGCAGCAAGGCAAGATGGCTCTTGGTCTTTCCGGGCAGACCAAGCCCCCCGGCCAGATGGATGCACCGCAACCTGAACATGCCCGCTGTATCAGCCCCGTCCAGAAGCTGCTCATACAGGGCCAAGGCCTTGGCGGGATGACCGAGCCGTTCATGGGCCATGGCCTGCCCGGCGAGAACCTCCGGCGTCCTTACTCCAAGGGCGTCGAGACGGGAAAACATGTCCAGGCTTTTGGCCAGCTCCCCGCGATCAAGATACATGCGGGCCAATTTTTGAAGAACCGCTCTGTTCCCCGGCTCCATTCGCAAGAGGAGCTCAAGCAACCCAAGGAGTTTCTGCCGCCGCGCCAGATGCGTCCGCATGGCGTTGGCTTCGTCGCCATTACCGCCCGCCAGCAGCGCCTTGGCCCGTTTTTCCAAAATCCCCGGGTCATCGGGGGTGACAACCAAAATCTGATCATACAAGGTGACGGCCGCCCGAAGCTCGCCGTTGGCCTCATACAACCCGGCTCTCTGCTCCAGGGCCTCAAGATTGGACGCAGGTTCAAAACCAAGGCCGCTGCCCAAATCCGTAACCTCGATCGTATTCCCCAGGGCGGCATGGATGTCGATCATCTGCCGCAACACCTCTTTATCCTCGGGCTTCAAGGAGATATACCCTTCAAAATAGACAAGGGCCTCGGAGAGGCGGGAAAGGGTGGCATATATCTGGCCAAGACGCTTGAGAAGCCGGGGCGAGGATGGCTCCTTCTCAAAAAGAGGGAGAAGATACGCCAAGGCATCTTCCCCCTTGCCGCCCTTCAAGTAATAGGCGGTTAATCTTTCTTTTGCCTCGGAACTCTGGGAAATTTGCGCCAAATGCTGCCAGTGCTCAGCCGCTTGTGCCTCAAACCCTAGTTTGTCGTACACCTGGGCCATCTTGAGCAAAATTGCCGGATCGTTCTGCCTTTCCCTGACCAAAACGACAAAATGCGCCCTGGCCTTGTCATAGGAGCCCATATCGTAATAGAGGTTGGCCAATTCTTCCCGCAAGGCAAGCCGAGTGGGCTCCCGCCGGAGCAGGGCTTCGAGCATAAGAGCCGCTTCACCCTTTCTCTGCTGGGCAAGAAAGGCCGAAGCCGCGCCGCGCAGGGCCTGGCGATTTTCCGGTTCCCGTTGCAGCACTTTTTTATACAGATCCACCGCCCGGGCGCCATTACCCTGGGCCCTGCTGGCCTCGGCCAAGGCCAGCAGATACTGAAGATTCCGGGGAGCTGCCTCAACCAACGATTCAAGATGGGGAAGGGCGCGCTCTTCCCTCTTCAGTTGCAGAAGAATGGTGACCAGCTCCCACCGGGCAGCCTCAAGCCCCTCCCGCATGGTCAGCAGCGATTCATACACCGGAATCGCCTCGGCAAGCCTGCCGTTGCGCGCCAGTCCCCGCCCCTGATCCCATAATGCCTTCCAGGCGACATCATTATCCTCCTTGAGCTGGATGGTCCGAGACGGAACAACCTGCTTGCCCTGGGGCGCGGAAGATTCCGCCGCATAGCCCGGCGCAGGAAGAAGCAGAAACGAAACCAGAAGGACGACAGGCATCGAAACAAAGGCGAGGGTTCTCGCTCGTTGCAAAGACAGAATTGAATACAGGAAAATACGCAGCCAGATAAGCATCAGCAGAGGATGTCCTTTTGGCAACCGTGAAAAGGACCGGCTTTTAAGAAACTAAAAAAAGGAAACTGGGGTTACCGCGAATAAAATCCGGCAATCTTCTCAACAACAAAACCCAGCATCTCGTCCGTGAGTTCGGGAAAGATCGGCAAGGCCAAGGTCTCAAGCGCGGCCCGCTCCGCTTCGGGGAACGAGTCATCTTCGTAGCCCAGGCCAGCGACACATCCCTGCCGGTGGAGAGGGATGGGATAATAAATCTCCGCCCCGACCTCGTTGCTTATGAGATGGCGGAGCAACCCGTCACGGTCCCTGGCCCTGATGACAAACTGGTTGTAGATATGGTAGTCGCAGGCTTCCCCGGCGGCCACGCCCTCTGCCTGATACACCGCTTCGGGCAGAGAAACCGCGCCGTTCTCCAGCAGGCCGGTTTTGGCGAACAGACTCCGATAGGTTGCGGCATTACGCCGTCTTGCCCTGTGCCACTCGGGCAACCGGGCAAGTTTTATATCAAGCACCACGGTCTGGATGGGATCGATCCGGAAATTGCCCCCCACCACCCCGTGATGGTACTTGGGCGCCCCGCCATGCACCCGGATAATCCTGATCCGCTCGGCAAGCTCCGGATCGTTGCAGGTAATCAGCCCGCCGTCGCCGATGCCGCCGAGATTCTTGCTGGGGAAGAAAGAAAAACAACCAGCCTCGCCCATGGAACCGGCCCGCTGCCAGACGGTCTGGCCGCCGCTCTTCATGGGATAGACAGCGCCGATGGCCTGGGCGGCATCCTCCACCACCGGCAGATTGTACTGCCTAGCCAAAGCAAGAATCGCACCCATGTCCGCGCATTGGCCATAGAGATGCACCGGGATGATCGCCTTGATCCGCTTCTCCCCCTTGGCATCCCGGGCCAAGGCCTCGGCCATCCGCTCCGGGTCGATATTGTAGGTAACCGGATCGATATCGGCGAAAACCGGGCGTGCGCCCAATCTCAAGATACAGCCCATGGTGGCGAAAAAGGAATAGGGAGTGGTCAGGACTGCATCGCCTGGACCAACACCCAACCCCATGAGCGCGGCCAGCAGGGCGTCGGTGCCGCTGGCAACGCCGATCCCATAGCGGGAGCCGCAGTAGGCGGCAACATTTTTCTCAAACTGTTCGACCTTGGGGCCGAGGATGTATTGGGTCGAATCAATGACCTCGGTCACCGCGGCGAGGATCTCGTCGCGCAGGGGAGCCATCTGGCCATGCAAATCTAAAAGAGGAACGCGCATAATGTTTTTTTCCAGGTATCGCCGCAGACGGCGCGTAAAATAACCATAACTATCCAGCTCGAAGCCGGAAAAATTGGCAAAGGTTAAAAAGGTAACTGTTCAGCAGCACCGTAGCTGCTAGGAAGAGGCCTGCGAAGTGTGCTGGTGCACATGAGCAGGCCGATGACAACGCAGATGCGGTGCTGCTGGACAGTTACCAATCATGAACGCCAGGGGTTGAGAAATTCAGCAAGGAAGTCTTTGATATCAGGCACTTCCTTCTCAAAATACTCCCGCATCTTTTTCAAGAGATTGGCCTCGATCTGCCGCACCCGTTCCCGGGAGATGTCAAACTTGTCGGCAATATCCTGCAGGGTAAGGGGCTCGTCGCTCAACAACCGGTCGGCCAGGATGGCCTTCTCCTTGTCATTGAGGGTCTCGCGCAGCTTGTCGAGAACCGTGCCCATCCACTCCTGCACTTCCTTTTCCGCCACCCGTTCTTCCACGGTGGGACCGATCATGGGGAGAAAATTCTTCTGCTCCTCGTCGGAGCCTTCCCGCACCGGACTTTCCAGGGAAACATCCCAGTTGTCCATGCGCTGGCTCATCTCAATGACTTCGCTTTCCTTGACATTGAGGCGCTGGGCCAGCAATTTGACCTCCGGCGCAAAACCCTGCGATTCTAGCAGTTTTTTTTCTTTATTCAAGCTGAAAAAAAGTTTGCGCTGGGCCTGGGTGGTGCCGATCTTGACCAGCCGCCAGTTATCCATGATGAATTTAAGGATATAGGCCCGGATCCAGTAGGCGGCATAATAGGAGAACTTCACCTGCCGGTAGGGGTCGAACTTTTTCACCGCCTGCACCAACCCGACATTGCCCTCCTGGATGAGATCGAGGAAGTTCTGCATCCAGTACTTCTGGAAATCCATGGCCACCTTGACCACCAGCCGCAGATTGGAGGTGACCAGCTTGTAGGCCGCCTCCGGATCGCCGGTTGCCTGAAAATGGCGGGCCAGCTCATCTGTCTCCTCACGGGTCATGAGCTTGTACTGGCTGATTTCCTGGAGATAGCGATGGAGGCCAGCATTGCCCAGGGCCGGAAGATTGTCATCATCGGGCAGCGCGACAAGGGGATGCAGCGCTTCCTGCGCATCCTCTCCTTCGTCGAGTATTTCAAGGACTTCCGGGTCTTCTTTCATGGGGGTTATTATTAATAGAACCGCGCCAAAGGTCAATCTCTTTCCACAACAGCTTCTCCCTTCCCCGCCTCGCCGCAGGCCTGACACCAATCCCAAGGGGGCGTAATCCTTTTTTATACCCAAAGGGCATAAGTTTCGTTTGAGCAGGCAAGCTGCTCAACTCAGCTTTAAAATTGCCTTTGCAAGGCTACCTTTTTATGATAGATAGCCTCTTCTGTGGGATCAGGATATTTTTTCCGCCCATCGCCATGTTTCTGATACAGTACAACCATTGCCAGACCGAAAACACAGGACTTCCCCGGCTTATCCATGGAAAACATCCGAAACTTCAGCATCATCGCCCACATCGACCACGGAAAATCCACCCTGGCCGACCGCTTTATCCAGCTCTGCGGCATGGTTACCGACCGCCAATTCCACGACCAGCTCCTGGACAGCATGGATATCGAACGGGAGCGGGGGATCACCATCAAAAGCCAGGCGATCTGCCTTCCGTACCGGGCCAAGAACGGCAAGGACTACATCCTCAACCTCGTTGACACCCCGGGCCACGTTGACTTCAGCTACGAGGTCTCCCGGGCCCTGGCCTCCTGCGAAGGGGCGCTGCTGCTGGTTGACGCGGCCCAGGGCATCGAAGCCCAGACCCTGGCCAACCTCTATCTGGCCATGGAGAACAACCTGGAAGTAATTCCGGTCATCAACAAGATCGATCTCCCCTCCGCCGATCCCGAAGGGGTTGCCCTGCAGATCGAGGAAGACCTGGGCCTGGACGCCAGCCACATCCAGTTCTGTTCGGCAAAAACCGGCAAGGGCGTCGATACGGTGCTGGAAGCGGTGGTCAATCTCCTGCCGCCGCCCACGGGCGACCCGGAAAAGCCGCTGGAGGCCCTGATCTTTGACGCCTTCTACGACCCCTTCCGGGGGACCATCATCTCCTGCCGCCTCTTTGAAGGACGGATCAAAGCCGGGGACACCATCCTCTTCATGTCCAACAACGCCGCCTACCGGGTCGAGGAGGTGGGCTTTTTCCGCCTGACCCGCGAACCGCAGAAAGAACTGAGCGCAGGCCAGGTGGGCTACATCATCGCCGGGATCAAGACCATCACCGACACCAGACCCGGCGATACCATCACCTTGAAAGACCGCCCCTGCGCCAAACCCCTGCCCGGCTTCCAGGAGATCAAACAGGTGGTATTCTCCTCCATCTATCCCGTCTCCACCGACGACTACGAAACCCTGGCCACGGCCATCGAAAAGCTCACCTTGAACGACGCCTCCCTCTCCTTCCAGAAGGACTCGTCCACCGCCCTGGGCTTCGGTTTCCGCTGCGGCTTCCTGGGATTGCTCCATCTGGAGGTGGTCCAGGAGCGGCTGGAACGGGAATTCGACCTCTCATTGATCCTCACCGTGCCTTCGGTGAACTACAAAATTTTCCTCAAGGACGGGACCATGAAAGAGGTGGACAACCCGGCCTACTACCCGGACCCGACCACCATCGAGCGCATCGAGGAACCCTTTATCAAGGCGACCATCCTCATCCCGGAGCGCTACATGGGGGTGGTGATGACCCTGTGCATGGAGCGGCGCGGCGAGAACACCCACCACCACTACCCCATGCCCGGCCGGATCGAGTTCACCTGCGAGGTGCCCCTTGCGGAGATTATCTACGACTTCTACGACCGGCTCAAATCCGTCACCCAGGGATACGGCTCCTTTGATTACGATCTCCTGGATTACCGGGAAAGCGATCTGGTCAAGCTGGATATTCTGGTGAACGGCGAACGGGTGGATGCGCTCTCCCAGTTGGTGCACCGCAACAACG
>JBAZSA010000109.1:0-8993 GCA_041662645.1 Desulfurivibrionaceae bacterium
GCACATCTCGCTGTACAGAAGCCCGGCAATGAGAAAATCGCCATGTTCGCGGGCGTATTCGTCGAGGATCGGCTTGGCGCTTTCCCACGCCTTGAAGAGCATGGAGGTGTTCAGCATGGCGATGCTGTTGGGGTTGTTGATTTCATGGGCCACCCCGGAAATGAGCACGCCGAGCGAGATCATCTTGTCCGCCTGGACCAGTTGTTGCTGCTGGAGCCTGGTCTCTTCCTCGGCCCGCCTGCGTTCGGTAATGTCCCGGATGATCCAGATGGAGTTCCACTGGTCCTTGATCCGGGCCTCGGAAAGCGAAAGCTCTATGGGCAGTTCCGTGCCGTCCTTGCGGCGGGTGATCAGCTCGATGGTTTCGCGGATGGGGCCGTCGCTCACCGGCCTTTCTTCGCTTGCCTCGCGCTGGCCGGATTCGGAAAGACGCGGGGAGATCAGGGTGTGGATCGGCTTGCCCAGGGCCTCGGCGGCGCTAAAACCGAAGAGCTCGGCGGCGGCCTCGTTCCAGTAGGAGATATTGCCGTGGTGATCCATCATGGCGATGCCGTCCTGGGCCGAAGCGGTGAGATTTCTGAACTTGTCCTCGCTTTGCCGCAGGTCGGCCTCCGCCTCCTGCTGCCGTGTCCTGGTGATCGCGTAGTGGCGGGCCAGGGTAGTGAGTTCCTCGGCCAGATTGACCATCTCCCTGGGGCCGGTCCAGCTGAACCGCACGTTCTCCTCTCCTTTGTTCAGAATGGAGTCCAAGCCGGTGAGGATCGTATCCTTGATCCGGTCTATTTTCCTGGCGATGGCATTGGCGATGAGCGACACGATGACGGCGATGCAGATCACGATCCCGGCGATGTTGTAGATCAGGGAAAGCTTCCACTCCCTGGCCGCGCTGCGGTCCACTGGCGAACCAAGCCACAGGGTCGGGGGAAGATTGTCGTTGAAGATGAGCGGCAGCCAGGTAAGGCTGAGGCCCGAGGTATTCTCCCAGACAAAGGGATGGTTGTCCGTCATCATGGATCGGAGCGCCGGAAAAATGGCGAGCATGTTGGCGCCGGAGGCGATGGGGTGCGCCGGGTCCAATTGGGGGAAAGCGGCGGGGACATGGACAACCGCGCCCGCAGGCGTTGTCCAGCAGGTATCTTGGTGGGCTTCAAGGAACAGGCCGGGGGCGATGTCCATGATGACCACCCCTGTTACCGCGCCATCCGTGCCGGGGATCGGCGTTGCCAGGCTGAGGACGCTGTCGGCGGGATTGGCTTGATCCTTGCCCAGGAGGGTGTCGACCTCGGATTCCTTGAGTGTCAGTCCTTTCTGGAAGAGGGGGGCTTGCTCCGCGGCATCCGTTGGCTCCTCCGGGGCGATTTCCAGGGCATCACCATTACGGCGGAGGTGGACCAGTTGGTTGCCGGAGGCGTCAAACAGGCGGAGCCCCAAAATCATCTTTTCCGTGCGCATCTGGCCGATGAGCAGCCCTGCCAGCCGCTGGCGGCCAGCAGGATCCAGGGACGACGGGTCAAGCCCCGCACTCATAGGGGTGAATGCCGCCTGAAGGAGATTTTTTTTAATGCATTTCACCCTGGCATTGAGGGCAACAAAGCTGCTTTCCGCCTTGGCCACGGTCCGCTTTTTTTCCATCGCCTCGTGCTGGTTGATGTGGGAGCGGAGATTGACCCCGACCAGGGTGAGAATGGGCAGGATGCCAAGGGCAAGGAGGATGATGAAGATGATGGTTCGCAGTCGCATGGGAGGCCTTGGCTATGGGAGAGTGTTGCCTAACTCTGTTTTTCTGGTAGAAAGAGAATCAAATCATTCTTCAACGGAGGGATAGTAGCATGAAAGACATTTTGATTGCAATCACCGGGGCGGATCTTGATTTTGAAATGGCCCGGAACATGGCTAGAATCATTGCCCAGCAAGAGAATGGGGAAACCGATTGCCTCGCCTGGGTTGATGCCAGGCAGCAAAACCAATCTCCCGGCGGGGTGCAGTGCGAAATCAAGGGCAGGCCGGGCTGGGAGGTGTACGGCGAGAGCCATGGCGGGCGGCTGAGGATTAGCTTCAACAAAGGGGAGTATGTGTTTATTCATAGTTGAGGCTTATAATCCGGTCGTTGTCCCGGCGGCTATCATTTCGCTGAGCGCCCGGCGGAAGAGGATGCGCCTTGCTTCCCAGGGGGCTTCGGCAAAGGATGATTGTTTGCCGGGGCTTCTGGCTTCGAGTCGGTAGCACCAATAGCCATTGGCAACCCGCATGACTTGGCTGATTCCTTGGGTTGGCAGTTGGGCCAGCTCAAGGTCCTGGGGATTGAGCGGATCGAGAAAACGGGGGGCCAGCAGGCCGCCCATGGTTCTTGTCCCGTCCTGGGACAGTTCTCCGGCCACCGTGGCGAGATCATCTCCGGCCAGCAGCCGCTGGCGGGCTTTTTCGCAGAGGGCTTCCTGCTTCTCCCAGTGGGCCGGACTGTCCATGGGGTTGGCGTAGCGGAAGATGCCCCCGAGTTCCAGGCTTTCCGGCAGAGCGATTGGTACGCTTTTGAGCCGGTTGAGTGCCTGGGGGATGGCCTGTTGCCTGGCTTGGTCATATTCCTGCAATCGCTTGGTCAGCTTGGCCTCCAGGCCGTTTGCCGGAATTGCCCCGCCAAAGGCCTTGGTCACGATGGCTTTCAGGGTTTGCAAATCCGGGGGCTGGAGTGTGGGCGAGGCGGTGGTGAGCGGTTCGCGCCAGGCTGACTCGCTGGGAACGGGGGTGCGGCGGGGAGCGCGCATCGCCTCGACGCAGGCCGGGGCGGTGTTTTCTTGCATAAGATGGCCCAGGCTGAAGACGGAGACTCCGTCGTAGCCGTACTCTCCGGCGATCCGCGCTTCCTCGCCGAGCTGATCCAATCCCTTGCCGGAAGCCCCCAGCCCACCCCAAAGTGCAACCTTGGGGGTGCGGTGGGTGTTCGCGGCAATTCCCCGAAGTTGGGCCCCCACCCGGCCGGTATCCCCGAAATAGGCCATGGGGTAAAGTCCGTCCACCAGACCTTCCGTAGCCCAAGCCTGGTATTCCTGGCCGTTTTCCAGGTAGGCGGCGGATGCTTCGGGAAAGACGGCGGCCGAGAGGGCTATTTCCGGTGCACCGCTCTGGTCCACGGCCTGCCGGACCTCCCGGAGCAGTTGGGTCACCTGGCCTGCCCGGAATTCATTCCAGAAAAGCGCCGCCGTGGTAAGCGCCCTGTCCGCTGGCGTTTGCGTCCCCTCAAGCCAGGAGGTTACGGCCTCGGCACTGAGCCGCTCCGGCAGCAGCCGTGGGTCAATCCCCCATGTCTGCGCAAATTTTCCGGCCAGCACCTCGCTTTTCCCGTAGCCAGGGCCGGGGTAGCGCATGAAGTCAAGATGGATTCCTGCCACCGGATAGCGGGCCAGCAGCTCCCGAACCACGGCGGCAAAGAGGGCGCGGTATTCGGGAGAGGCCGGGTCGGCATATGTGCCTTCAATCCAGCCCAGCCGTTTTTCCCGGGCGGAATAGCTGGAAACCAGTCTCCCGTTGTTGTCGGAGAGAATCCAGGGCTGGCCGGGATGGCCGGGGTGGTTGGGGTTTTCCGGCGGGGTGGCGCCGCCCCAGAGATAAAAGACATTGAGCCAGGCATGGAGGGGCAGGGGGGCGCAATCCGTGAGCAACTGGGCCAGGGGGTCGAAATCGGCCGGGGCCGCAGCCAGGTTTCCGGCCCTGGGCGCGATGTCGCTTTGGTACAGGGCGTCACCCCTCCCCCGGACCTGGACCAGCAGTTGGTTAAATCCTGCCTGCTTGGCCTCCGTGCAGACCGAGGCAGCCTTCGCCGGACTGTCGAGATCGAAACGGACAACCCAGGCCGAGGTCCGCAGCCGGGGGGCGCAGGCCGGGACCAGAAGCAGCAGGGCCAGGGCAGGGAGCAGGGTGCGCAGGGAAAGGGGCTGTGGTCTTGGCATCCGGGTTGACCTTTTGACGCTGGGATGGTACTTTGCGCGATCGTTTTAGGGGTATGGCAAGGCCATGCCGCAAGCCATATTGTTACCGCCCAGCCCACATATTGCACCAGGAAAAAGATGATGACCGACCAGAAAAAATTCCCCGAAGGCATGCAGCCCCTGGGCGACTCCTTGTTTCCCTTTGCCTGCAACCCCGAGGTGCCCTGTTTCACCCGCTGCTGCCGGAAGCTCACCCTGTTTCTCTACCCCTACGACCTCATCCGTCTGAAAAAGAGGCTGGGGATCACCTCGGAGGAGTTGCTCAACACCTACACCGGCGTGGCCCAGGGGACCAATCCCCTCTTTCCCGCGATTGTCATGCGGATGCGGGATGACGCGGAAAACAGCTGCCCGTTTCTCGATCCCGAACGGGGCTGCCTTGTCTATGAGGATCGCCCTTCCGCCTGCCGCACCTATCCCCTGGAGCGGGCCATTGACCGCAATCCGGAACGGGGTCAGCCCAGGGCCTATTATTTCATGACCGATCATGCCTACTGCCTGGGGCATCAGGAGAAAAAGGAGTGGACGGTGAAGGACTGGCTCCGCGACCAGCAGCTGGTCTATTACAACGCCATGGACGATCTTTGGGCTGAGATGGACACCCTCTTTGCCTCAAACCCCTGGCAGAGCGAAGGCGCGGCCGGGCCCAGGCAGCAGCTGGCCTTCATGGTCTGCTACAATATCGACCGCTTCCGGCAGTATGTGGCCGAGCACAATCTGCTCAATATTTACCGGTTGGATAAGTCGCGCAAACGTCTCATCGAAACCGATGACGAAGCCCTGCTCACCTTCGGCTACGACTGGCTCAAGCTGGTGCTCGGTAACAAGCCCACCCTCCAGCTGAAGCGATAGGGCAACCGTTTTTTTTTGCCTCCGGCAGGACACCTCCGTGCATACCAGACTTGCAAACCTTCGCGCCTATCTGCCGGTTTTTGCCTTTTTTACCGGTTTTGGATGGGACGCTCTCACCATCGGCCACTCGGTAACGCCTCTGGATCTCTGGCTTCTCTCCGGTTACCTTGCCGGCGCGGCCCTGATCCTCTGGTGGCTGGGGCACCGGCACCACGCCCTGGCCACAGCCGCAGGCGACAATGGTGCGCAGGCCACGGCGCCGCCCGCATTTTTCCTTGCAATCTGGTGGGAACGCGCTCCTTTTTTGTTGCTTCAGTTCCTGTTCGGCGGGCTTTTCAGCGCATTGTTCATTCTCTATTTCAAGAGTTCCAGCCACCTGACCGCCGTGCTCTGGTCCCTCGGCCTTGGCGGCTTACTGGTTGCCAACGAGTTTATCGACGACAAGTACCATCGTTTCACCCTCACCTGGGCCCTGTTCGGGCTCTGCGCCATGCTGTTGTTCAATTTTCTCCTGCCATTCATGGTGGGCAGCATCGGCATGGTCTGGTTTTATCTCAGCACCCTGGCGGGCGCTGGGCTCACCCACTGGCTGCGTAAGAAAACGCCGGGTTGTCCAGGGCGGGCTGCGCCGGTCTGGGTTCTCGCCGGTCTGCTTGCGGTGGCCTATCTTCTGGATCTTATCCCGCCGGTTCCCCTCGTGAAGCGGGATATTCAGGTGGGACGAAATTTTGCGCGCGCGGCGGGCGAGTATCGCCTCACCCTGGAAAAGGCGCCCTGGTGGGTGTTCTGGCGGGAGTTGTCGGCTGAGGTCCATCTCGGGCCGGGCGAGCGGCTGTACTGCGTTTCCTCGATCTTCGCCCCGAGCGGCCTGAGCACCCGCCTCTATCACCGTTGGGAGCATTACGAACCCCTGCGCGGTTGGGTGACCGTCTCACGCATGGGGTTCGGTCTTTTCGGCGGCCGCGACGGCGGTTTTCGCGGCTACACCTACAAGCAGGAGGTGGCCCCAGGCCAGTGGCGGGTGCATGTGGAAACCGAAAGCGGCCGCACCGTTGTTGTCCATGCCTTCAGCGTGGTGACCGATGCGCCGCCAGAGCCGGATAGGGAGACGGTGCGGGGGTTGTGAAGGATGATTGTGGTGTAGAGTAACGTCTGCGCGTATCGCCTATCGGTAACGGATACCAGACGTGTATTTTTGTCTGCCCCGGTGTGCGGAATTTTTTTGCGCGACTTCTGCCCTTTGCTGTTTTATTATGAAACAAAGGGATTCCGCGTAGTTCAGGGGCAACGCCCTTCTTAGGCTGAATCTCTTGCCATATCCCAGCATTCGGACCAGAAGGAGTCTCCTCTATGACCGGCAGAAAAGGCCATCTGATCCCGATTGTGATGGCTGTTTGGATTTTCATTACCAGCGCTTTCCTTTTCTGGATGGAGGTGGACACCCGGCGGGAGGAAAAGCTGTTGGCGCAAAGCACCGCCAATGCCTTTTTTCAGCAAGTTCTGCTCACTCGTCAGTGGAATGCCTCCCACGGCGGGGTCTATGTCCCGATCACTGCCGAAACTCAGCCCAATCCATATCTGCCCCTCAAAAACCGGGACCTGGCCGCCGACAACGGCCTTAGGCTGACCAGGATCAACCCCGCCTATATGACCCGTCAGATAGGGGAACTGGCTCAAAAAAACGAGGGCGGCATTCAGTTTCACATCACCAGCCTCAAGCCGATCAGGCCCGAGAACAAGTCAACGGAGTGGGAAGAAAAATGGCTCAAGTCCTTCGAACAGGGGGTCAAGGAGCAGGGTGAGTTCTTCGAGGATGGGGATATCACCTGGTTTCGCTACATGGCCCCTCTTGTTGTCGGGTCCGAGTGCCTAAAATGTCACGCTCAACAGGGAGATAAGGTTGGTGACCTTCGCGGCGGGCTCAGTGTCTCCCTGCCCTATCCCGCGCACAACCACCTCTATCTCTTTGTCGGTTTTGGTTCGGTGGCGATCATCGGCCTCATTTTCATCTTTATCGGTGGGACCTTCTATGAACGGAAACAGCGTCTGTTTGATGCCACCTTCAACAGCCCCGTTCCGATCAGCGTTACCGATAACAATCATACGATTTTGATGGCTAATGAATCGTATTGGGCTGAATTCGGTCCCCTCCCTGATAATCAAAAAACGATCAAATGCTATGAGCATCGGCCAGGGAAATCGTGCCACACCGAAAGTTGCCCGCTGACCAGAATTTTGGGCGGGGCAAGCCAATACGCTTACGAAGCCATCAAGGAAAAAGATGGGGAGTCCCGGTATTTTATTGTCAACACCAAACCGCTACTCGGCGCCAGGGGCAAGGTGGTTGGGGGGGTTGAAAGTTTTCAGGATATAACCAAGCGCAAGCGGGCAGAGGAGGCGTTGGCAAAGTCCAACCGCAAGCTTGAAGCCCTGAGCAATACCGATGGATTGACGGGCATTGCCAACCGAAGGCGTTTTGACGAGGTGCTCACGCGGGAATATGCCAGACATGCCCGTTCAGGGGCAAAGTTGTCACTGGTCCTGTTGGATATTGATTACTTCAAGTCGTTCAATGACTGTTACGGACATCTTCGCGGTGACGAGTGCTTGCAACAGGTCGCCCAGGTGATGGCTGCTTGCGCCAGCCGTCCGGCCGATCTGGTGGCCCGTTATGGCGGGGAAGAATTCGTTTGCATCCTGCCGGAGACCGGCTGCAATGGCGCGGTTGCTATTGCCGAGAAGATTCGCCGGGATATAATCGGCCGGGCCATCCCCCATAAAGGGTCGAAGGTGGCAGACCACGTAACCGCCAGTCTGGGTGTTGTAACAGAACGCTGCGCTATAGGCGGCTCGGTTTTGGACGTCGTTGCTCAGGTGGACGCGTTGCTTTACCGGGCGAAAGCCTCCGGCCGCAACCGGGTGGAATTTGTCGCTAGCCATGACTCCGGAGAAGAAATCAAAAGTAACCTCGTGCGGCTGGCCTGGAATGACTCGTTCTGCTGCGGCAACGAACTGATCGACTCACAGCATCAGGCTCTCATCCGCACCTCCAATGAACTGCTCGAAGCGGTTTTTTCGGCCCGTCCAACCACGGAGATTGCCGCGATCATTGCCCGATTGCTTGACGAGACCAGGCAACACTTCCGCGATGAAGAATCAATCCTTGAGAAAATTGGCTTTCCCGGCACAAGTCAACACGTTGAGGAACACGCCAAACTGCTCGCCAGGGGGGTTGAGCTGTTGGAGGCTTTTAATGCCTCCACGCTCACGGTCGGGGATGTTTTTCAGTTTCTGGCATATGAGGTGGTTTTGCGGCACATGCTTGAGGCGGATCGGGAGTATTCCCCTTTCATTAACAAGGCAGGTGCGGTTGATTCTGGACCGGATAGCATTTGACCTGAAAGATGAGGAGCTTTTGAGGCTGTTCCTTCAGGTCTTGATATTGACAATAATTCCGGCTTCGTGTTCAAGATTATCCAACAGGGTCAACAGGTGGTTGAGATCAACCGGGACCTCCTGCGTCATTTGGCACATCGCATCATCTGAACAGTCGTAGACGTCCAGTACAAAGCCATCGGCGTTTTGGGCAAGGACCAGGTGCAAGGGCGCCCCGCTGGCAGCCAGATCCTCGTTAGCCTTTCTTATTAAGTCCCGAATGGCTTTTTCCTCCAGTAGCGGGCGAGGCGCGGGCTCTCCCTGGGACCCGTTTTCCTTGTACTTGGCTTTTTTCCTTTTTTCCCATTCCTGTCTGAGAACCAAAGGGTCAACGGGCCGCACTCTGCCAATGGGCAACGGCGGATGGAGGTCTTTTCGTATCGGTCGTGGCTCCGCGGGAGGAGGGGTTGGGTTTCTGACCTCATATGCCGCGACCGCATTTTGGTACTGAATTGGCTGGGCGGTTGCCTGTTGGGTGGCTGTCACTCCTGCGTTTGCAACCGTTGTTTCTGTGGCGGCGGGGGTTGCGGTAACAGCTGCTGCGGCTGCTGTAGTGGCAAGAGTCGCGCTTGTTGCCGTGCCAGTGGTCAGCGTTGTTGCCACTGGGCCAGGGGCCGGAGTTTGCCCAGTCGTGCCGGCCGTTGCTCCGGGAATCGTAGTTGCCTGGGGGGTCAGAGGAGCGGTCAGGGTTTGGGTCGCTTGATTCGCCGCCAGGGCAGCCTG
>JBAZSA010000110.1:0-8862 GCA_041662645.1 Desulfurivibrionaceae bacterium
CTTGGGCGTATGGCAAATCCCCATCTACGGGCATCTGGTCTGGATCGCGATCATCTACACGGCCTTGGCCTCCTGGCTTGGCTGGCAGGTGAGCCTGCCCCTGACCGGCGCCACCAACGCCCGGCAATCGGCGGAAGCGGACTTCCGCGCCGGTCTGCTGGAGGCGCAGGAAAACAGCCAGGCCATCGCCCTGATCCATGCCGATAGCTATGAGCGGCATCTTTTCCATGAGCTGTTCTACAAGATTCGCAAGACATGGGACACGCAAACCGCGGCATGGCGAAATATTCAGATATTCAGCACCGGCTATTCCTCGCTGAACATGGCTTTTCCGCTCCTGATCGCCGCCCCCCGCTACATCTTGGGGAGCATCACCCTGGGTGCGATGATGCAAGCCGCCCAGGCTTTCCAGCAGATGGTTGGCGCCCTCTCCTGGCCGGTCGGCAACGTGGGGGGGATCGCCGAATGGCGCGCCTCGGTGGAACGCACGCTGAGTTTACTCAAGGTGTTGGATAATGTGGAGGAGGAGTTGGCAAAACCGGATCACTGGATCCAGGTGAAGAGCTCAAACCGGCCGGTATTGGCCTTCCGCAACCTCAGTATCGCCAAATACGACGGCCCGGTATTGGCCCAAAACATCAATATGGAGATCGGCCAGGGCGAACATGTACTGATCACCGGCAACACCTACACAGGGGCAAAGCTGTTTCGCGCCATTGCCGGGATAAGACCCTGGGGCAGCGGCGTCATCGAACTCCCCAGCCAAGGCCGCCTCTTTTTCGTGCCGCCCCGGCCGTATCTGCCCACCAGCACCCTGCGCAACGCCATCTGCTACCCAACCTCCCGCCGGGTTTTCAGCCAGGAACAACTCGAGCAGGCGCTGCGTTTGGTGGGCCTTGAAAGCCTCATCGACCAGCTCGACCAGGAAGACAATTGGATCAACACCCTGGCCCGGGGGGAGCAGCAACTCTTGGGCATGGTGCGCCTGCTGCTCAACCGTCCCCAGTGGATTTTCCTGCAGGAGGCATTCGATTCCCTGGACTCTGAGAAAGAGGAACGGATGCTGCGCCTGATCACTGAACAGCTCCCCGAGGCCACGCTGCTTGTAATTTCCCATCTGCCAAACGGCGAGGCTTTCTACTCACGCCGTCTGGCCCTGTAAAACTCTTCAGGAAGATCGCCCATGACTATCCAAACGGTTCACGAAGGCGGCAGCAAGCTGCGCGGCGTCAATCTCGGCGGCTGGCTGGTGTTGGAAAAATGGATTACGCCGAGTCTGTTCGCGGGGCTGAACGCCACCGACGAGACCTCATACTGCGTCGAGCTGGGCGAGGCCGAGGCCACCCGGCGCCTGCACCAGCACTGGAACACCTTCATCACCCGCGACGACTTCGCCTGGCTGAAAAGTGCCGGCATCAATGCCGTGCGGTTGCCGGTCGGCCACTGGCTCTTCGGCAAGGACTATCCCTACCACCGCAGCTATCAGGAGGCGCGCTATCCCTTTGTGGAAGGGGGGCTTGCCATCGTCGACAAGGTTTTTGCGTGGGCCGGAGAGTTCGGCCTGCGGGTGGTTCTCGACCTCCATGCCGCGCCGGGGTGCCAGAACGGCTTCGACAACGGCGGCATCCTCGACGTTTGCGAGTGGCACACCAGCGAGGAGTACATCGAACACTCCCTGGCTATGCTGGAACGGTTGGCCGAGCGGTACGCCGATCATCCGGCGCTGCACGGCATCGAGACGCTCAATGAACCGCGCTGGGATATCCCCACCGATCTCTTAAAACGCTTCAACCTCGAGGCCTACCGGCGCATCCGCCGCCACTGCCCGCCCGAGCGGGTGACGGTGGTGTTCCACGACGGCTTCCGCAGCTTCCGGGAGTATGCAGGGTTCCTCCAGGAGCCGGAATTCCGCAACGTGGCCCTGGATATCCACCGCTATCAATGCTTTATGGATTACGACACCAGTCTGGACATCTTCGGTCACATCCGTAAGTCCGCCGTGGACTGGCGCGACGAGGCGGACGAGATCATCCGTGAGTCTGGCTATCAGGTGTATTGCGGGGAATGGAGCCTGGGGCTCGATCTGAAGATGGTCTCCCTTTGGGCGGAGGGGCCGTTCAATCATGCCCTGGAGGAAATGGATCTGTTTCAGATGTCGGCGGCCTATCGCGGCTACGCCTCGGCCCAAGTACTGACCTTCGAGAAATACGCGGGCTGGTTCTTCTGGACGTACCGGACCGAGACCACTCCGGAATGGTGCTATCGGGACTGCGTGGATCAGGGATTTTTCCCCAACATGGGCCGGCCGGAGCAGTTCGCTGGCATACGAGGGACCCTGGAACGGGCCAAGAATCCATAAGCGCCCGACCCCAGGAACCACCGATCACGGGGTAGTCCATAACACAAGCGGTCACAGGGTGCCGCAGTTTGCGGCAAGCGGGATGGCGATGCGTACACCAGGTACGTGAGCCGGACCGATCGCCGCAAAATGTGGTGCCCTGTGATCGCTTACCGCAGGAGAGCCCGGCCATGATCAAGGTGATGAGCTTCAACATCCGGGTGGGCCTGGCCGACGACGGAGAGAATCACTGGGAGCACCGCAAGTCCTTTGCCCTGGAAAGAATCCGCGCCTTCGATCCCGATCTGCTCGGCCTCCAGGAGTGCCTGGACACCGAGCAGGCCGAGTTTGTCCGCGCCAACCTGCCGGATTACCATTTTTTCGGCGTCCATCGGGGCGGCCCCGGAGGCACGGCGCTGGAAATGGCGCCCCTGCTCTTTCGCCGCTCATCCTTCCTGCTTGTCGATACGGGATGCTTCTGGCTGAGTGAGACCCCGGAGATTTCCGGCAGCATGAGTTGGGGAAGCAACTACCCACGAACGGTGAGCTGGGCCAGACTCTCCTGCCGGCGGACCGGGTCGGTGCTTACCTATGTGAACACCCATTTCGACTACGAACCAACGGCCATCGAGGGGGATGCCCGGGCCCTGCGCCAATGGCTCGACCGGATCCGCCAAGATACCGCGCTCATCGTGACCGGCGATTTCAATGCCGACAAGGATTCAAACGCCTACCGCCTCCTGACCGGCGATGGAACGCTGATCGACGCCTTAGGGAAAATTCAGCCACACGGGGAAGATGAGGCCACCTTTCATGGCTATGGGCTGCAGGAGGAAATGGCAGCCATTGACTGGATTCTGGTCTCCGGCCATTTCCAAGTCCTTGCTGCGCGGATCGACCGTTCCCGTCAAGGCAACCTCTTCCCCTCTGATCATTACCCAATATCGGCAGTGCTCGACTGGCAGGCGTAAACCGGCAGCACATGGGGGCACCCTTTGCCCCCAACACACCATGCATCTGTCAGCGGCTGACCGACCTGGCTCCGGCCATGACCTCACTCATGTCAAAAGCCACCTGGGCCAGCATGTTGGGCACCACGGGCCCAGCCTGCGAGGGCTTGATCTCCGGGGGGTTGAAGGCGGCGAAAAACCGGGAAAGCGTACTGCTTTTCGGATAGGCCATGGCCTGATCCATGGACTGCTCGATGTACCAAACAGTATTACCGGTATGCACATTGAGCAGACGGGTGGACACCTCAACCCTGCCTCCGCCGAACTGGCTGCCTTCCAAGGCGTAGTTGACCTTGCCCGCCAGAACCAGATCAACCTTTGCCTTCCGGCCAAGGGCCAGGGCTTGCGGGATGTCCAGATACGGCTCCTCAAGGCGGAGCACCCTGGGAAAAGCCTGCTTGCCAAGGAGAACATCCTTGAAGAGCATGGCGACCCCCTCCCCCTGTTCCCGCGTCATGTTACTGGGCATCTGGAAGGGGAGAACACCGACGGTTGCCTCCTGATAGGTATTCACCTCCGGATAGATAAAGACCACCGGCGAATTCTTCTTGACCTCCACCGGCTGGTTGGCCCAGTTTCTTTGGCTCGAGGCACACCCGGCAAGGAGAAGACCGAGAAGCACGACCACTATTCCCTTTCGCATACCACCCTCCTGTAACTATCCAGCTTGATGCCGGAATTGAACGAAAACCACGAAAGGAACTCCTCAGCGCTCTTTGGCGGAAAGCTGCGCATCGCCGAAAGCGCCGCCTCCTGCAGCAAGAAGATGATTGATGGTGCGGCTGCGCTGCAACTCAAGCCCTGCCACGGAAAGCACCTGCTGAGACCCTGCATCGAGTAGCTTGAGGTTGAGGATCACCGTGGTCGGCGTCAGCGAATAGGTGCCGGTGAGAATGGCCGCGGCCTGTTGCTGTTTGGCAAGAAGCTTGGCATCCCTGGTGAGCATCAGCTCACCCTTGTTGTCGCGGATGAGCAGCTCGGCGGATTTGCGGATTTCCACCACGCCGAAACCGTGGCGGAACAGACTGGTGGACAACGCCTCGGTCAGGGTCCGGCCAAAACGGGTGGTGGTATAGAGATTGTCGAGGTCAACCACCGTGGTCAGGATCAACCTCTGCCCCCCCCCGGCGCCACGCATGCCGGAAGTCAACTGGAGGGCCAGCTCCTCCCCCACTCCGAAAAAGTCCGGAGTGACCACCGAGGCGGTGCCGCCGGTGGTCGCCTGGGGCGCGCAGCCAGCCAGGAATAAGGCGCACCCCAAAAACAGCAACACCCCGAATCTGCTTACCATCTTCCTTGTCTTTTTCATGGGCAATCCTTATTTGCGACACGCTTTACCGTGCGCTTGACGGTCTTTTTGGTTATTTTTTTTGCCGGAGGCTTTGGCGCCACTTGCCCCTCTTCTGGAAACTGCCGGATCGTGACCAGCCCTGTCCGGGTGGAAGCGGGCATGCTTTCATTGGCCAACAGGTTGGCGGTCATCCCGTCAATGGGCAAAACCAGACTGGCG
Organism: Desulfurivibrionaceae bacterium; assembly: GCA_041662645.1. Taxonomy (GTDB): domain Bacteria; phylum Desulfobacterota; class Desulfobulbia; order Desulfobulbales; family Desulfurivibrionaceae; genus Thiovibrio. The sequence goes on from JBAZSA010000110.1 coordinate 4,859, forward strand.
GAGGAAAGCACCCTGTTATCCGCGTTGCGCAACAGCCGGGCGTTGACAAAGATCTCCTGCCCGGCCACCGCATAGGTTCCCACCACCACGGCCTGGGCCTCCTGCACAAGACTGATCTCATCCATGCTCCGGGACAAGGCGTACTCTCCGTGGTACGGACTCACCATCATCCCAGGGGTTTTCCGCACCTCGATAACATCCAGCCCGGACTGCTGCAGGGTGGAGAGCAATTGCTCGCCCAGATAGCGGCCAAGGGAAGAGGTCGCATACAGATTGTCAAGGCTGACAAAGGTGCTCACCGCCACCACATATTCATCGGCCACCACCTCGCTGGCATTGGCAATGAGCGCCTTGCCCAGCTGATTGATTTTGGCATGCAGGGCAGCCCCCTGTCCCGCACCATCTGCCGTGTGGCCTCCTGTCTGCCCGAAGCCAAATCCAGGCAAAAAGGAGCGAGACATATTGTGCGGCGAGAAAACCCGAGCGGTACGGAACACATAATCCGGCGGTATCGCATGGGGATAATTATAAAAATACGATCGATAGGCCGGCATGGGACGCTGCCGCTCCTGAAATACCCCTCCATTCGCCCCGTCGTCAGGAAGTTGACCATCATCGGCCAGCACGGGGGTTACGGTACATCCAAAAGCCAGCAAAACCGCAAGCAATTTCATGATCATCATTTCCGTCTCCCCTGTCAGGGATTAAAATTGTAAGCAGGATAATCGTTTTCCATGCTTCGCCAGGAAGGGCCAAAGGCCTGGACCATGGGATCATCCGAAACAACGCCCCTGCCGGGATAGACCACGGGTACTCGCTGACCTTGCCCAAACATTGGCGAACCAAGACGTATTTCGGCCTCGACCAGATTACTGTACACCCCCCCGGAACAGCCGCAGCAACTGATAAGCAACAACCCCGCAATGATTTTCTGCATATTCACCCCTCCTGTGGCCTTGCTTCACCAAAACAAAGCATCAGTCAATAAAATGACAGCATTGCATGCAGCCCGGCATGGGAATTTTTTTCCCGTTCACCCGCCTGGAGAAGCCGGACCCCGCGTCCTACAAGGAATTTTTTTCTGATCCGGCCCTCCTGCCATCTTTTTTCCTCGATATGGCTTTAATTATAAGCATTTTTCATGCCACCAAACAGACAACTGCCTTTGTTTTCTTAACAAAACAGGCTTTCCAGAAAAAATGATTGCCAAAAAACCGGGATGGATTATACTTTTGAAGTTTATACTACCGCGATACCCAACGGGAGAATTCCCACAGGAGGAGTTGCATTATGGCACGCATCACCGTCGAAGACTGCCTGAGCCAAATAGGCAATGAAAACCGCTTTTCCCTTATCCATCTTGCCGTTGAACGGGTTAAACAGCACCGCAAGAACGCTCCCTTCCTTGTGAAATGCAAAAACAAGGAGATTGTCGCCACCTTGCGCGAGATCGCCTCCGGCCAGGTGAGTTTTTCCACCATCAAGAATTTCGCCACCACCAAGGAAGATTCTCCGGCCCTTGAGGATGCTCCGGTCAGGGGTGGTGATGATGTGGCAGGACAGGCGTCCCTATAATCCATGGAAACCGATTTTTACAAACGGCTCGGGGTTTCCCCGGATGCGACTGCGGAGGAAATAAAAAAAGCGTACCGCAAGCTGGCCATGAAATACCATCCGGACAAAAACCCGGACGACAAGGCCGCGGAAGATAACTTCAAATCAGCCGCCGAGGCCTACGAAGTTCTGGGCGATCTGGAGAAACGCAAAATTTACGACCGTTACGGGGTCGCGGGCCTCAAAGACAGCGGCTACAGCGGGCCTGGCAATTTCGAGGATATCTTCTCGAGCTTTGGCGACATCTTCGGCGACATGTTCGGGGCCCGCTCCGGACACAGGCGCCAGGGCCCCATCCCAGGCAACGATCTGCGCTATGACCTGGGCATCAGCTTCATGGATGCGGTGCATGGCGCGGAAAAAGAGATTGAGATCACCAAACGGGAAACCTGCTGGACCTGCGATGGAACCGGCTTGCGCCCCGGCCACAAAGCGTCGACCTGCCCCACCTGCAAGGGTCATGGCCAAGTAGTGCACGCCCAGGGCTTTTTCCGGGTGCAGACCACCTGCCCGAAATGCCACGGCGAAGGCACCATCATTACCGAGCCGTGCAATGACTGCCAGGGCGAGGGGCTGGTCAAGAAAACGAAAAAGGTGTCGCTGAAGATCCCCGCCGGGATCGACACCGGCGCCCGCATGCGGTTGCGGGGCGAGGGCGAAGGCGGCCGCAAGGGAGGTCCGCCCGGGGATCTGTATGTGATCATGCATGTGGAGCCCCATGAGTTCTTCCTCCGGGAGGGCAACGAGATCCACTGCCTCTTTCCCCTGACCATGGTGCAGGCCGCGCTGGGCGCCACCGTGGAGGTGCCGACCATCAACGGCGCAAAAAAACTGGTAATCCCGGCGGGAACCCAGCCAGAGCAGGTCTTCACCCTAAAAGGGGAAGGCGTTCCCTCCCTCCGGGGCGGGAATCCAGGCAACATGATCGTCGAGATCAAGGTTGTGATCCCGAAAAAATTGTCCGCGCGCGAAAAAGAACTGCTCGCGGAGTTTGACACTCTGCAGAAAGAAAGGGGCGCCACCAAGGAAGAAGAGGGATTTTTCAAAAAATTCCTCCACACATTTTCTGACGAAAAACCTTGATTCTTCCTCTCCGGACAACGACAATGAGCGACCAACCCGTGACGGAAAACCAACTCACCCATTTTGACGAAGCAGGAAACGCGCGCATGGTGGATGTGGGCGGCAAAAACGAAACCGTGCGGGAGGCAACGGCTTGCGGCGCCATTTCCCTTTCCCCCCAGGCATTCCAGTTGGTGCGGGAAGGGAATATCGCCAAGGGCGATGTGCTCGGAGTCGCCCGGATCGCGGGGATCATGGCCGCCAAAAAGGTCGACGCCCTTATCCCCCTGACCCACCCGCTGGCCATCAACAAGGTGACCGTTGATTTTGATCTGAATGACAGGACACACACCATAGAAATTACTGCTACCGTGGGAATTACCGGCAGGACCGGAGTCGAGATGGAGGCGCTCACCGCCGTCTCGGTTGCCGCCCTGACCATTTATGATATGTGTAAGGCTGTGGACAAAGGCATGATCATTAACAACATCAGACTGGAAAGGAAAATCGGGGGCAAAAGCGGAAGCTATCAGCGAAACGGATGACGCTTGCCCAAGATATACCAAGGGAGTAAGATTGTGAACAGAGAACAACTTGAGTATTTTCGCCAGAAGCTGGAGACCATGAGCCAGGATCTTTTGCAGGAGGCTGAAAAGACCATCCACGAGATGACCGACAGCACGGAAAATTATCCCGATCCCACCGACAGGGCCAGCGCCGAATCCGACCGGAGCTTCGAGCTTCGCATCCGCGACCGCGAGCGCAAACTGCTTGCCAAGATCCGGGAGGCCATCGAACGCATCGATGAAGGCACCTACGGCATTTGCGATGAATGCGGCGACGAAATCTCCGCCAAACGCCTTGAGGCGCGGCCGGTGACAACCCAATGCATCGAATGCAAAACCCTCCAGGAAAATCAGGAAAGGGCCCAAAAAGGATTATAAGAGACCGCGATGCCTGAACTGCGCAAAGACCCGATCATTGGCCGCTGGATCATCATCTCCACCGAACGGGGAAAGCGGCCCACTGACTTTATCGTGGAAAAAAGCGAGGCCAAGGGGGGGTTCTGCCCACTGTGCCCAGGCAACGAGAACACAACGCCTCCGGAAGTCCTGAATTACAGTAACATCCAAGGGCATCAGACCAACAAACCCGGCTGGGATTTGCGGGTTGTTCCCAACAAGTACCCCGCCCTCATCATCGAAGGCAATCTCAACAAGGAGGGCGATGGCCTCTACGACCGGATGAACGGCATCGGCGCCCATGAGGTCATCATAGAAACCCCGGACCACAACGAGACCTTCACCAACCTGCCGCCGGAACGCATG
>JBAZSA010000111.1:0-8751 GCA_041662645.1 Desulfurivibrionaceae bacterium
CTGCGTGGTGTGTTGATAGCGGCGGTGATAGCGGCGGGAGTGGTGCTGGCCAATGCGTTTTTCGTCTTGCCCGAAGGGAAGCAGGCGGTGATTACCCAGTTTGGCCGCCCGGTGGGTAAGCCCATCACCGAGGCCGGGTTGAAATTCAAGACCCCTTTTATCCAGGAGGTGACTCTTTTCGACAAGATGATCCTTATCTGGGACGGGGACCCGAACCAGATTCCGACCAATGACAAGACCTTTGTCTATCTCGATGTCACGGCGCGCTGGCGGATCTCCAACGCCCTGGTTTTTCTGCAGGCGGTCAATAACGAGAACCGGGCCATGACCATCCTCGATGATATCATCGACGGCACGGTCCGGGATCTGGTGAACAAGAACGATTTGGTGGAGATCATCCGCAGTTCGGATTGGGATCCGGAAGCCATGGGCTTTGGCCCCGCGGGCAAGGATGAGCAGATCCAGTATGGCCGGGACAAGATTTCCGCCATGATCCATGCCGCCGCCTCCAAGGTCACGCCCCAGTACGGCATCGAGCTGGTGGATGTGATGTTCAAACGGGTCAACTACATCGACACGGTGCAACAGCGGGTGTATGAGCGGATGATCTCGGAGCGCAAGCGGATCGCGGCGGAAAAGCGCTCCACCGGCGAGGGGCAGAAGTCCGAGATCCTCGGCAAGCTCGAACGGGAGTTGAAGGAGGTCAGTTCCCTGGCCGTCCGCGAGACCCAGGAGATCAAAGGCAAGGCCGATGGCGAAGCCGCCAGGATTTACGCGGATGCCTACAATCAGGATCCCGAGTTCTATGCCTTTACCAAGACCATGGATGCCTACCGGCTTACCATGGGGGAAAACACCCGGTTGGTGGTTTCCCCGGACTCGCCGTTTTATCGCTACCTGAAAACCCTCAAATAATTGTAACTGCCCAGCAGCACCGCATCTGCTTTGTCATCGGCCTGCTCGTGTGCGATAGCACACTTCGCAGTCCTCTTTCGCGCATCTGCGGCACTGCTGAACAGTTACGCGCCGTGGTTTTCGTCTATCAAGCTGGACAGTTACAAGTGACCGGCTATTCCAAATCGAGCGGGGTGAGGGGGTAGGCGGGCCGGTGTTCCTCTGCTGAGAAGGGGAGCCTCCCCTTTTTGTTGAGCAGGGCCAGCAGCTCTTCAAGCTGGGCCTCGCTTTTCAGGTCCGATTTGCCGAGCAGGGTAAAGCGGCAGCCGCAGGAGGTGAGCTGCCCGCCGCACCAGGGGCAGATCTCCACCGGGCAGCCCAGGGTGTGGACCTCGCCGTCTGCCACATGGCAGATCGGGCAGAGATCGGGGTGGAGGTGGGCCGGCACGTAAACCGGGAAGGTGGCGAGATCCGCATATTTCTTGAGAAATGCTTCGCGGCCTTCAAGGTTGAAAAAGGACAACACCTCCTCCTCCCAGATGCCTTCGGAAAGGGGGCCCAGGAATTCGGCCTGTTCGCTGGCGGCCAGGTAGAGATAGTCGTTTTGCCCTGTGCTGGCGCAGATCAGGAAGGTTCCCTGCCTGCGGTCCAGCAACCGAAGAACGGTGATGGCGTCTTCCAGCCCCTCGGGCAGATAGCTGTAAAAGGCGTGGAAGATGTTCAGGGCCACGCGGTCCGTGTCGTGTTTTTCCACCAGGGCAGTGGCTTTGGCCAGTGCCTCCGGGGGCACGGCGTATTGCATGAGCAGCTTGATGTCGGCGAGTCGTTGGTCGAGAGTGGGCACGGTTTTTCCTTTGTTGTATCCTTGCCTCAGGCAAGCGTTGTCAGGTGCTGGATTGCGGCCAGCCAAGCCCTGGTTTCCGCGGCGATGTCGTTGGCACAGGTCAGGGCCGTGACCACGGCCAACCTTCTGGCCCCCATGGCGATCAGTTCCGGGATATGTTCCTTTTTGATGCCGCCCATGACCGTAAAGGGCAGGGAGCATCGGGCGCTGAATTTCCGTATGGCCGCAGGCCCGAGGAAGGCGGAGAGCCCGTCCTTGGTTTGGGTGGCGTAGAGCGGCCCGATGTTGAAGTAGGAGGCCCCGCGCCTTTCGGCGGTGGCCGCTTGCTCTTCGGTGTTGCAGGAAACGCCGATGATAAGCTCCGGGGCCAGGGCGCGGACCTCCGGGGCCGGGATGTCGCTGTTGCCGAGGTGCACCCCGTCGGCGCCGCTGAGAAGGGCGATATCCACCCGGTCATTGACGATGAACAGAGCGCCTGCCTCCAGGGTTTTTTTACGGAATATTTTGGCCTTTTCACAGAGGCGCAATCCGTCGGACTCCTTGTCCCGCAGCTGGACGATTTTCGCCCCCCCGGCCAGCACCGCGTCAAGCCAGGCAAGATCATCGCGTCCCTTGGCCAACCGTTCGCAGGAGACCGGATACAGGGTCACTTCCTCGATGAATTTTTTGAGCCGTTGCCGGTACAAATCGTTTTTTGTCTGCATTGCCACGGCTCTCCTTGCGGGCACCGGATTCCAGGTTCTTACTTGTTGAAAAAAAAAGGTATCCAAGTATATTAAGCCGTTGTGGCAAAATAATCATGCTATTTTAGTGGAAGAACGGCTCCTAAACGATTCGAGACGATCTTTCATTACGGTTTTTAGAAAATAGAGGCGAGCCGCCGTTACAGGCGCGGGGCAACGGCGAAGGGCACTTATGGGAAACGTGATTGTTGGGAAAGAAACAGCGGAGTTGAAGCTCGACGGCAAGACCTACCAGCTGCCGGTTATCATCGGCAGCGAGGGAGAGAAGGCCATCGACATCCGGGCCTTGCGCGCCCAATCCGGCTACATTACCCTGGACAGCGGCTTCATGAATACCGGCTCCTGTTGCAGCAGCATTACCTTTCTCGACGGTGAGCAGGGGATTCTCAGCTATCGCGGCTATGCCATTGAGGATCTCGCCGAGCATTGCACCTTTGTCGAGGTCGCCTATCTCCTGGATCACGGCAGCCTGCCCACCCAGACGGAGCTGAGCAAATTCAGCCAGATGCTCGGCAAGTACGCCATGGTCCACGAGGACATGATCCGTTTCTTCGACGGCTACCCGCCCAACAGTCCGCCCATGGCTATTCTGTCTTCCATGGTCAACTCCCTGTGCAGCTTTTACCCGGACATGCTGGACAACCCCCTGGAAAACATCGACAAAATGGCGGCCCGGTTGCTCTCCAAGGTGCGGACCATCGCGGCGTTTTCCTACAAGAAATCCATGGGCCAGCCCCTGGTGTATCCGCGGCATGATCTGAGCTATTGCGCCAATTTTCTGAACATGATGTTTGATTCGCCGGTCAAGCCCTACGAGATCAACGATACGGTGGTCCGGGCCCTGAACAAGCTGCTGATTTTGCACGGCGACCATGAGCAGAATTGCTCCACCGCCACGGTGCGGGTGGCGGGCAGCGCCCGGGTTAATCTCTACGCCTCGATTTCCGCCGGAATCAACGCCCTGTGGGGCCCGCTCCACGGCGGGGCCAACCAGGCGGTGATGGAGATGCTCTCCCAGATCCACGCCGAAGGCGGGGACTATAAAAAATATATTGCCAGGGCCAAGGATCCGGCTGATCCCTTCCGTTTGGTCGGTTTCGGGCATCGGGTCTACAAGACCCACGACCCGCGATCGCGGATCATCAAGAAGGCCTGCGACGACGTGCTGGCGGCCCTGAATATCTGCGACCCGCTGCTGGATATTGCCAAGGAGCTGGAAGAGGTGGCCCTGCGCGACGAGTATTTCGTGGAGCGGAACCTTTATCCCAATGTGGATTTTTACAGCGGCATCATCTACCGGGCCATCGGCATCCCCACCAACATGTTCACGGTGATGTTCGCCCTCGGCCGTCTGCCCGGTTGGATCGCCCATTGGAAGGAGATGTGGGACGACCCCGACTGGCGGATCAGCCGCCCCAGACAGATTTACGTGGGCCCCAAACGGCGGGCCTTTGTGCCCCTTGCCGAACGGACCTGAAAAGAATAGCCGGCAGGAAAAAAAGCAGGATGCAAACGGGCTGGCCGCAGGGATTGTGGCCAGCCCGTTTTTTTTTTGCTTCGCCGTTTTTTGAGGATTTGAATACATCCTCAATGGCAGTACCGATCAGGGAACCGATAGTGATGCGACTTGAATTGTTGCGCTCTCCCCTGGCTCGGCCACTCGCGCAAAGGAAGCCAGCCTCATTTTTCCAGTACCGCCCGTACCGCCTCGGCCAACTCGCGTTTGTTCACCGGTTTCATGAGGTATCGATCTATCCCCATAGCCATGGCGGATTCGGCATTGATCTCTCTGCTGAAGCCGCTGCAGAGAATCACTGGGATATCCGGACACAATTTTTTGATCTGCCGGGTCAATTGAGTGCCTGACAGATTGGGCATACTCATGTCGGTGAGCACCAGGTCAATTTCTCCCCGGTGCGAGGCAACGTACTCTAATGCCTCCAGGCTGCTGTGCTGGGGAATGACCTGATATCCCAGTCCCTCCAGCATGCAGTGCAAGAGATCAACGATTCCCTGTTCGTCATCGACCACCAGAATCCGTTCGCTGCCTCCTCTGACGGGTTGTAACTCTTCTCTTTCCGTTTCTTGGGCAGAATTGGTTTGTTCAGGGAAATAGACGTGAAAGGTAGTGCCCTTGCCCAGTTCACTGTATACGGTGATGGCGCCACCATGATTTTTGACGATGGCATGGACCACGGAGAGGCCCAGGCCGGTGCCTTCCCCTTTGGGCTTGGTGGTAAAGTACGGCTCAAATATCCTGTCTATGGTCGATTTCGCCATGCCGCAACCGGTATCGCTGATTGCCAGGCGGAGATGGGGGCCGGGTTCGAGCAGGACTTGTTTGCTGATGTCATCCCTGTCGATGGTAACCGGTGCAAGGGAGATATCGAGGACGCCGTTGTTGGGGCGCATGGCATGATAGGCGTTGGTGCATAGATTCATGATCACCTGGTGGAGCTGGCTGGGGTCGGCCAGTACCATGCCGCAATCAGGCTCGATCTGCAGGCGGATTTCGATGCTGCTGGGGATGGAGGCGCGGAGCAGTTTGACAACCTCCTTGAGCAGCGACGGCAGGGAAACCGGGGTGAGTTCGTGCTCGGTCTGGCGGCTGAAGCTGAGAATCTGGCCAACCAGCTCCTTGGCTCGCTTTCCGGCCTTGATGATCTCCTGCTGTTGTTGCCAGAGTTCTCCGTCCGGCGGCAGGTGCTCTTGGATCAGTTCAGCATAGCCGAGAATCGGGGTAAGGATGTTGTTGAAATCATGGGCGATGCCACCGGCCAGGGTGCCGATGGCTTCCATCTTTTGGGCTTGGCGGAGCTGGCTTTCCAGGGCCTTTTTTTCCTGCTCCAGGCTGGCATCGTTGAAGGTGACCACCGCGCCGATTACCTTGCCATCCTTGTGGATGGGACTGCTCTTGCTCCGTACGGGAAAGGACTCCCCATCCTTCCGCCAAAAGAGATCATCCTCGGTTTCTTCGATAGTGCCTTCCTGGATGGTTTTATGGTGCGGGCATGCCTCTGTCGGATACGGAGTGCCATCAGCCATGCCATGGTGAATCTGATCGTGCATGGCGCAGTGTAGCAGCTCCTCCGGCTGGTACTGCAACATCTGGGCCGCAGATGGATTGACAAAGGTTGCCTTGCCCTCTCTGTCCAGACCGAACACGCCCTCTCGCAGGCTGTCAAGGATGAGGCGCAGTTGTTCGACGACCTTTTCTCTTTCCTCGCTCAACTCCGCTCGGGAGATGAGCAAGGATTTTCCGCGATTATCCAGGAAAAAGAGCGCCCCCAGCCCCAGGGACCAGACCAGCCCGTAGATAAGGAAAAGGCCGGTGCGGTGGTTTTTGTACATCATCAGGTAGGGCGCCAAGGGAACCGCCACCCCAACGCCGCCCCGCACGTCCCCTTCCTTGTATCCTTGGTGGCCATGGCATTTCAGGCATCCCTTTTGGGTGATCATGGGGCGGATCAGCCGGAGAAATGGTTGCCCGCCCAACTCCGTCAGTGCAGAGACTTCTTCCTGTCCCTGCTCAAAGGCCGTTAGGGCGTTGCGCTCCCAGGCGTCCGGTTCGTTGAGCGGGTTGAGGACCTTGAGACTGGTGATTTTTCCCTTTACCCCGTATAACGCGGCATATTCGTTCATCACCTGCCGGAGCATGTAGGCCGGGTTCATCAGGGTCAGTTTTTTGCCGGAGGGGGTGGTGATATCGCGATCCGGGATATGAGCCAGGTTTGGGTTAGGTGGAGTCTGTGCATCAATGGGCACATAGACGCCGCCGTGGGAGGTGGCCCAGCTCCGGAAGGCCTGGTCCTTGTTGAAATAGGAGCGTGGCGTGCGTGGCCATGTCCAAGGCATCATGTTTGGCGTGAAGAATGCTCCAAAAGAGAGAAGAACCGAGAACGATGGTCCAGATAACCGTGGAAACGAGGGTAAACCTCTTGAGCAGGGAAAGGTCTTGTTCAATTTGTTGTTTCATGGGCATCACCTTCCGAAACACAGCGTGACAACTGCAGGTTAGGTCGGAAAAGTAAAATCCTATTATTATAATATAGCACTTTTCGTTTTGAGATTTAGAATATATCGGATGCAGCTCCTCGACTTTCTCATCTCGCACAAGGGTGAGGAGTTTTTTCTGCGGAATGATGCGGCTTGAGCGACTATTCCACGCCACACCCCCAAAAAATAAAAAACAGAAAATGCTCAAGTTTCGCGCGCAGGATGTCGATAATGAAACAGGGAACTTTTTTGTTTTTTTCTGTTGAGTCAGCACGTCGGTGGTGAGGGAGATCATGCGAATCAATGCTCTTCTTTCCGGTTTTAATCCTGTCGCGCTTAGGGGCGGCGAAACCGTTCTTCCTTTTTCTGGTGGCACGGCGGGAAGCGCAAAGCAAGACAGTGCTGCGGCGGATGCTTTTGCCCCCACCGCAGGAGCCCTCGGAAGAGAAGAAAAGGCTGCGGAACCTTCAGGCGCAAGCGAAGGAGTGAAATCCGTCCCTGCCGTCGAGGGGCAGCAGAAAACTGAGCCGGGAAAAGAAAGCTCGCAGAATCCTGCCGGATCAAAAGCCGTGGGTGCTGAGGCGCTAACCCAGGCCGAGCGGCTTCAGGTTGCGGAGCTTACGCAGATCGATACCAAGGTCAGGGCGCACGAGCAGGCGCATTTGGCGGCGGCCGGGTCTTATGCCACGGGGGGCGCCAACTTCCAGTACGCCATAGGACCGGACGGGAAGCAATATGCTGTGGGTGGTGAGGTTGGGATTGATACCGGAAAGGAATCCAGCCCCGAGGCAACCATTGGCAAGATGCAGACGGTGCGGGCCGCAGCGTTGGCTCCGGCTGATCCCTCTCCTCAGGATCAGAAGGTTGCGGCCAGGGCCTCATTGGTGATTGCCGAGGCCAGCCAGGAACTCCGGCTGACTCGTTTGGAACAGGCCAAGGGAAAAGCGGGGACCACGACCACCGCCCAGACCGAGACAGGAGAAAAGGCCGTTGCGCCCGAGGATCAGCAAGCCAAAGGGGCAGCCTCCGGGCAGCAGATCTCAGGAAAAGCGCGACAAGCAGCGAGCATAATGGCCGGGCTCTCGCGGCCTGCCTCCCGGATACATATTACCGTCTGATCCACCGGCGCGGTTTTTTCAAATTACCCCGCACATGGCCTGGTAGTTTTCACATTCCCGCTGTCCGGTAAAGGGACATGGCTCCGTGTTGAACCATTTTTTTCTCGGGCACCAGTAGCGGTTCTTGTACGGTTCGTTGCACCCTTTGCTCGTGATCTTTTGCCTTTCCCTGGCTCCGAATCGAACCACCTCGCCGAGAATCGAAAATCGAATGATTGCCATTCCGATACCTCCTGCCTGTGCGGGCTGTGCATGGGCCTCTTTTGCCCCCCTGTTACCTTCTCTATCGGCAATGTGGCACCCCCGGTAAAGGACTTATTGACTTCTGGCAGGGGCTGGTGTTAATAAATACCCTTTATTCTTGCGTCTGGGTGAGGGGTGTTGCCACACTATCCATTGTATCCTGCTGATTTTATTGTAGCTAATCCCCAGGCGCAACGAGCACAGTCACGATTTTTTCAAGGGAGATTACGTGCATGCGTACTGATATCCTGCATAGCGGCGCCGGGGAACTGACCTACGAGATCCGCAATATCGTCAATGTCGGTGAGCGGCTGCAGAAGCTGGGGACCAAGGTTTATTGGGAGAATATCGGCGATCCCATTGCCAAGGGCGAAGAGATTCCCCAATGGATGAAGCAGGTCGTTTCCGATCTGGTCATGGAGGACGCCACCTATGGCTATTGCCCTACCCGCGGGATGCTGGCGACCAGGGAGTTCCTTGCCGCCAGGACCAACAAGCGCGGCGGGGCGCAGATCGGCCCCGATGATATCATCTTTTTTAACGGCTTGGGCGACGCGATCAGCAAGGTTTTCGGCTTTTTGCGCCCAACCGCCCGGGTGGTGGTGCCCTCGCCCAGCTACACTACGCATTCCTCGGCGGAAGCGGCCCACGCCGGAGACCGGCCGGTAACGTACTGGCTGAACCCCAACAACTACTGGTATCCGGATCTCGATGATCTGGAAAAACGGATCAAGTACAACCCGGCCGTGGCCGGCATTTTGATCATCAACCCGGACAACCCCACCGGCGCGGTCTATCCCGAGGAAATCCTGCGGGGCATGGTGGCGCTGGCTCGGAAGTACGACCTGTTCGTGATCTGCGACGAGGTGTACCAAGCCATTATCTACAACGGGCAGAAAACCCTGCCCTTGGC
>JBAZSA010000112.1:0-8724 GCA_041662645.1 Desulfurivibrionaceae bacterium
GATGTCGGAATTGCGGTCCTGGAGGATCGCTCCGGCGATGGGGATGGCGGTGAAAAACATCCCGAACAAGGCCCAGGCCGGCACATTCTGCTGCACCGGATTATACGATACCCCGGCGGTTTGGGAGGCCCCCTTGTTTTCGGTAAGGCTGAGGAGGGGTTGCCTGGAAAGGTCCGGGAGTTTGCCGAAATCCATCGGGGCTGCAGCCGGAGGGACACCAAGCCTGACCATCGTTGTCTGCAGCGTCTTGCTGAGCATGGCAAGCTTTGCTTCCAGGGCAATGGCGGTCAAGGCCATCTGCAACTGCGCGGTAACGCCGGAGCGTAAGCTGGCCAGGATCCCTGGATCAACAAAGAGATGCAGGGGGGTGGCGGTAATGGCCTTCCCCTTCCCTGCGCCCTTCTGAAAAAGGCGCGCTGTTTCCTCCTTGAACCGGGCCGATGCCTCCCTGGGAATCACCAGCCCAACCTGATAGTCGCCGTCCGCCACTGCGGCCTGGATGTCTGCGAGATCATGCTGCTTTTCATTCCAGACCACAAACTCCAGATTTCCTGCTTCCAGCTGCTTTCTCAGCGATCTGCCAAGCTCTCCCTGGTCCAGGTCGAGGAACAGCACCTGGGTTTTTTTCTGCCCGGTGAGCTCCATGACATTTTCCTGCACCAGGGTAATCACCACCACCAGGATCGCGGGCATGAGAAACAGGACGAGCAGGCCTGTCCGGTCCCGCAACAGGAGCAGGAGTTCCTTGGCTGTGGCCGCAAAAATCTTCAACATAATAGGCCGGCAGGGAAAAAGGATGATTCGGAAATGTCCATCAGGCGTCGCGCAGTTCCTTTCCGGTCAGATGGAGAAAGAGTTCTTCCAGGTTGGCCATGCCGCTTTGCTGGAGCAATGCTGCCGGAGCCCCCTGCTCCACGATGCGGCCGTTGTCGATGATCCCGATCCGGCTGCAGAGCTCCCGGGCCTCTTCGATGTAATGGGTGGTGTAGAGGATGGTGGTCCCTTTCTGGTTGAGGTCTTTCAGCTGTTCATGGATCAGATGCCTGGACTGGGTGTCGATGCCCACGCAGGGTTCATCAAGGACCAGTATCCGCGGGGCATTCAACAGGCCCACCGCCAGATTCAACCGCCGTTTCATGCCCGTGGAAAAGGTGCCTACCTGTTGGCGCGCATGCTCTGTAAGCCTTGAAAACACCAGGCCTTGCTCAATGCGCTCCGTCAGTTGCGCCCCTGTAAGGCCGCAGAGTTTTCCAAAAAAGGTCAGGTTTTCCTTGGCGGTAAGCGTGTCATACAGCCCGATATTCTGCGGGACCAGGCCAAACATCTGCTTGATTGCGTTTGGCCTTTCGTCAAAGGCCATGCCCATGATCCGGACCATGCCGCTATCTGGCGGAAACAGCCCGGTGAGAATGGAGATGGCCGTGGTCTTGCCTGCGCCATTGGGGCCCAGCAGACCAAAAAATTCCCCGTGTCGCACCGCAAGGCTGAAATCGTTCAGCGCCGGCTGGCCGGAGTTTTTATAGCGCTTGACCAGCGACCTGGCATACACGGCACAGCCTGGGTCCGGCGCGGGCACAGCGGAGTTGCCAGGGTTCATGCGTGATGTTTCGCCCATTGTTTCAGTTCGTTAAAGACCTTTTCTTCCATGGCCGCGCATCTGGTAATGCACTCCGCCATGGCGGCATAGCTGTCATCGGGCCGGGAGCGGCCCTTGCAGATGCGGGCGGCCATGGCGGCAAACTCCCGCCAGGTGTCCCCTGCCGCGGTCAGCGACGCGGCGCAGTCGTGCAACAGTCGCTCCTGCATCATTTCCGCGCTCTCCTGAAGAAACGCCGCGTACATGAAGCGGAAGCCGCCGCCGCCGGTGCCAATTTCCTCCTGCATGCGGACAACATGCCCCAGATGCAGGTCCGCCCGTTCCTGGCCCAGCCGTTGCGGCCATTTGGCAAGGCGCTTGGCGAGAAATCGTATGCCTTTGACCCCGATCAGGGGAAAGGGGCTGGGCAGCATCATCTTGCACACGGACTGAATCCCCTGGACGATGAGCTGCTCGCTCTCCAGCTTTTCCGGCACCTGCGTTAGATAATACATTTTCCCCTTGGGAGCAAGGGCGCCGGAGGCAAATCTGGCCCGGGCCAGATCCTCTGCGCGGCAGCGGACCGGTTGCGGAAAAACCGGGTCGCTGATCAGGTATTCATCCCCCTCCTTCCCATATACAACGAGGTTGTGGGCGTTGAAATGAAACCGCAGCGCCTTTGGGAAATAGGGCAGCCAGAAAACCCCGGTCTGCAGTCCCACCGGGATGGAGGCCGCAAGCGCCTTGTCCAGCTCCGCCATTGCCTCCCCCTGGTTCCGGAATTTTTTGTGATACATGCGGACGCCGGGAATTGCGGCGATCTGCTGGAGGATATGCCCGGCGGCAGCCCGGTAGGTGACAAGGGGCAAGCCATTGATCCGGATAAAGGGAAAGTAGCCGAAAAAAAGGCCGCTTCCCATGCCAAAGGCCATGGCCTCGGAAATCTTGAGGCCATGGTGGGTCAGCAGATTGGCTGCCACCCCGCTTTCGCAGTGGGCGGACTGGTTGTGGGAAAAATTCGGCAAAGGAGAGCGCTCCAAGGTTATCCGTGAGTGTAGACAGGGGGGAGGAGCCTGCCTTTGCGCAGGTCATCCGGAGAAATCCTATACAGCCCGGCGTATTTTTGCAGGGTATTGGCGGACAGCCTGCGGAAGATCCAGGGGACAAGGTGCAGGCAAACTTTCCAGCGCGGTTGGCCCGTGTACTGGGCCAAAAGGCCGGTGTCCATCTGGTTGGCGGTCATGTAGTAGTGCAGGCAGCTGACCCGGCCGCTCGCGACCTTCTTTTTGGATTGGCTGATGTTTTTTTCAATTTCCCGCCAGGCCTGCTGGTTGACGACATTGACCGGCTGCCAGACAAAATCGGGCCGCAGTTCATATTCGCCGGTAGTGTTCACCGTATAACTGACGATTTTTTGGCCATCGGTGATGTCTTGGCCGGAAGAATGATCAGGGGGCTCCATTAAAAGGTGATACCGACAAGCAGTTTGTAGGAGTTCAGGGGATCGTTGGGCTCCTCGCTGCCTCCGTTGGAAATGTGATGGTAGCGCACCTCAAACAAAAGGTTGTGGCTCGGGGTTGCCGCATACTCCAGGCCAAGGCCAAACTGGTAATTCCCATTCCACTCCGCGCCCATCCCCGGGATATCTGCAAAAGTGTAGACCGGCCCGCCGCCGCCGAACAGATAGGGTTGTATCTCCTTGTTGGCGGTAAAGGTATAGCAGGCGAGGAAATTCATGCCAACCATGCTGGAGGCATCGGGGCTGACCACAACATGCACGGGCAGCTCCACCAGGATGGAATGAAAGCCTTGATACCAACCGGAACCGAGATCGGAAAAGATGCGGTGATTGTAGCGCGGGACAAGGTCGATGGTTTCGACCCGCTCGGTGGTTTGTCCCCAGCCGGGAACGCTCTGGCCATAGCCGCCCAGAAATCCCCAGCTGTCTTCCGAGGTGTCAAGGACGGCTGCTCCGGCGGAATTGACCCCGGAAACCGTGCACAGGCAGAGAAGGAAAAACAAAGAGAACAAGACCCGGCCAGCAAGAATTTTTTTCCACACAGATTGAGATATGATCATTGTTTTCACCTCTAGCAGACATGGCAGACATGGACCATTCCGGATGGTCACTATTTATACAGCAGCCAAATGCGGATTAGCAAGGGGCTTTCTCTTCTCTGACCATCACCGGCTGCTGGATGAGTGTTTCCAGGGAAACGACCTGATGGTTCGTTTGCAACGCGGCAAAGAGCCGCTCAAGTTCGTTGTGCCAGCCGTGTACCCATGCCTGCCGTTGCGGGGGGAGGTCGTGGAGCATGATGATGTTCCCCGGCCGCAGCCGGCGGAGGATTCTGCCGGCCAGATTGCGGATAAAGCGGTTTCCGCCGTCACAGGCCCTGCAGCTGAAGGCGACGGCAATAAGGTTTTCCTGGGCCAGCACGCCTCGTAGCCGAGGATTGGTGACTCCGGACGGGGGGCGGAAGACAAGGGGCCTGACCCCCTGCCGCAGTAATATTTCCTGGGTACGGTGAATATCATCCCGCAGCGTCTTGGGCGTTCGCGCCATGAGGAGCGGGTCGTGGCGCAAGGAGTGGTTGCCGATGCTATGCCCCTGCGCGAGGATTGCCGCGATCAGCTCCGGGTATTTCGCGGCCTGCTGCCCCACCACAAAAAAGGTGGCCACCAGTTTATGGCGGGCAAGAAGATCGAGCAGGATGGGGGTGGATGCCGGGGACGGGCCGTCATCAAAGGTCAGGGCAACCTGCCGGTTATCAACGCGGCCCCGGCTGATAACCGGCAGAAAAAAGCCGGAGCCGGGAAGAAAAGGCGCAACAAGGCAGGACAGCAGAAAAAACGACAGGGGCAGCAGCGCCAGAACCGGGCTGAACACGCAGAGCAAGAGGGCAAGCGCCAGGGCCGCACCCCCGCTTATTTCCGCCGGAGACGGCTTACTGGATGGGCGCGGCACCGGCAGCCTCTTTTTTGGCCTGGCCGACTATCCACGCCAGTTCCGGATTGGCGGTGATCTCCTGCACGATCACTGTAAAACCGGCCTCGGCAAGGAGCCCTGCCATTTTTTCAGGGGAGCGGAACCAGGCCTCGTGTCCCGAGAGTTTGATGTGCGTTGTTTCCAGCCGCCAGGACCACGAAGGCCTGCCGGATGGCCGGAGGGTGCATCGCGCCACCACAAGCCCTCCCTCGGCCAGCATCTGAAAACTTTTGCGGAATATGGCCGCAATGATCCCATCGTCCACATAATGGAGCATGTCCAGCAGCAAAACGATATCCGCCGGGTTGCCTGATACAGCCGGCATCTCCGGCGCCCACCCTTGGGTAACGGTGCCGCGCTCGCCCATGGCAATCCCTGCGACCCGCACCCTTTCCGGATCAGGTTCGATTGCCATGATCCGTGCTCCTTTGAAGGTCTCCAGACACCAGCAGGCAGGAATGCCATAGCCGCAGCCAATATCAACAATGGTTGCGATCTCCTTTTTCGCGGCCAGCATCCTGGGCAGGTCGTCAAACAGGGGATCAAGCCGCAGCTTGAAACGGGCAAACATCCGGGGATACGCCTCAACCGTGCGGAAACGGCGGCGGATACATTGGGCAAGATTCGTGGCCGTGCAGCGCTCTTCCGTGCTTGTGCCGAAAAAGTAGCCCTCCAGCAACGGGGGCAGCAGGAGGAAGCTTCCGAGCAGGGAGTACCCGATACCGAGCAGGGAGGCGATGCCAATACTTTGCAGCAAGCGGTGTTCGGCAAAGCAGAGCACGCCGAAGCCAATCATGGTGGAGGTTGCGGAGAGAAAAATACTGCTGCGCACCCGGACAAACGAGGGATGGGCAACATCCCGGTACCGCTGGTGGCCCCGCACACAGAAAATAGCATAGTCGATGCCCATGCCGAGGATGGCGATGGAGAGCAGCATGAGCGCGGGGATATCCAGGGGGCGGCCCAGAAGGTTCATGGTCCCCAGGGTACAGATATAGGCAAACGCAGACGGCAACATGGTTAAAGCCGTCAAGGGCAGGCTCAGGGAGACCAAGTAAATAAGCAGGGTCACGCTGATGGCAATGATCACCAGCATGGAGGTAAAGGTGGAAAACAGGAGATCGGCCAACCGCTTCGTAAAAAAGGCGGAATCAAAGATCTTGCTGTCACCGCCATAACGGGCCAGGAAGTCAGCGCCGTCATACTTTTTCCCAGGAGTCACGGTGAGGAACTGAATCAGGCCGGGCTTGCGCGCATTCTCCGAAATCCCCAGCAACCCATAATATTCTTTGGGAATCTCCTGGGGATGGGCGGCAAATCCGGGGGCCAGCAGCGAGAAAAAAGGGGCAAAGGCGTCCGGGGTAAACCCGAGCCCGGCGCCCGCGCTGCCCAGCGTCTCTTGCACCTGCGCCACCCTGTTTGTGTCCCAGAACGCATGCCAGGCGGCCACATTCTGGCTTGCCCGTTCCTGGCCCGGAAAGATCATCGACGGGACAAAGGCCGCCGCCAGGATATCTTGCCGCACATCCTTTTCCATCCTCGCCAGGGAGAGATCGTTACTCTGTTGAATGGCGGAGACCGTATCGCCTTTATTCATCACAAAAATCCGGTCGCCGATCTTGCCCCAGACATCGGTAAACATGGCGTCAGCCGCTTCCGTGGACTGGCTGACCGTGTTCATGCTGCTCATGCTGACATGCACCTGTGGGCGGGCGAAAAAGATCAGTCCGCAGGCCAGCAGCACCGCGGCAATGGCGCCTGGCTTGCCAGTGCTGTAGAAGAAAGTAACAATTTTTTGCAGGGGGCGAACACGGTCCTTGCCCGCTGGCATGACCGGAAATATCCTTGGAAAGATGGTGTGGACAAAGAGAAAGGAAAACAGGACGCCCAGGGAAGAGAACAAGCCCAGTTCCATAAAGACCGGAAATCCGCTGCCGCAGAGAACCAGAAATGCGGCAACAGTGGTCACCATGGCCATTATCCCGACAACCCGCACCTCATGCGCGGCCTCTTTGCCCGAGGATTCATGGGGCCGGTCCAGAAAAAGCAGATAGGCGATACCATAATCCACGGTAATGGAGATAAGGGCCCCGCCAAAGCCGAGCACCATGATTGAAATGGAAGAACGGAACAGGGAATAGACAAAAAGGGCCGCCGCTGTCCCGGCAAACGATGGGAGCAGAGACAACAGGCCGATCAGGGGCCTGGAAAAGGACAAAAACAGAAGCAGGGCAATGCCCGCGGTTGAGAGCACAATGGCAAACTGCACATCGTGGCGGATCATCCGTTCATTATCAAGGGCTGCCCGATAGGCCCCCACCGGGGTCAGGGTTACCTGCATCCCCTCGGCTGCATAACGTTTGGCCATCTCCTGCGAGGTGAGCGCAAAAAAATCGGAAATGGCGCGGGCTGACGCCGTGTTGCTGCCCGCCGACAACGGCCTGGCCGTGACCAGGAGATGACGGCCGTCTCCGGACAGCAGGTGGCCCTTGTAAAACTGCGCATTCATGGAGGGGGCCAGCAGCGCCATCTTCGCAAGGATCAGGTCTTTCAGGCCCAAGGGATCAAGACCGATGAACTCCGCCTGGCCAACCCCTTCAAGACTGCCCAGGTCCTCATGGAGTTTGTGCAGCCGCCCATTGATCCGCTCGCGGTCAAGCAGAGGGGCGATCTTCTGGAGATCGTCGCTGGAGAAAAGAAGAGGCAGATTTTTGGCCACATGCAAGGCAAGTCGCGGAATAAGCTCGCCCATGGCATTGGTGCCGACCTGGGCAAAAAGCCCGCTTTCCGTCATCTTCTGTTCAAGAAAAGCGCCGGCCTCGACCAAAACATCCTTGTCATCGCGGTTGAGCATGATGTCCACCGCGACCTGGTCATGAATGGGATGGTGGTTGAAGATCTCCAGGGCATCGGCGATCACCCGTTCGCTGGCCGGCAAGGAACGGGCCAGGTCCGTGTCGATGTCAAGGCGCATCTTGCCCAGCGCGGCACAGCCAATAATCAGAAGGGAGACAAAGAAGAGCAGTCGGTAGTTGATCATTTTCTTACCACAAGGCCCAGGCCCAGGCCAAGGCGCCAAGCACAAGGACAACCGCCAGGTGCAGGGCGATAAACAGCGGTTTATGGTTCTCAAAAAATTCGTTCATCTTTTGGATAAACGGGAGCCCGCCAAACAAGCGGCGTATCCTGTCGATGGCCACGGTTTGGTTGTCACTTTCGGAAAGCCCCTGGAAGGCGCACATGGGATAGAGGGCAAAAAAATCAGCGTTATTTTCCCGCAAAAATCCGTCGTAGGGGATGCCGCGCCACTCTTCCCGCACAATGCGCCGGGCCATGGCGGCATTGACGGCATAGGCATGGGACAGGCAGCGGTACTTGATCTTGACCAGGGATTTCACCCCGGTTGCGCGGCTGCCGCTGGTGATGCCGCCAAGAAACAGCCCGTTCCAGGTTGCAAGGCGCTCCAGGTGCTGGCAGGCTTCGGCAAGGACGCGGGGGTCAAAGTAACGGAAGAAGACATCGTCTTCAAAGATCAGGATATGCTGGGCCCCGGCCGCCAACCCCCGTTCTAAACAGAGGAGGTGGGATTCAAAGATGCCTTTCTCCCTGTTTTCAGGGTGTCTGGCAACCAGAACAAACTCCACCCGTTCCAGCAACCCCACCGCGGCAAACTGTTTTTTCGCCTGCTCCCGCCGGTCAAAGCGGTCATCAACCGAGATGCAGTAAATCGTGTCAAAAAATTTCCAGGGGTCTGGCTGGTTCATGTCGCGGCTACTGTTTTATATTGATAAGAAAGGCTGTGGCCGATTATTGTAACAGGCATACATCCCTTTTTCACTGCGAGACACGCCAGGTGATCAGAAAGAGTATCCAGAAAATCGCGGCAACCGCTTTTGTGCGCTCCGCCATGGAAGACCAGGCCGACCTCTCCGCCTTCAAGGAAAAACCGAGCCCCAGGATTATTGCCGGACTCCTGGCTATCATGATCAGCTACATCATCGGCTGGCCAGCGGTTGCCGCCCTCGGCTTTCTGGCCCTGAAGCTGCATGAGCCCTGGATTGTGGTCGTGGGCGGCCCCCTGACCTATGGCCTGTCGCATCTGGTCTTTATGCTCGGCATGTATCTGTGCGGCGCGGTCTATTCCTTGATCTTTCTCCGC
>JBAZSA010000113.1:0-8707 GCA_041662645.1 Desulfurivibrionaceae bacterium
TGGCGGCTACCGCACCGCCGGGTACTCCGAGACGGAACCCGCGCCTTTTATCGCGGATTTGGCTGACGGGTATATTGTCAACGGAAACAGCCTGACTCCACTTCTTGCTGCCGATCCGGTCGAATACGACCTCCCCAACCCCGGGGACCTCATCATCAACGGCATTTCCATTGATGCCACGACGGGCCTCGACACCCTTTCCACGGCCCATGCGGATGCCTCGGCTGCCGCCAAGGTGGCCGCCATCAATGCCAAGAGCACCGAAACAGGGGTGACCGCCGATTTCACCGCAGCCAGCAGAACTGGCGGGATAGTGACGGCCGGAACCATGAACACCGGCGACCTGGAGATTAACGGACAGGATATCTTTGACGGTGTCACCAACCCCGCTTCCGCGCCCATCCTTAACCAGGATTCAGACAACACCCTGGTCAATGCCATCAACGCCCACTCGGCAACCACCGGCGTGATCGCCTCCCGCGATGCCAGCGGGGCGCTCACCCTCACCGCGATTGACGGCAGAAACATCGAAATCAATACCTCACAAAATGCGGGTAACGGCGAGACCATCTCCCATCTCAACGGCGGAGCCACAGACACCGTTTACTTCGGCACCGTTCAGCTCAAATCGGACCAGCCCATCACCCTGCAAACCGACCCCGGACCTCCGGAACAGGGCCTGGTTGCCCTCGGCCTGGACGGCGGCTCCACTGTAACGAATGAGCCAAACGATGTTGCCGGCGACGGCCTGCTCATGATCACCTCCATCCAGCAACAGACGGGAAGCGTCCGCTATGCGGGCGATCGCGACAACGACATCGCCGTTAAGGTTGGGACCACGAGCAGCCTTGAGGTCACCAAGAACGGGATTGATGCGATAATGAACACCGGCGTTTTTTCCGCGCTCAAGGGGCTGGAGAATGCTTTGCTCGCTGAAAAATACACCACCGTGACCGGCACCAAAGAAGCCACGAATCCCACGGCAACCATGGCCAGCGGCGTCACAGGCCTCGAACAGGATGGCCTTGCCTTTGCGCCCGGCACCCTCTCCTTTACCGTGACCGACCAGTCTTACTACCCGCCGCAAGCCAAGACCATCAACCTTGAACTGGCCGCCACGGACACCCCCGAGGACATTGCCAACAAAATCAACGATATCCCCGGCCTGAACACCTCTTGGGCCAACGGTCACCTCACCGTGGAAAGCAGCGATCCGGACCGCTTCACCTTCGACTACACGGACACCAGCAATTTCATGGCGATGAATGGCATCACCCAGAATGAATTGCAGTTTCAAGCTATCCAAAAATCCATCGGCGACCTCGGAACCTTGCTGGACAATCTGAGTAACCAGGTCTCCGACTTCGGGGCCCGCGCCAACCGCATTGAGGTGCAAAGTTCGCTCTATGTGAACCTGGAACTGGCTGCCAAGGAAAATCTTTCCGGGAAAGAAGACACCGACCTGCTCAAGGCAATCACGGAACTGGAGAGCAAGAAAACCGCCTATGAAGCCGCTCTGTCTGCCGCCGCCCAGACCATGCAGCTCAGCTTGGTGAACTTTCTGCAATAGCTCTTGTCTTGCCTTTGCAAAAAAGAGAAAATACGTTCAGGGAAGAACGGAACTCCTAAAAAAATGAGGGCACCAATCAAGCCAGGGAGGGCGAAAAACCATGCTCATTCTCACCAGAAAACTCGGTGAAGCCATAGCTGTTGGCGATGAAATAAAAATCCGGGTTCTTGAAATAAAAGGCGGGCAAGTGAAGATCGGCATCGAGGCGCCGAACGACATAGCCGTGCACCGGGAAGAAATCTACTTGCGCATTGTAGAGGAAAACAAAAGAGCGGCGCAGGAAACACCGGTGGATCTCACCTCTTTGGTTTCCGCGTTTTCAGAAAAAAAGCGGACCTGACGAACCGGCCCAAGAAATTCGTGGGGAGTTGCAAAGCGCATCCCCGGCCAGACTGGCAACAATACATATGCGGTTTCCAAGGGAGCGCAGGATGATGCAAACCATGCCCAAGACACTTGATACCTGTCAGCAAGAAATGACCGTCGCCACCAGCCGTTTTGGCAAATTGACGATCCGTGCTGAAAACATCATCACCATGACCTCGCCTTTTCTCGGGTTCCCCGACTCACACCACTTCATCCTCAAGCCCCATGGAACAACGTCGCCGTTCATGTGGCTCCAGTCCCTGGATGAGCCCCACCTTGCCTTTGTGGTAACCTCGGCGGCAGTCCTGGCCCCGCAATATAAGCCCGCGATCCCTGCTCTTATCCGGCAGGAGCTTGACGCCACGGAAGACGACCCTCTGGAAATTCTTCTCATTTTGACCATTCCCCACGGAGATCCGCTGAAGATGACAGCCAATCTTCTTGGCCCGGTGGTGATCAACACCCAGAAACGTCTTGCCAAACAGGTTGTGCAGGACCCCAAGGTCTTTGATCACTGCTGGCCGGTTTTTGTTGAAGAATAGCCCGGGAAACGAGGGGAAGATAACAAAAAAGCGCGCAGAACAACTCTGCGCGCCAGGGACAAGCGAGAAAAAAAGGGACCGAGGGAAAGATTAATGCAGCGGATTTTCAGAAAGCAGGCTGGCCATCATCGTGTCAGCGAGCCGGTGGGGATCAACGGTGTATTCGCCCCGGGCGATCTGCTCCTGCAGCGCCTGAACCTTGTCCATCCGAACTTCCGGTGTCTGCTCGATGATATTCTTAGCCTTCTGCACATCCAGGGATCCCGCGGAAAGTTCAACCCGATCGGCGGCTCCGTCTTTAACCTTTCCGTCCTTGGAGGCAGCAACCCCCTCGGATTTCTTGGTTTCGACCTTCTCCGTCTTTACTTGTGGAAAAATGCCCGTTAGTTTCATATCTTAACTCCTATCTTACCTGCAGATTGCGCCGTCAGCCCATTTATAACATTTCAAGCGTGATGAAGCCCCTGAAGCCCCTACTCCACCCGGCACAATTATAATTGCCTGACTATCATATCGGCAGATCAATTTCAAACCTAAAATAAAATTTCATCTCAGAAAAAACCCTTGCAATTTCAAGCAGTAATCATCGCCTGCGTGCAACGGACGCTCCCCGCCATGCGGATGTTGCGCACGAGGACGCGGGCCGATGTTGCCAAACCACCGCACGGCTGGTAGTATCATGCCCCATGATATTATCAGAACCCGTGTACCTCATCGACGGCAGCGCCTACATCTACCGGGCCTACCACGCCATCGCCCCGCTCACCAACAAGAGCGGCCTGCCCACCCATGCGGTTTACGGGTTCACCAACATCCTGCTCCGGGTTTTACGGGAAAAGGCGCCCAGGTTTCTCGGCATCGCCTTTGATGTGCGGGGCCCGAACTTCCGCCACGAGATGTATTCGGCCTACAAGGCGAATCGCCCACCCATGCCCGACGACCTCGCCTGCCAGATCCCCTACATCAAGGAGATCGTCGCCGCCCACAACATCGCCTGCCTGGAACGTCAGGGCTTTGAGGCCGACGACCTGATCGCCTCGGCGGCCAAAAAACTCGCGGCCCAGGGACACCAGGTGATCGTGGTTTCCGGAGACAAAGACCTGCTCCAGCTGGTTTCAGAAAAAATCACCGTCTGGGACCCCATGCGGGATATGTTCATGGACCCCGCTGCGGTGCAAAAAAAATACAATATCCCGGTGGACCACCTCCTCGATTTTTTCGCCCTGATGGGCGACAGCTCGGACAACGTGCCGGGGGTGGCGGGCATCGGCCCGAAAACCGCGGAAAAACTCATCAATCAATGCGGATCGCTGGAAGGGCTCTATCAGAATATCGAAACCATCTCCCAGGCAAAACTCAAGGAAAAACTCCTGGCCGACAAGGAAAACGCCTTCCTCTCCCGCCAACTCATCGCCCTCAGAGATGATCTTGCCTCGCCGGAACTTGCGGACTACGAAATCCCCGAGCCCAACGAGGAAAAGCTCCAGGAGCTTTACACCTTCCTCGACTTCAAACGGTTGCTGAAAACCCAGACCACTACTGCCGTTGCCCTTGAGACCAAGGGGTTCCATCTGGTCACCACGGAACGCCAGCTTGAGGACCTCTGCCGCCAGTTGGCCAAGGGTCCCCTGCTCGTGCTGGACACGGAAACAACCTCCCTGGACCCGCTGGTGGCCGAGCTGGTGGGCATCTCGCTCTGCGCCACAGCCGAGGAGGCCTATTACCTGCCCATTGGCCACCGGGACGGGGATGGCAACCTGTTGCCCAACCAGCTGGACCTGGCCCTGGCCCAAAAAAACCTGAGCCCGCTTTTTTCCGATCCCCACCTGCCCAAGCTCGGCCACAACCTCAAGTTCGATCTGCCCATCCTGGAAAACCATGGCCTCCCCATCAATGGCCCCCTGTGGGACACCATGATCGCCTCCTACCTCCTCGACCCTTCCCGCCGCTCCCAGAAGCTCGACGACCTGTGCCTGGAGATGCTCGGCAAACAACTGACCACCTTCGGCGAGGTCACCGCAGGCGACAAACGGCCGGACAGCTTTGCCTATGTTGCCCCTGAGGCGGCCAAGGACTATTCCTGCGAGGATGTGACCGGCGCCTTTCTGCTCTGGCAACAATTCCGCCCCCAGATGGAACAGCTTGGCCTCTGGGAGCTTTTCTCCACCCTGGAGATGGAGCTGGTCCCCATTCTGGTCCGGATGGAACAAACCGGCATCACCGTTGACCAAGCCCAGCTGCACCGGTTGTCCGAAGATTTCGGCCTCCAGCTGAAAGAGCTGGAAAAGACCATCTACGATCTGGCAGGGGAGGAGTTCAACATCAATTCCACCCGCCAGCTCGGCGAGATCCTCTTTGCCAAGCTGGGGTTGCCCCAGGGGAGGAAAACCAAGACCGGTTATTCCACCGATGTCAAGGTGTTGGAAAGCCTGGCCCGGCAGCACGATCTGCCCGCGGCGATCCTGGCCCACCGAAGCTTAAGCAAGCTCAAGAACACCTATGTGGACAGGCTGCCTGAGCTCATCCACCCCAAAACCGGGAGGGTCCACACCTCCTTCAACCAGACGGTCACCGCCACCGGACGGTTGAGCAGCAGCAACCCAAATCTGCAAAACATCCCGATCCGCACCGCCGAGGGGCAGAAAATCCGGGCCGCCTTCGTTGCCGCGCCTGGCCACCTCTTTTTGTCGGCGGATTATTCCCAGATCGACCTGCGGGTCATGGCCCATTATGCCCAGGACCCGGCCCTGCTTGCCGCCTTCCGCGCGGGCCAGGACGTGCACAACCAGACCGCCGCCGAAATCTTTAGGGTCAACGCCGCCTTTATCTCGCCTGAAATGCGGCGGGTGGCAAAGACCATCAACTTCGGGATTATTTACGGGATCAGCGCCTTTGGCCTTGCCGCCCAGCTCAACCTGAGCCGCAAGGAGGCCGCCACCTTTATCGAGCGCTACTTCGCCCACTATGCCGGGGTAAAACGGTTCATGGAGGAGATTGTCGAAAAAGCCCGGCAGGATGGCTTTGTCACCACCCTGCTCAACCGCCGCCGCCTGTTGCCCGACATCAACAGCTCCAACAAGGCAAGCCGCGAATTCGCCGAGCGCACCGCGATCAACACCCCCATCCAGGGCACGGCAGCCGACATCATCAAGCTGGCCACCATCGCCGCCACCCACAGGATCAGCGAACAGGGGCTTGGCGCCAAGCTCCTGCTCCAGATCCACGACGAGCTGGTCTTTGAGGTTCCGGCCTCGGAAATCGAGGCGACCGGGGAGGTGGTCAAGGAGGCCATGGAAGGGGTCATGCACCTTGACGTCCCCCTGGTGGTGAATACGGTGGTGGGCGAGAATCTGGCCAAGGTGTAAGTACCAGCGCCACATCCTGCTATTTAGGTTAAATCGGTTGACGGTTTTTACGAAAAAAATTAGGATAACATCCTGAATTTTTAACAAAACAGTATTCTCATCTATAACCATCCAGTCCGGAACCGGAAAGGATCGTAAACAACAAAACGTAACTGTTCAGCAGTGCCGCAGATGCGAGGAAGAGGTCGGCGAAGTGTGCTATTGCACATGAGCTGGCCGATGACAAAGCAGATGTGGTGCTGCGGGACAGTTGCCATCATCAGGTGACACATGCTCGACTTCATGCGCCGCAAGGCCCAATCGACCTATATCCAGGCCACCATCCTTATCATCGTCCTGGTTTTTGTCTTCTGGGGGGTGGGGAAAAGCCAAAAAGGCGGCCCCGACGCCATTGCCACGGTCAATGGCCAGAGCATTTCCGCGCAACAGTTCCAGCGGACCTACAACCAAACCCTCAACCGCTACCAGGAACAGTTCGGCGGAAACCTGCCCGCCGGGCTGCTTGAGGCCCTGAACCTGAAACAGCAGGTGCTGAACCAGATGATTCAGGAACTGGTCATGCAACAAGGCGCCAAGGAGGCAGGGTTGATCGTGGGCAGCGACGAGGTGCGCAAGGTTATCCAGAACATGGACGCCTTCCGGGAAGAAGGGATCTTCAAGCTCGACCGCTACAAAAAGATGCTGACTGCCTCACGGATGAATACGGCTGATTTTGAAAACAGCGTGCGCGACGACCTCCTTCGCAACAAGATCCTTGCCCATCTTTCCCGGTTCGCCCGGATTTCCGACAGCGAACTCAAGGACCGTTTCGCCTCTGACAACGACCAGCTCAAACTCGAATATGTCGCCTTTACCCCCGATGATTTCCGGACTCCAGGCCCGGTTGCCGATGAGGCGTTGAAGCTCTTTTTTGAAGCAAACAAGCAAACCTACCTGACCGAACCGCAGGTCAAGCTTCGGGACATTACCTTTCTTAATGAACAGAATGCGGCCAACATCCAGGTGAGCGACCAGGAAATCGAACAGTACTACAAATTGAACCCCGACAAATTTTCCACCCCCGAACTCCGCCAGGCCCGGCACATCCTGATCCGCTCCGACGCCAAGGAGAGCGGCGAGCTGCAAGCCGCCAAACGCAAAAAGCTCGAGGCAATCCTGGCGCTGGCCAAGGCGGGCAAGGATTTCAGCCAATTGGCCAGGGAGTACTCCGAGGATGCAAGCGGGAAAAACGGCGGCGACCTTGGTTTTTTCAGCAAGGGGCAGATGGTTCCACCCTTTGCCGAGGCGGCCTTTTCGCTCAAGGAAGGCGAGATCAGCCCAATCGTGACAACACAGTTCGGCCTCCACCTCATCAAGCTTGAAAAAATCAAACCGGCAAACGTGACCACCTTGGCTGCGGCGCGGGAACAGATCGCCACTGAACTCAAGGCCCAACGGGGCAAGGATCTTACCTTCCAGCTGGCCAACCAGGCCTACGAGGGGATTATCCAGTCCGGCAGCTTGGACAAGTATGCAGCCAGCGCAAAGACGCCGGTGCAGACAACCGATTACTTCACCCAGGCCAATCCTCCCCCGGCGCTGGCAGGACAGCCAGCGTTGCTCAAAACCATCTTCGGCCTGAAAAAAGGCGAGCTGAGCTCACTGCTTGAGATTAAAGGCGGATACGCCATTGTGTACCTCGACGACGTGAAGGAACCCCAGGTTCCGCCGTTGGCCGAGGTTCGCGCCCGGGTAGAAAAAGATTTTCTTGACGATCAGGCCCGCAACAAAGCAAAGGATGGTGCCGTGGCGCTGTTGGCCCAGGCGAAGAAAGACGGCTCCCTTGTGGCCGAAGCGGAAAAGACAAAGAACAGCGTTCAGGAAACCTCTTTTTTCTCGAAAAGCCAGCAGGCGGCCAGCGGTTTGCCCGCCCCCGTTGCCGCGCAAGGGCTGAAACTCAGCGCCGCCTCACCGTACCCAAAAGAGATCGCCGAGAACGGCTCCACGTTTTATGTGCTCCATTTCAAGGAAGGCAAACCGGCAAGCGAGGAAGCCTTTGCCAGCCAGAAAGAAGCGCTGCGGAAAATGCTGATCCAGGAAAAACAGATGCAGGTCATGGGCGACTGGCTCGCGTATCTGCAAAGCCAGGCCAAGATCACCACTGACAAAAAGTTCATGGAGTAAGAAGGTTAAAGGTGAAAGGAAGTCCCGCGCCTTGCGCCGTTAACCTTGTGCTTCATTTGCCGCGGCCTGGCCCCCAGAGGGGATCATTGCCAAAGCGTTCCATCCACCAGTCTTCCCCTTCAAGGGGCTGATCCTCCCCCGGCACCAAGGGGATTTTGTACTTTCTCCCATACTCCAGCAAAATCTGGCACGCCTCGGTGAGCCGGTGCATTTCCAGCCCCGGACCTTTTTCCCCCTCCGGCCTGTGGTGGGCAAGGTCGGGATGATTCTCCTTGGAGAGCCGGCGAAAGGCCTTTTTTATCTCCGCCAGGCTCGCCTGATCCGGCAATCCCAGAAGATTCTTGGCCGCCACGATTTTTTTCCACTCATCGTTGGTCATGCGCTTCTTGAGGTGGAGTCTTTTTTCCTCCAGCTCTTCTCCTCGTGTTTCATGAGCCGCTCGATGTTGTCCCTGTGCTTGAGCCAGATCAGCATCCCGATCCCGAAGGCCAGCACCGTGTTGCTCACCGAACCGGAGAGCAGCCAGACCAACCCCGGCATCAGCAGGGCTGCGGTGAGCGAGCCCAGGGAAACATAGCCCCAGTTGTAGACCACGCCAACAAAGACAAGCAGATCAATGAGCGCGGCCACCGGCGTCAGATAGCAAAAGATGCCCAGAGCCGTTGCCACGCCTTTGCCCCCCTTAAACTTCAGATACAGCG
>JBAZSA010000114.1:0-8647 GCA_041662645.1 Desulfurivibrionaceae bacterium
GGAAAGCGGCGAACTCTCCCCGGAACAATTGGCCAGTCACTGGCTCACCACCCAGCGGGCCATGTTCGCCGATTCCGTCACCCTGCGGGAGGACTACGGCATCTGGTGGTCGTACATCCCCCATTTCCTGAGCACCCCTGGCTATGTCTATTCCTACGCCTTTGGCGAGCTGCTGGTTCTGGCCCTGTACAACCTCTACAAGGAAGATGGGGCCGCCTTTGTGCCCAAATACCTCGACCTGCTGCGCGCCGGGGGCAGCAATACCCCGGCGGAGCTGCTCAAACCCTTTGGCGTCGATCTGGATGACCCGTCCTTCTGGCTTGGCGGGCTCACCACCATTGACGAGATGCTGAAGATGGTGGAATAAGACCATGCGCAAAAAATCAGCCAGCGGTTCCTCCCTGGTCTACTCCACGGAACATGGCCGGACCTGCCCGGACTGTAGCAAACCCGTGGCTCAATGCAATTGCGGCCAGAAGAAAACCATAGCAAAGGGCGACGGTATCGTCCGGGTCTTACGGGAAACCAAGGGCCGCAAAGGCAGCGGCGTGACGCTGATCACCGGGCTGCCCTTGCCCGAACCGGAGTTGACCGGACTTGCCAAACAGCTCAAGCAGCGCTGCGGCAGCGGCGGCACCGTGAAAAACGGGGTTATCGAGGTGCAGGGCGACCACCGGGAGGTGGTGCTGGCGGAGCTGATCCGCCTGGGTTATCAGGCAAAAAAGGCGGGCGGCTGATGGAGGGTTCCCAAGCCGTCTGGTTTGTCTATCTGGTCCGCTGCCAGGACGCCACCCTCTATTGCGGCATTGCCAAGGATCTGGAAAAACGGCTGGCGGAACACAACTCTTCTGACAAAGGTGCAAAATACACCAGGGGGCGGCGACCGGTGCAACTGGTCTACGCGGAAGAGGTCGTCTCCAGGGCCAAAGCAACCCAACGGGAAGGCCGGATCAAGAAAATGCCCGCAGCCAAAAAGAAATCCCTGATTGTTTCGGTTACAAACCAGATACGGGAAAACCGGGGGCATGAAACTATCCCTGACAACCCCGTGCGGAAACGAGCCAAAATAGAGGATTAGAACCATGACCAGCAGAAAAGGGGAAAAGGCGGGGTGGATCGGGGGCTGGACAGGAGGTTTCCTCTGGGTTCTCCTGCTTGCCGGTTTCTGGACCGTGCAGGGCCGGATGACAGAAGGGTTGACTGGGCTGTTGCTTGCAGGGGCCGCCGTGGTGGTGGTGCTCTCCACCGCACCATGGAGACACCCAGATCAGCCTTACTGGAAGCTCATGCTCCCGGTTTATTTTCTACTCGGCATCTGCATGCTCTGGGCAGCGCTGTCCTCAGGCGGGTTTGCAGCGCTCGGCCTGAACTGGTGGTCGGCCTGGTGGCTCATGCCCCTGCTCTTTCCTTTCGGGTCAGTAGGCCGCCTCCGCTGGAACGACAAGGAAAGGACAGATTCCCGCCCGACCGGCGAAGACACAGGCAGCCGGGATGGAATAAAGAAAACGCCGGAAACACCATCATGAAAATATTCATCGCAGGCTCCACGGGCTTTCTGGGGCAAACCCTCATCCGAAGATTTCTGCAGGAAGGACACTCGGTAACCGCCCTGGCCAGAAGCCCCAGGAAACTCGGCGATCTCGCCCCGCACATCCATGTGGTTTCAGGCTCGCCGCTCATTCCCGGTCCCTGGCAACAGGAAGTGTCCGGCCATGACGTTATCATCAATCTTACAGGCACAAGCATCTTCACCCGTTGGACTTCGGCGGCAAAGGAGATGATCCTGCACAGCCGGGTTGACTCGACCAGAAACATTGTCGAGGCCATGCCGGACAACCCCGCCTCGCCCGTTACCCTGATCAACACCAGTGCCTCGGGGTACTATGGCTTTTGCAACGATGAAGAAAAGTATGAAAACGCCTTGCCGGGCAGTGATTTTCTCGCCTCGGTTTGCAAGGCTTGGGAGGCAGAGGCAAACAGGGCGCAAGGCAAGGCCAGGGTGGTTTCCCTGCGCATCGGCATTGTCCTGGGGAAAAACGGCGGCGCCCTGGCCAAGATGCTGCCGGGTTTTCGCTTGGGCGTGGCTGGAAAACTGGGGCATGGCCGCCAGTGGTTTCCCTGGATTCATCAGGATGACCTCACCAGCGCCATCCTATTTTGCATGAACAACAGCGAGGTTCGCGGCCCGGTAAATCTGAGCGCGCCAGCTCCGGTGCGCAACGGGGAATTCACCAGCATTCTGGGCAAGGTGCTGCACAGACCCGCGTTTCTGGCGGTTCCGGGCTTTGCCGTTCGTCTGGCCTTGGGGGAAATGAGTTCGGTGGTGCTTGAGGGATGCAGGATGATGCCGGGTGTGCTGATGGCAAACGGATTTTCTTTCCGTTTTCCAACGCTGCAACCAGCCCTTGAGGATATTGCGGGGAAGGCTGAAGGCTGAAGGCTGAAGGCTGAAGGCTGAAGGAAACTTTTTCCATCTTCCTCATGCAAGGTTTTTTCGGCACAGGGGATAAAAAAATCGCTCCCCATTTCACCTTACACCTTGCTCCTTCAGCCTGTTATTTGCTGGCCAGATTGGCCTCCAGCACAAAGGTGCCGCAGTCGGTCTCAAACGGGAGCACGATGATCGGCACATCTGAGTAATGATGAATTTCCACGCCCTTGCCGGTAACCATGGTCGGGGTGGCAAGGTTAAAACTCATGCCAAGCTTGCCGAATTCCGCTTTGGCGCCGCCACAGATCATATTGGTGATCTCACCCACGGCATCGACAATGTCATTGTCGATACCGGTTTTGGGCTCTTCCATGAGCATCCGGGAAACGATCTTTATGATACAGGCAGCCGGAAAGCTGATGGTCATGGTACCCTCAACGGTCTCGGAGGCCATGCCGATAATGCCGGTCACATCGCCGTAGGTGGCAACTCCATCCTTGAGATGCGGCTTCTGCCCGGTCAATTTGGTCTGGGCCATGGTTTCCAGAACATTTTTAGTGGCATGCACGAAAGGATTCAGATATTCCGCCTTCATAAGTCCCCTGTTGTTCTCGTTCAAACATCCGAAAAAAAAACGGTGGTCTTGTTCACCTATGATGAAAGCCTTAGCACACGGCCTTCTTGTTACCATCCTACACCATTATTAGGCGTGAGCCTAAAAAAAAGTCAAGAAATACAGCAGACTTTTCGCCAGGTTGCGGAGCCGGGACCACCACTTGGTCAGTGGCATTATTTTGCTTCCAGAGAGGAAGAAGTGCTTCTTTATCGGAGCATTTTTTCCATGGTCTCAAGTTTTTTCGCAAATTCGGACAGATCAGAGATCGGCAACTGGCAGCTGGAGTTTTCACAGAGATACACCGTACTTTTATTTTCCTGCGGGTCAATCTCCGCCAAAACCGGCTGGTATTGGCGGAGAAAGTGGTCTGGATCACCATCGGCCAACAGCACGATCTTGCCGGGTAAAAAGCGTTTGCGGATCATGGCAAGCATGATTTCGGTATCTGGCCGGCCAAGCTTCCCGGCAATCAGGAATTGCCGAGGCGTGCTTTCCATGAAATCATGCGCCACGAGCATCTGGGGCAGGATGGGAGGATAGTCGTTCAGCCGCTTGCCAAAGGCCTCAATGGTTGTCCCGGCTCGCTTGAGCCACGCTTCATTGCCGGTTATCCGGCCAAGCCGGAGCAGATTGAGGGCGCTCACCGAATTGCCCGTGGGCTCGGCCCCGTCATAATCCGCCTTGAGGCGAACCAAGACGGAACCGTCCCCTGCGGCGGTTTCAAAAAATCCCCCATGGGCCTCATCGGCGAACAGGGCAATCTGTTTTTCCGTCAGGGTCATGGCCAGTTGCAGCCAGGCACTGTCGAAGGAGGTTTCATGGAGATCGAGCAAGCCGTTGACCAGAAAGGCATAGTCGTCGAGCTGGCCGGCAAGACCTGCCTCTCCATCCCGATATCGCCGCAACAGGGTGCCGGAAACAGGATCATACAACCTGGACCGGATAAACGCCGCCGCCCGTTCGGCTGCGGCAAGATAGCGCTTTTCGCCCAACACCTGGGCACCTCGGGCAAAGGCGCTGATCATGTGCCCGTTCCAGGAGGTGATGATCTTGTCGTCGCGATGCGGCCTTGGCCTTTGCTCCCGCACCGCATGGAGCCTGTGCCGGGAGCGTTCGAGCAAGCGGGACAACTCCTCTTCCGGGATGCGGAAACGGCTGGCTGTCTCCCCAAGAGGATGGGCGACATAGAGGATATTTTTCCCGGAAAACTCCTGCTGGGGATCGGCAAGGGCGTTGCCCGCATCAAGAACGCCGTAATGGAAAGAAAATATCTCCCCGTGCTCCTTGCCGAGGGTCGAGACAATCTCTTCCCGGGTCCAGAGATAAAACAACCCTTCGCCGTGCACCTCGGGGTTTCCGGCCTGGACGCTGTCGGCATCCTCCGCCGAATAAAACCCCCCTTCCGGGCTGGTCATGTCCCGCAGGACATAGTCGAGAATATCCTGGGCAACATTGGCATAGAAAGGGTCCTGCCCGAGCTGGAAGGCTTCGAGGTAGGCAACCGCGAGTTGGGCCTGATCGTAGAGCATCTTTTCAAAATGGGGAACCCGCCACTGGCCATCCACCGAATAGCGGTGAAAGCCGCCGCCCAGGTGGTCGTACATCCCGCCGGCCGCCATCTTGCGCAGGGTGACATAGGTCATGTTCTGGGCTTGGGCCTCACCGGTGCGCACGGCGTAACGCAGCAGAAAATTAAAAAGCACGGGCCGGGGAAACTTGGGCGCCTGGCCAAACCCGCCGAATCCGGCGTCGTACTCCGCGGCGATCTGCAGGAATGCCTTGGTGAAAATCTCCGGGTCGATCTTTGCTGCCCAGGAATTCCCGGCCTTCTGCCGGAGATGCTCCGTGATATTTGCCGCCGACCCAAGGATCTTTTCAGGCCGGTTGCCCCAGGCATCGTGCACTGTTGTCAGCACCCCGGCAAAGCCTGGCAGCCCTTGCCGTGCCTCGGGGGGGAAATAGGTGCCCCCGTAAAAGGGTTGCAGGCCAGGGGTGAGAAACACCGACATGGGCCAGCCGCCATGGCCGGTCAGGGCCTGCACCGCTGCCATGTAAATCTGGTCAAGATCAGGGCGTTCCTCCCTGTCCACCTTGATGCAGATAAAATTTTCGTTGAGCATCCGGGCTACTTCCGGATTCTCAAAGGATTCATGGGCCATGACGTGGCACCAGTGGCAGGTGGAATACCCGATGGAGAGAAAAATCGGCTTGTTTTCGTTGCGCGCCGCGGCAAAGGCATCCTCCCCCCAAGGGTACCATGCCACGGGATTGAAGGCATGCTGGAGGAGATAGGGGCTTTTTTCGGCGGCCAGCCGGTTGGGTTTTTTCCCCTGGGCCATTTGCTGGTCGATAAAGGGCTGCATGGTCGTGGCTGCCATTGGTATCCCTCCCCGCCGGGCAATAAGCCCGGGCCTAAAAACAGATCTCTCTAAAAATCCAACGTGCCGCGGAAGATGGTTGAGCAAAAATCCGGCATACGGGTACGCGGGCTTGCGGCGTCATCACCGTTCGGACATCGAACGGATGGTCAGAGCCAAGGCAAGAAACGGCGCGAGAAACAGGGTAATAACAACCATGACGCTCTTCTGGGTCTGGGGATTTTTTACCAGGCTTATAACATCCGGGCCGAGCACGCCCGAGAGCCCAAAAGTAATGACCGGCAGAGACAAAAATGCGAGCACGCTGAGCACCAATTCCGTTACCAGCAGCTTTTTGGAAAACAT
The DNA here is from genome assembly GCA_041662645.1 of Desulfurivibrionaceae bacterium. Lineage (GTDB taxonomy): Bacteria > Desulfobacterota > Desulfobulbia > Desulfobulbales > Desulfurivibrionaceae > Thiovibrio. The sequence continues at coordinate 5,771 of JBAZSA010000114.1, forward strand.
CGCCAGGGTATCCAGGGCAATTTTCAACTTCAGCATGCGGTCAATCAACCCTGCAAGACGATCGACCTGGGTCTTGCCTGCCTGGAGGCGCGCCCTGGCCTTTGTCAGACTCTCGCCGGCAATGCTTCTGGCTTCGACAAACTTTCTCTTGCCGGCAAAAAGAACGTTTTTAAAATCCCCAAAAAAGGACTGGTAGGGGTATTCCTGCCAGAAGGTGTTGTAATCCGCCCAGACTAGAGCCGCCGCATCCACCTGGATATTCAATTCCTCAAGTCTTTCCTCGCGCAGCCGGGGGCAGACCAATCCCAAGGATTTAGCCCGGTCCGCGACCTCAAAAACATCATAAACGCCGTGCCGCCGGAACTGCTCCTCCAGATTGGCCAACCCCGCGAGATTGGTCCGCAAATCATTGTCGTCCTCATCGCCGAACCAAGCCTGCAACTGTGCCCATGCATCTTTCGTCTCGGCCAGATTTTCCCCTGCTTCCTTGTTCTTGATTTCAAGCAACCCGGAAAGCACGTTTTCCACCATGCTGTTGGCCGAAAGCAGGGCCGGATCCATGAGGGCGATCATGAAATACCGACGGTCTTCGGCCGCCAGTTTACGGAGCAACTGCATCTGTTGCTGCCCAAGACCTTCATGAACCTTTGTTTGGAGAAGAGCGTATAAAACCTCCGGGCAGTCGGTATAGAGGTTGGCGACCGAACCCAGCATTTGTTCCGCTTTCCACGGATGGCCAGCCAACCTGTGGAATCTGGCGAAAAGAAGGCTGATATAGATTTTCTCTTTTTCCGTGCTGGCCGTGCTGTTTGCCATTTGCAGAAAATGGCCCATCTCTCCCATCCGGCCGCGCTCCAGGGCGATGAAGGCCTGCCCCAGGGTGGCGTAGAACTGCTTGCCTCCCAAGGCTTGGTTTTCTACCTTCATGAAGTCAGCCGCCTGCTTGTACTGACCGACCCGCAGGCAATCCAAACCGGCATGCAGATTCCGGCTGTCAATCTTGACCCTGTCTATTTTGCCGCCGCCGTCCCAGGAAGAAAACACGGAAAAGGCGGCATACGCCAGAAAACGAGGCTGGTAGATGAGATACATGTCAAAATAAGCAACGTACACTTGCAAGGCCGGGTCATTACGGATTTGGCCGGCGTCGATGTTGGTGGCCAACAGCTCCGCCATTTTTTTCTGCTCGGCCATGACCTGCTTGAACAAACGGTCTATGTCGGCAAGAGGCTGGTAGCCAACCAGATTGAGACCGCGGGTGTCCATGGTCAGCTGTTTGCTGGGACAATGGGCAGGCGCATGATTGGCCATGCCGCAGTAAAAACACTCGGAACAGACCCCATTTGCAGCCAGAAACCTGCCGGTAAAAAGCCGCTCGCGTTTCAGTTCGCTGAGATCCCCGGAAAAACTCAGCCGGAACAACCCGTCTCCGGCATCCACAAATTGATGGGCAGGCAATTTTTTGCCGGCAAAAAGCTGGTTCCACTGAAGCTTCAACGCCCGGGTCACATGGGGGATTTCCTGCTGCACCACACCCCAGACCGGAGCCGTGGCCTCGCCAAAATCGGCAGGCGAATCTTTTTTCCGGTGCAGATGCACAATAACCTGGATGGGAACCGCGCCCAACTGTGCTTGCCAATGCTGTTTCTTGAGCGACTCCAGGCTTTCGAAAAAGGTGCTCAGGGCGGCGAAAGGTTCGTCGTAATAGATGAGCAACAGCTCCGCGGTGCTTTCCGGAGCCTCAATCCCCACCTGAACAAGGAGCTTGCGCAAGGTTTGCAGAAAGGCGGGCCAGAGGCCCTGAAGAGCCTGCTCCCCTTGGTATGACAAGGGGTGAATGGCCAGCAGGGTGGAATGATCGATCGCTTTCATTATTTTTTACGCCCGCGCATTTTTTTCCGTTACCGCACCATCGCCATGCCGCTATTGTACGTTTTTTCCGGCCTTGACACCATACCAGTTTTCCCTCGTGCGGAAAAAAGCTGGCCGAGATTTCAAACAATGATTACCTTGCGAAAAAATCAGGCACGGGCACCATCTTCATTCCCTGCCCTGCATTCCAAAATAATACACTTGGACTCACAATGGTCTCCGATACTGTCAAACGATTCGATGACGCTGCCGCGGACTGGGAAGAAAAACCGCAACGTGTCGCCCTTGCCCGCACGGTTGCCGAGGCAATCCAGCAGGCGATCCCTCTTTCCCGGACCATGCAAGTTCTCGAATACGGCTGCGGCACCGGCATGGTTTCCAGGGCCATAAGCCCGCATGTCTCGAAAATCCTGGCCGTCGACACCTCGCCACGGATGCTGGAGGTTCTCCGCAAGAAAGCCGAAGAGGAAAAAATCGGCAATATTAAGACCCTTGCCCATGACCTTACCCTGCACCCCCTGCCTGAAAACGACTTTGACCTGATAATGAGCAGCATGACCCTGCACCATATCCCCGAAATCGAACCGCTGCTGCAGCAATTTTTCGCTGTCTTGAAACCGGGAGGCTTTCTTGCCGTTGCCGATCTGGTCACGGAAGATGGCTCCTTTCATGAAGACAACACCGGGGTCTCCCACCACGGAATCAATCCGGATACTGTCCGGGCGATCCTGGCGAAAAATCACGGTCAGGACATTGGTGTGCAAGAGATTCACATCATGGAAAAACAGCGAGGAAACGGGGTGATACAGAAATACCCCATATTCCTTGCCTGGTGCCGCAAACCATAAACTACCCGCGCCTGGATTGTTTTGGGGGAAAGATGATTACAGCCTTTGACGGGGATGCCCGCCACTTCAGCGATTTCGGCTGGCTCAAAACCTACTGGCTCTTTTCCTTTGCCGATTATTACGCCCCGGACAACATCCAGTTTGGTCCGCTCCGGGT
>JBAZSA010000115.1:0-8590 GCA_041662645.1 Desulfurivibrionaceae bacterium
GGAAAAACCACGGGTGACAAACGGCCCATCATTGTCAACGATCCCCTGAGCTACAAGGGTATTACTTTCTACCAGTCCAGCTACGAACCCATGCAGGGCTTCAACGTTACCATTACCAACAAGGCCACCAAGGCCAGCCAGTTTTTCCAGATTCCCTTTGGCCAAAAAATCAGCTGGCCGGAAGGCGGCATCGACTTCGGGGTTATCAACCAGGAGGTTCGTAGCCGCATGGGAGATGTCAACCGGCTGAAAGTCTGGTTTTCCGATGGACAGGGCGAACCCAGCATTTTCTGGATGGACAACAACGCAACCCAGACCATTTCCAGCCCGGCAGCGGAATATGAATTTGAGGCAAGCCAGGTGTACGCCACCGGCCTTCAAGTCGCCAAGGACCCCGGCGTCTGGACCGTCTATGCCGGATGCGCCCTTATGCTGATCGGCCTCTACGTTGCTTTCTTTCTTTCGCACCGGAGAGTTTGGGTTTATATTGTCCGGGAAGAGGCTACGGATCGCTGCCGGATCCTGGTTTGCGGCACAAGCAACAAAAACAAGATCGCCTTTGAAAAAGAGTTTGCCGCCCTTGTCGACTGTTTCACTCACGACTCCACGTTTCAAAACGCTTAAGGATCTGCCATGAATAGTTCACAACTGCTGGGCATCACAACGCTTGCCTATCTTTTCTCCGCGATGCTCTACATCGCAATTTTTGTGTTTAGGGCGAAAAAACTCGGCCTCTTCGCCACGCTGATCACCGTTGCCGCGTTCCTGGTCAACACCGCAGGCATCGGCCTGCGCTGGCAAGAATCGTATCAGGCCGGCATCGGCTATGCGCCCCTTTCCAATATGTACGAGTCCCTGGTGTTCTTCGCCTGGTCCATTGCCATCTTCTACCTCGGCCTTGAATGGAAATACAAAAACAGGGTTCTGGGCGCTTTCTCCATGCCCTTTGCCTTCTTGAGCATGGCCTATGCCTCGTTTTCACCCCAATTCGGCAAGGAAATCAAGCCGCTGATCCCGGCCCTGCAGAGCAACTGGCTCATCGCCCACGTCATCACCTGTTTTGTCGGCTATGCCGCCTTTGCCGTGGCCGGCGGCATGGGCATTATGTACCTGATCAAAGACCGGAAGGCGAACGAGGCCCCCGGCTCCCTCCTTGCCTCTTTGCCCGAACTCAAAGAGATAGACGACATCATCCATAAAACCCTGGTGTTCGGCTTTCTCTGGCTCTCCGCCGGCATCATCACCGGAGCCGTCTGGGCCAACTCCGCCTGGGGCACATACTGGAGCTGGGACCCCAAGGAAACATGGTCCCTAATCACCTGGTTTATCTACGCGGCAACCCTCCATGCCAGATTTACCAGAGGGTGGGGGGGACGACGCATCGCCTGGCTGGCAGTGCTCGGCTTCCTTTCCGTGATCTTCACCTACTATGGCGTCAACTTTCTGCTTTCCGGCCTGCACAGCTACGGCGGCAGCTGATCCGATCCGCCAGCATCAAGGAATAAAGAGACTGGATCTAAAATATTCTTCCTGCTTGACAAGGCTCGGCAAGTGGGTTTATAAAACAACATTTGTAAGTGAATGGGAATTCATAAACCCATTTTTATAAACCAACTGTATTAAGGGAGAAGGATCATGAAGAAATCCGTTATCTGTTCCGCAGCCTTCGCGCTGGTATTGGGCTTTGCCGCCACTTCGGCTTTTGCCGGTGATGTTGTCGTTTACCCTGCGGCAAAAGCACCGATGGGCAAGGTCACTTTCAACCACAAGGCTCACCAGACAAAGCTTGGCGATTGCAAAAAATGCCACGAAGGCACCCCGGCGAAAATCGCGATCAACAAAGAGACCGCACACACCAAGCTCTGCAAAGATTGCCATGCCAAGATGTCCGGCCCGACCAAGTGCGCTGAGTGCCACAAGAAGTAAAGATTGGCGCTTCGCATAACGCATTAAAAAAGGCTACTCGAAAGAGCAGCCTTTTTTAATGCCTTTTCCTCAAACAGAAACGGTATTACTTCCCCCCCTGAACCCATATGAAATACTATACCTTGGTACTCGCATGCATGCTGTTTGTTCTGGATACGCCTGCCAGCGCTGCGCAACAATCCAAAAATACAGGGGAGAAAGAGCAACCCCATTCTGCTGCCCCGGCCGAGATCATTTTAACCACCGAGACGGGCAAGAGGCCGACTGTGTTCCCCCATGCCAAGCACCAGACAAACATTAACTGCGACACCTGTCACAAAAACGCCAACTTCCCGGCGGACAAGAAATGGGATTTCAAACAGGGACATGCTTTCTGCATGGACTGCCACAAGGCCAAAAATGAAGGACCGACCAAATGTAACGGCTGCCATGAATAAATACGCTGCCGGTTTCAAACAAAAAAAGCCGCTCAACTGAGCAGCTTTTTTTGCGTCACGTCTCCCTGCAACCAAGGGTCAATCACCAGTCTGTTCTGTCCGCGGCTGGTCGCTCACTCCTGATCACAGAAATCATGGCAGGGAACCTCCCGGAAAAGCTCCGTCACGCATCCACCTCTCCACACTTCACCTCAGCACATCGCCTCCGGTTCGGCACCGTTTCCCTGCTTTGCCAAGGAGATCACGCTACAGATGGCGGCAATGGCGGAAAACGGCCCCAAGAGCAGAAACAGCGCAAAGGTCGCTATTCCCCAACACGCCTCGCTGACCTTACGTAAAGAAACCCTGGCCGGAACGCTTCCCGATGTTTCGTCCACGCCCAAGGCGCCGATATTAATTTTATCCAAAAATTGCGTGATGGTGGTCATTGTCGTTCTCCTTATTAAACATCCATTGCTCAGGCGGCAACATCCCCTGATCTCTGCTCCACGCTGATCTTTCTGGGAACAAGCCCACTGGACATAAAGGCCGTGCACTGTTTCCTCTTCTCAAAGGGGCAATCGGCGATGTTCCAGCAAGGGGTGTACTGCAACAGCTTCTTGATGGCCGCGATGCTGATGCCATGCTCATGAATCATATCCCGAAGACACTGAATCCACTTGATGTCATCCATGGTGTAGTAGCGCCACTGACCATTCCGTAAAGGCTTGACCAAATTTTCCCTTTCGTAGATCCTCAGGGTTCGCGGATGCACTTCCAGCATTTTCGCCGCGGTTCCTATGGTGAAAATTGCCTTGTTGTCAGATATCATTGTCTCTACTCCGGTTTGAGCTTCCCGCGGGCAGGCAATCCCGCCCGCGGGAGGTCATTTGTCTTTACTTCAGCCTCGTGCGGCCAGGGATCAATGATGACCGCTGGGCCGGAAGGCTTTGCCGAAAAAGCGCTCGCCAAGGAGAAACCCGAGACCAACCAACCCAAAACCACCCAGGGCGATCAAAAACTCCGCCGCGGAGGGGATGTAGGAAAGATAGGTGGGCAGTTCGTCAAAGCCGTTGTAGATCGGCACGATCTGGCCGGCGACAACGAGATCATAACGCTGAAAGTAGGCGCCGACCAAAACCATGAGCGCTGCTGCGGACAGAGCCTGCTGGCTCTTCATCCGGGAGAGGGTCAGGATCACGATGGGGGCAAGCATGCCGACCACGGTCTCGAACACCCAAAAATTCATGGCGAGCGGACCCTGGAGCAGGCTCAGTGCGGCAAGACGAACATCCTCGGCGCCACCGGCAAAGGCGGCGATGAACTTCCAAGCCGTGGCAACGACAAGCAGCACGAGGGTGCTGAACATAACCTTGCCGGCGCCCTGAAGACCTTCACGGGTGGACTGGCTCATTTCCTCGCCACGCATCTTATAGGCCCAGTTGCTGAACAGGATAATCGCAGCGGAACCGGTCATCACGGCCGAGGCAAGAAAATAAACGGGCAGCTGGGAACCGTACCAGAAAGGACGTGCGGAAAGGGTCGCGAATACGGCTCCCAGGTTGGTGTTAGCCGCAAGCTCAGCCAAGGCGCCAAGCACGCCCAGGGTAACAGCCATGGAGTATTTCTTGGTCAGAATCAGGTAGAATTCTACAAACATGAAGCCCACGGCCATGCTGTACAGGGTTCCCATCCACCAGATGTTGGAGGTCAGGTTCGGGGAAAGCATGTTATAGAGGAGCATGCGATGGGGATTTTCAAGCTCAAGGCCGATAATGAGGAACCCGCCGAAGATGACCACGATGGAGAGATACACCATGCGGTTGGCGAGCGCGGTCAAACGGTTGTGCCCGAAGATGTGGCTCAGTACGGCAAGCAGACAGAGCCCAGTGGAGATAATGGCGAAATAGGCATAATTTGCGATCAGGATACCCCAGGGCATCTCCCGGGTGTTGGCAAAGGCATGTTCATGCCCGACAACCTGGGCATACAGACCTGCGCCAACCCCGACCAGGGCCAGGACCGCGCACAGGATCGTGGCTTTTGTCACGGTCGGGGTAGCAACCTTTTCCTCTGCTACCTCAGCGAGTGAGAATGTGTTCGACATGATTTTTCCTCCCTTAATTTTTTATCTACAGATTAACAATTAGTTTCAACTCACTCCCGGCCAGGGAGTTATTTTTGTAAGCTTCTTTCAATTTCAGCCTGTATCCAAACAGTCGCTGTTTTCTCTGGAGCAAGGTCTACTTTCCGGGCCGCCACCCGATGATTGAGGAGTTTCCCTTCCCAGAACATTTTGTGCAAACTCTGCCCGGCCACCTCCTTGTCTGTGCATACGCTTATTCGGCAATGGGCTTTCCAACCACAGCATCCCATGTCGATCACTGAACAGAGCAAAGGGCGTGCCACAACAAAACATTACGTGCTCTTTTCTCCGAAAATTCCAGTTTTCCATAGAGAAGCAGGCAGTTAGAGTTTTGCAACAACGCATTTCATATCTATCTCGAACACATCCTCTTTCACCTTATTTAACATAAAGGGCTTTTTTTGATCCAAACACCGAAACAAACAGGGCGCAAAACAATCCCACAACAACAAAGCAAAATACCTCCGAGCGGAGAGCATAAACACATAATTCCAAAAAGATATACCAACTCCCCCCGAATCCGCCCTGTTGCGTCCTCAAGTATCCGAGGCATCGGATACTGTTTTTTTCTTTTTAAAATCAGCATGATACACAAAAAGCGGCGCAACATACGCCACCCATGAATTGCCGCCAACTCCATTAAGGAGAATTCCCATAGCGCATCGCCGGGGTCTTCGCAGGAGAAAACTTGCGGCAATAGCCGCAATAGACTGAACGGAAAACCGCCCAGGAATACGAATGCCGCGCCCTCTCGCATCTTTCGCCGCCGAACACACTGGGACACAGACAGATGTCTCAAGGCAAAACTGGGGACTACCTTTTATTTGACAATAGGCGTTACATGGAGGTCCGTGACGGACACAAGATTTTTTCGAGCAACCTGCCTGCCGCTGACCGGTCTCATCGAACAGAGAGAAGGAGAACGGAAGAAGGATGGATGGCGAAACAAAAAAGCGGAAAGCCCAAGCACCGCTCAGGCTTTCCGCTTCAAAAAATCGGACCAGGACACAACACCTTCCGCCTGCTCGCTAACGCAACAGACGGAAGGAATCAAACACGGAAAAAGATCAATGCTTCTTGCCCTGGGGCGCGGGGCCGGTCAGCTTATTGTACCCTTTCACCCCGACATGACAGGTGGCGCAACGGGTATTGGAGGCAAAAGCCATCTGCCCGTCATGGCAGGTGCCACAGTATTTCCCTTTATACAAGGAATCCATGGTGAAATCGGCATTCTGCTCAGCAGTGCCCGCAGCCATTTGAAAAACACTGTCATGACAGCTGTCACAGGTAAGACCGGCATCCATGGTGTGGGTTTTATGGTAAAACACCACGCCCTTCACGGGCTTTGTCCAAATAATGGGCGCCTTCGGCCCATAGGTGTCTTCGTCGTAGGCTTCCTCGCCAAAAGACAGGCTGGAAAAAACAAGGAGGCCGGCCACAGCCGCCAAGCCCACCATACTCAATACGCTCTTATTATTGCGTTTCATTACGGCCATCTCCGCTGTTTGGTTAATCATTCATGTAAAACACATTCGGCATGGCGCCGGTTTCAGGCCGAAGAACCCAGACAACCTTCTCAGGCGTGTGGATCAATTTATATGCCTCACTGTTGTAATCGGTGAGATCGCCAAAAACCCGAACTCCAGCCGGGCAGGCAGCGGAACACGCCGTCTTGCTCTCACCCTTGGACAGACGGGTGTCGAAGCAGAAGTTACACTTGTCAACCGCCCGGTTCTCTTCCTTAAAATAACGAGCATTGTACGGACAGGCCGCCATGCAGGTCTTACAGCCAATGCAACGCTTGTAATCCATCATGACGATACCGGTTTTCTTATCCTTGTAGGTTGCGGTGGTGGGACAAACCCGGACACAGGGAGGACGATTGCAATGGTTGCAGAGCACAGGCAAGAAGACCCTCTCTTTCGTGCCCTTGCCAATCTCCCGCTCCTGCTGGAGGATGGTGGTACGATAGCCATAGGAGGGAACATTGTTGGTCTTCACGCAGGCTTCCATACACCGCTCACAGTCGATACAGCGATTCTGCCGCATGACCATGGTATAATGAGGGCTATAAGGGAAGCTCCCAGAATCGGGCACCGGCCCCATGGCACTTTCGGCGTTACGGGCAGAGGTCAGCGAAAGCACCGAGCCGCCGACAAAAACACCGGTTACCGCCAAACCAAAACGAAGGAATCGGCGGCGCTCCTCGGAATGAAGGGTTTCAACCCCTTCATTCTCAAGTTTTTCAAGATCATTTATCTTCATTCTCACGTCTCCTCAATGTATTTCAGAAGGGTGTTCAGCCTCTTCCACCCTCCAAGAATCGGACACTCCAGAAGGTACTTAAGCAATTAATCCCTGAATTAATTGCCGATATACAAATTCAGCCCATTGTAATTTGACAAACCCGCATGTCAAGATAATTTTCGCGGTTTCTGGCCAAACTTTCCCGTGAGTCCGCGACAAGACCGGCGCTTACATTCCGGCAACTTTCTCATCCAGCGAGAAAAACACGCTGATGCTTGCCTTTCCGCAAGCAAACTTTATTTTTTTTTGCTATACCCTTAAAGACTCAAGAATCATTCTTGTCAATAATCAAACAACCAAACGCACCCACTACCTCATGACAATGGACACCAAAACCCCGCGCCCCTCCTCCACTGCCGTACAGGAAGCAGTTTTCACCGTAAATGAAAACTGGCAGATCACCTCCTTCAACGAAGCGGCTGAAGAGCTCATGGGCCTCACCACCGGCGACACCATCGGCAAGAGCTGCCAAGACGTGTTCAGCGGATCAGGCAGATTCGAAGCCTTGTGCAGCCTGTACGGCCCGCTGGCCTCGGGCCGGGCCATGCACGGACTGCGGGTCGTGATGCACAAGCCGGACAGCAGCGAATCGGTCATCCTCCTGGTCACGGCGATCCCAATTCCCGACAAAAACGGCAACCTCTCCGGGGCAATCATTACCCTTCGCGACGCCAGCGACCCGGGCCAGATCTACCCGCTGGTCCTGGACAGCATCGCAGACGGCGTTTTTACCGTGGACAAACGCTTCCGCATTACTTCCTTCAACAAGGCGGCAGAACAGATCACCGGCTGGACAACCCAGGAAGTGGTCGGCGCCTCCTGCAATAAAATTTTCAAGTCCAATATCTGCGGCGCGGACTGCATTCTGGCCCAGAGCGTCAACGAAGGAAAGTCCATTGTCAACCGTTCCATCTATATCAAAGGGAAAAATGGCCGCACCATCCCCGTCAGCATCAGCGCCTCGCCGCTTGTTGACCCGGACGGCCAAGTCATCGGCGGGGTGGAAACTTTCCGTGATGTTACCGCCAACCTGCAACAGGATCTCATCCTGGACAGTATTGCCGACGGCGTATTCACCGTGGACCGGAACTGGAACCTGACTTCCTTCAACAAGGCGGCGGAACACATCACCGGCTGGCTCAAGGATGAAATCCTCGGCAAACCCTGCAGCAACATCTTTCACTCCAGCATCTGCGGCGACAACTGCATTCTGGCCCAGAGCGTCGAGAGCGGCAAACCCATCGGCAACCGCTCCATCTTTATCAAGGGCAAGGACGGAGAGACCATTCCGATCAGCATCAGCGCCGCTCCGCTCACCGATCCGGACGGGGATGTCATCGGCGGGGTGGAAACCTTCCGCGACCTGACCTCGGTCATGACCAAGGACCTCGTCCTGGAAAGTATCGCCGACGGCGTGTTCACCGTGAATCGCAGCTGGAAGATCACCTCCTTCAACCGGGCGGCCGAGCTGATTACGGGCTGGGACCGGCAGGACGCCATCGGCAAGTCGTGCAGCGACGTTTTTCACTCCAGCATCTGCGGCGACAACTGCGCCATTGCCCAAAGCCTTTACAGCGGCAAGCCCGTGGCCAACCGTTCCATTTTCATCAAAAACATTGATGGCAAGCAGATCCCCTTAAGCATCAGCGCAGCCCCGCTTCTTGACCATGAAGGCAACGTCATCGGCGGCGTGGAAACCTTCCGGGATCTCAGCGTGGTCACGGAACTGCGCAAACAACTTTCCCGGCGCTACACCTTTGGCGAAATACTGAGCAAGAGTTCGTCCATGCAGCGC
>JBAZSA010000116.1:0-8571 GCA_041662645.1 Desulfurivibrionaceae bacterium
AACAAACCGGCCACCATCCCCGCCGATGACCGCGCCGCCTTTTTTCAAGCGATTGCCGAAAAAAAGGCATGCACGACGCCGGAGCGGACCTTTTCCCTTCCCCTGCCGAACTTGCAGGGGAACACCCTCTGCCTGCGGACTATCTGCACTCCGGTCTGTGACGCGAACAATCACGTCTGTCACGTTATCGTTTCACGGGAAACCGTGACCGCCCCATCCATGGATTCACGCTTTTATCTGCTGGTGGAAAATGCCAGCGAGGCCATTCTGGTTATCCAAGACGGGCTGATCAAATATTTCAACCGCAGGGCTCTTGAGATAACCGGCTATTCCGCCGAGGACTACCGTTCACAACCATTTCACTCCTTTATCCATCCAGAAGACCGGGAAATGGTTCTGCATCGCTCCATGCAGAGGCTTGGGGGTAAGGATGTCCCCAATATTTATCAATTCCGGGTGATTGACGTCAGGGGAGAAGCAAAATGGCTCCAGATCAATGCCGGAGTCATCGGCTGGGAGGGAAAACCTGCCATTCTAGCCTTTCTCCCGGACGTCACGCAACTGCGCCAGGCGGAGATGGCACTCTGGAAAAGCGAAATCCGCTTCCAGATGATCGCGGAAAATACCGGCGACTTGATCATTCTATGCGACGATTCCAAAAAAACCATCTTTGTCAACTCAGCCCTGACCAGACTGCTCGGATTTGAGCAAAGCGAACTACAAGGCAAACCATTCAACGAAATCATCCATCCCAAATACCGTTCAGCCCTCAGCAGGCTCTGGAACCGGCTTCTGGCCGGACAAAACGTCGCCCCGCAAGAAACCGTCCTGGTCAGACGGGACGGGAGCCATCTGCCTACGGAAATAAGCTGCTTTGCCATAGAGCAGGAAAACAGCGCTCCCTACCTTGGGGCCATCCTCCGCGACATCTCCGCACGGAAAGCAGCGGAGTATGAACTGGAACAATACCGCGACAGCCTGGAAAAAATCGTGGGAGAACGCACCTCCGAATTGACCCAGGCCAATGCCAGACTCCAACAGACCATCATCAACCAGGAACTTGCAGAGGAACAACTTTCCCAGGAAAAAAATACCCTGGAAGCGGTTTTTTCCGCCATGAGCGATGGTCTCTCCGTGCACAACCGTGATTTCAAGATACTTTACCAAAATGCCGTCCTCACCAAGCGCTATGGCGACTGCACGGGCCAGCTGTGCCATGCTGCCTACCACAACCGGGAGACTCCCTGCGAGAACTGCGGGCTGCTGGGCTGCATCGAGGATGGCGCGCCCCACTGGTTTGAAATGAATGAAACCACCGGCCGGGAGAATCTATTCTTTACGCTGGGCGTGAGTCCGGTCCGCGACGGCAAAGGGGAAATCATCGCGGCGGTGGAGGTGATCAGGGATATAACCGACCAGAAAAAACTGGCGGATCAACTGCTCCAGGCCCAGAAGATGGAGGCCATCGGCACCCTGGCCGGGGGTATCGCCCATGACTTTAACAACATTCTCACCGCCATCCTCGGCTATGCGGAGCTGTCAAAATTCGAGGCCGATCCGGACAGCGACCTCTCACGCAATCTTACCGAGATTATCAGCGCCAGCCGCCGGGCCGGAGATCTTATCCGGCAGATTCTCACCTTCAGCCGGAGGGCGGAATTCAAAAAACAGCCACTCCAGATCCACTCCGTTGTCAAGGAGGCCCTCAAGCTGCTCCGCGGCACCATCCCTTCCACCATCGATATCCGTCAAGAAATCGCCGGGGATTGCGGAACAATCCTCGCCGATGTCACCCAAATCCACCAGGTGATCATGAATCTCTGCACCAACGCGTATCATGCCATGCAGCAACAAGGCGGCATCCTGATCGTCAAGATGCAAAATGCCGTAATTGATGGGGAGACGGATGACCCACCGGCAGGACTTGCACAGGGAAGTTATGTGCGGCTGACGGTTTCTGATACCGGGCACGGCATGGACGAAACCACTCTGGATCGGGTGTTCGACCCATACTTTACAACCAAAAAACAGGGTGAGGGAACGGGGCTCGGCCTGGCGACCGTGCATGGCATCGTGGAAAACCACGGGGGCACAATCTCGGTGAAAAGTGCGCTCAACGAAGGAACGACCTTTGATATCTATTTCCCCCGGGTGGAAACGGCTTTTTCCGCTGCCCTGACCGGTTGGGGTGAAACAGGGGCCACCTCGTTCGCAGCCAGAATCCTGCTGGTGGACGATGAGGAAATGCTCATCAGACTAGGAAAAAGTATTCTCCAGAAACTGGGGCACACCGTAACTGCCTTCAGCAACAGCCAGGATGCGCTGGATTTTTTCCGGCAAGCCCCCCAGGCTTTTGACCTCCTGCTCACCGATCAGATGATGCCCGGCCTCACCGGCTTGGAACTGGCGCAGCAGTGCTTGGCTCTCCGCCCCGAGCTGCCGGTTATTCTGGCCACAGGATACAGCGAGGCCATCAGCAAGGAACAGGCCCAAGCCCAGGGAATCAGCGCAATCCTCTGGAAGCCTGTGACCATCAACACCATGGCCGAAACCATCCAGCAAGCCCTCGGCAGTGGCGCCAAGGACGCGGGAAGCCTGTAACCATCCCACAGGTTCTTACAAAACCGCGCCTTCCGGGGAAAGCCGGACCTCCAGCTGTTTGCCTCTCTTGATCTCAAAACGCTGCTCGCCGATTTTCCGGTTCTGATGAAAAAACTGGACCGTCCAGGTTCCGTACATCTGCATTTTTTCCGTGATGGTGAGGGCCTCGACCAGACGCTGCATGTACCGGACCTGTTGACTCGAGGTCCGGATCAGCTTGCCATCCGGCCCGTACCACTGGATAACCAAGGGCAGCGTTTGGTCCACCGGAAGGAAATTCACCGAATACAGGGCGCCCAGGGTTGCCCCTGGTTTTCCGGTAATATTGTTCGGTCCTCCGGCAAACATCTGGAGCTTTTTCATGTTCAACTCGACATCGCTGATGTTTTCATAGGCGGCGCTCAGTTCGGCAATCCGCTGAAACGGCTGCTGCACAAGACCGGCGCTTTCGATCTGCAAGGCCCAGATCTTCACCGGCCGCACCGGCGCTGCCGGCGCGGCGGATTCCTTGCCCCCATGCCCAACCTTGGCGATTCCGCTGCCGCGCGGAGCAGCCACCGCACCCAGGCTGCTTTCCGGGCCAGGGGGCTTGAATCCCTTGGCCGTGTTGATCTTCTTGGCTCTTTTTATATTTTTCACATTCTGCAGGGTGGCATTGGTCAGGTCAGCACCTTCCAGGTTGGTGCGGTTCAGATCGGCATCATTGAGGTTGGCGTTGATCAGGATGGCTTGGGACAGGTCGGCATCGGTGAGATCAGCCCAGCGCAAGTCGCCGTCCCGGAGATTGGCTCCGGTGAGCACGGCATTGGTCAAATCGGCGTTGGCCAGATCCACATTGGACAGGTCAGCCTTGCTCAGATTGGCATCGATGAGATTGGCGTTTCGCAGGTCGAGGCTGACCAACTTCGCATCGCTCAGCACTGTTTCACGCAGATTCTTGAGATCAAAATGTTTGGCCGCCGCCAGGTTGATCCCGGACAGATTGGCCCCCTTCAGATCGGCATTGCTGAAATTGGCATTGGCAAGTTCGGCATTGGACAGATCCGCCCTGTTCAGATAGGCATGGTTCAACTTCGCCCTGGTGAGATCGGCACCCTGCAGGTTGGCGGTGTTCAGATTCGCCCCGGTGAAATCGGCCATGCTCAACTTTGCCTTGCGCAGATCCGCATTGGTAAGGTTGGCTTTGACCATGAGGGTGCGGAGGCCGAAATCAACCCCGGACAAACGTGCGCCGGTGAGGTTGGCCTCGGTCAGATCAACGCGCCCCATCACGGCTTTTTCACAATTGGCCTCGGTGAGATTCGCCTGCAGGAAATTCGCCCCTGAAAATTCGCCGCCAGCCAGATTGGCCTTGGTGAGATTGGCACCCCGGAAATTAGCGTCTTCAGCGGCCGCCCCATTGAGGACTGCACCGTTGAGATTGGCCTGGCTCAAGACAGCCTCATCCAACCGGGCCTTGCCCAGGTTGGTTCCATTCAGGCTCGCCTCGGAAAGATTCGCCCCGGACAGATTCACCCCGCGCAAATCCGCGCCATCAAGATTTGCGCGGCTCAAATTCGCCTTGGCCAATTCAATCCCCCGCAGATCGGTGCGGCGAAGGTCCACCTCGCCAAGGATAGCGCCGGACAGATTCGTCCCCTTGAGAAAGGCGGCGGTGAGATTGACATTGCCAAGCTTTGCTTCACTCAAGTTTGCCGAAGTCAAATTGGTTTTCGTGAAGGTTGCCCCTGAAAAATCAGCGCCGCGCGCGTCGCATTCGCTGCAATCCGTTTCAAGAAGCAGAGCGCCCGTCAGCTTCGCCCCCTGGAGATCCGCCCCGCGGAGATTGCTCTTGATCAGATCGGCATCGGTCAGGTTTGCCTCGGAAAGCCTGGCTTGGGACAGATCGGCTTTCCCAAGTTTGCAGCCAGCAAGAATGGCCTCGCGGAGGTCAGCCGCGTGGAGATCGGCATTCAGCAGATTTGCCTGGCTGAAATTCACCCCGCGCAGATCAGCCTCCCGCAGGTTAGCTCCTTCGAAATTGGCATTCTGAAAATTCAGCCCACGCAGGTTTTTGCCGGCAAGATTCGCCCCATGAAAATCCTTGCCCGCGAAGCGGGGAGCCGTACCAGCAGCGCCTGCCGCCTCGGAAGCCACTCCCTTTTCCAACGGTTGGGTCTCCGTGGAAAACTCGACAGGCGCGGAACCGGCGGAGAAAAACTTGGGCAATCCTCTGCCGCCATTGGCCCAAAAAAGATACCCTCCCCCACCCACCAGAGCGCAGACCACGACTGCGGCAAGGGCAAGCCCGAACCTGGCAAAAAAGGGCCGTCCGCCCCCCGGCCGCTCGACACCCCGGACAAGGGTTTTTCCCGAATTGCACCGCGGGCAGGGCGCCTTCTTGCCGGCAAAGGCCGGCGGCACCATCTTTTGGAAGCCACAGGCGCGGCAAAGGAAGACCGCCCGGCCGGAGCCGTTTGCCGCCGCTGCCGGATTTTTCCCCACGACAACGGTATGCCTGCATTGAGGGCAAGGCACGGACTTGCCGGCATGACGGTCTTCAACCTCTACGGAATACCTGCATTTATCGCAGTAAAAAATCATCCTGCATCCTCAACATAAAAAAACAAGCACACCTCACAACGGTCGCCACGGCAATAATTACAACAATCATCGACCAGAACGAAAAAATACTTCATACATTTGTTGAAATCGCAGATAAACGCAGACTTTGAAAAACCGCGATTGCAACGGTTGCGGCTTTATACTCTTTGCCGTTGGCTTGCGACCTGCGCGGATGGGGCAAGCCCCTCCGCTGGCCTCTTCCTTTTTTATGGGTCCATCATATATTTCAACAAGATCAAGAGCAGTGCTGTAAAAAAAAATCAGATAAGGTATTATACCACTTTACTCGGGGGGAGTAATAGAGTCTTGCTTGTTCCTTAGGAAAAATCCCCCAGAAAAGCCGCCCGGTATTTTTTCATCTTATTGTTATATCGTTTGGATCGACAGCCACAAGGGACTGACTCCCGGTGGCAAAATCAGAGGCCATAACTTTCCGTGGACAAGCCAAAGCAACCAGAATCTCCCCAACCAGAGAACAAAACCGACGACCCGGGAAAGCAGAAGATCTTCGATCCCAGGGAACAGGCCATTAAGTATAAGGCCTATCGTCATATTTTCTCGGAAAAGGATGTCAAAAAAGGCCTTGATGAAAAAGCGATCATCCGCAAGATCAAAAAAAGCAAAAGCCTGAGCGGCCGCTACCGCCAATACCTGGAAATGCGGGATGACGACAAGCGCGACAGCCATACGTATCCCTGGCAGAATCCGTTCAATCGCTTCCTGTTCTGGTCCGCATACTGGCTTCCACGTTTTATGAAATGGGGCTCTTTGCTTGGCGTGGCCCTTTTCATCCTCAACTACATCCCCGGCCCAACCCAGCATATCATCGAGGTGCTCATCGCCCGTTCCATCTACGACACCGCCCCGGTCGAGCGGCTTCCCGACGACTTGGAAACCTACGCCCACTCCTGCGACATCAAGGACAGCCGGGGCGCCATCATCAAGTCCTACGGAAAACGCAAGGTAACCCAGCAGATTCCCGCCACTGCCCAGAAGGCCTTGCTGGCCTGCGAGGACCATTACTTCCTGCCCCACCCCAACAATGCCTGGTATGAAAATCTCTTTCTGATCCACCCCGGCGTCAGCTGGCTGAATCTGATCGGCGCGGTAAAGGACACCCTCCAGGGCGATAAGCGCGGGGCAAGCACCATTGTCATGCAGAACGCCAAAAAAATCCTGGGCAACGACGATAGAACCATCGCCAACAAGCTGGAAGAGATTATCATCGCCTACATGATGGTTTCCAAATTCGGCAAGGAAAAGAACCTCAATTTTTACATCAACACCGTGCCGGTGGGCGCCAATATCTACGGGTTTCCGGCGGCCGCCACCAATTATTTCAAAAAGGATCTGGCCGCCCTCAACATGCAGCAGCTGGTGACCATCGGCTCCTTCATCCCCAATCACAACCGCCAGATCGCCTTTTATGAAATCGTCAACGGCAAGAACTTCAACGACCTCTCCCCAGCCCTGCAGGGCCATGCCAAAAGCGCCATCAACAAGATCAATCTCGCCCTCACCCATCTGTGGCAACGCAAGGAAATTCCGGACGATCAGTACCGGAGCTGGCTGCTGAGCGACGAAGAATCCATCCGCCGCATCGGATTCCGCGACTTTCGCTCCCCTCTGTACGGGGAGGAGGAATGGACCTCCTGGAATGTCATCAAGGAGGTCTCCTCCCAGACTTACACCATCAATGGCCGCGAGGTTCCCGGCTCCCAGCTCCTGTTGGACGAAAAGGGCGCGGTCTCCATCGAGACCGGCACGGACCTGGCCCTGATCGAAAAAATGAAGGAAATTATCGGCGAATTCCTGCAGAGCAGCTATTTCAAGGAAATCCTCTCAACCAGCAATCAGGGGATCTGGCAACGCGACAAGGAACGCTACACCTCCCGTGGCCTCACCCCGCCCTACACCGATTTCGACAGTTTCCTCGAATATCTGCAGCGCAACATCAATGTCGGCATTCTTGCCGTCAACCAGAAGGGCGAGATCGTTGCCTATGTTGGCGGCAAGGAGTTCTTGCAGACCAAGGACAACGAAAAGGAAGAGGAGGAGGATGGGGATGTGGCGCCGGAGCCCAGCGAAACCGCCCCCGACACCAGCGCTGGCAAGACCGGCAATCACGAATCGGTGATCATCGATATCATGAACAAGAAGGCAAAGGTCACTCCCTCCTCCACCATGAAACCGATCATTGCCTACTACGCCATGGTGGCCAACAATACCAAGATGAGCGACCGTTTTGCCGACAAACCCATCGAATACAAATATGTGGCCAGCGACGGCAGACAGACCTGGCTGCCCCGCAACTGGTACAACTACGACGGCGCCCATCCCATGGGCAAGGAATACAATCTGCTGGAAGCGCAGGTTATTTCCATCAACACCATTTTCGCCAGACTCTACACAAACCCCCTGCTCCGCAACGCCATGCTCCAGGGCTTCGATCAGGTTGGCCTGGACTACAGCAAGGAAGACGCCAAATATTGGCCGTTCGGCATCGGCTCCTCGGCGGTATCGGTGCAGCAGTGGCTGGGCATTTACAACGCCTTTTTGGACGGACAATACCGCGATCCGTCCTTTGTCCGCCGGATACAGGTAAACGGCAAAACAATATATGACCGTGATCAGGACGAGCGGTTCGCCAAGATTCCGCTTTTTGATTCCAAAAAGGAACGGGATGCGGAGATGAACGCCCTGTACGAGGTCTGCAATCGCGGCACCGGCTCGGCCATGAAAACCGAATTCAAGTATCACAAGAATCTGGTTTCCGGCAAGACCGGCACCGCGCCGATGAACAAATCCGCCCTGTTCATCAGCCATTTCAACCCGTACCGCGACCGGCAGACCCACAAAGACCGGACCATTACCATGCTTATTTCCGTAACGACCAATACCGGCGGCTTCAAAAGCGTGGGCGGATCGGGCAACGCGCCGGCCAAGATTGCCGGGCGCATTTACAACCATCTCTTCCAGCAGGAAATGCAGGCGATGATGGACAAAAACATCGACAAGGCGAAACGCACGGATACCCATTTCCGCAACAATCAGGTTTACTGGGCCAACGTAAACCGGTACATGGACACTTTGCTCACGGGCAAATGCGGCAACAGCCTCATCTCCGACAACATCATCGGGGTTGACGATTACGGAGAAGCCCTGGTGCAGATATTAAACAGCAACACCAAAATCTACACCGGCCGCGACGAGGTGTTTTCCCAGCTGGTCCAGTATTAGTGCGACCAGGAAAAGATGGTCCGGATGGACTCGGCCCCGGCGAACTAAAAAAAAACAACACCTTCCGGCCGGCAAAGAGGCGCACGCACGGCTTTACAAACCACGTCGGCCGTGGCATAGTGGCAA
>JBAZSA010000117.1:0-8444 GCA_041662645.1 Desulfurivibrionaceae bacterium
AAAAAAGGAGAAGGCTTTTGCCTTCTCCTTTTTTTTTCGTCTAAAAATCCACCTCCCGTCCGATCATGCCGCCAGTTGAAAGGGGCCTCCTAGAACAGCATCTCCAGAAAGTGGTTGTGGTACTCGGAAAGATCCTGGTTGCACTCGCCGCAAAAGAACTTGATCTCCCCCAAAACCTGTGACTCGTCGCCTTCCTGGGTAAAGCTCCCATCGTCATTCTGCTGATAGCGGGTGGTCAGGACAACCCCGTCGGCGATTTCAAAGAAATCGGTATCGTTGCCGCAGTGCGGGCAGCGGATGCGCGCCCGGCTTTTTTGCGGAACCCTGCGGGGGGTTGCCATTTCGGTTTCCATGCTGCTCCTCGCCAGAAAAAGGGGGCATTCCCAGATGATAAAAGGCCGGATTCTACGGTAGATGGCGGAAAATGTCAATCAGGATGGTCCGATGGCGCCTGGATACAGTGCCGCGGGGGCGACTCGATCTTGTCCTGCCAGAAATCAGTTGTACCGGATGGCAAAGGCGGTTTTGTCGCCCAAGGGCTGCTCCTCGGCCACCTGCACCTCCTTGATCTCTGCCTGGGGCGAGCCGATGTGCAGCCAGGCAAGCATTTGCTCAACCTTTTCGGCCTCGCCCTCCAGCACCGCCTCCACCGTGCCGTCCGGCCGGTTCCGCACCCAGCCGCTCAGCTCAAGGCTTCGGGCTTCCTTCTGGGCGTAATCACGGAAATAGACGCCCTGCACCAAGCCTTCAACCACTGCCACCACCCGTCTTCGCGCCATACCTTCCCCTCTCTTTGTTTGTGCAATGGGCAGACCAAGGTCAGCGGCCAAGAAGCCGCAGAAATTCGTCTTCGGTGATTACAGTCAAGCCCAATTCCCGGGCTTTTGTCAACTTGCTTCCTGGGCTCTCTCCTAGGACCACATGGCTGACCTTGCGGTTGATGCCCGAGGCCACCTGTCCGCCCAGCTCTTTGATTCTGGCCTTGGCCTCGGACCGGGAAAGGCTGGCCAGCGCGCCGGTGAAAAGAAAAACGCTGCCTGCCAGGGGCCCATCGCCTTCCGCAGCCTCTTTTTCTTCCTGTACCTTAACCCCCAAGGCCTCCAGCTGGGACAGCATTTTTTGGACATCTGGATCCTGGAAGTAATCCACCAAGCTGGTGGCTGCCTGGTCGCCAATGCCCTCGATGTGCAAAAAATCAGCTTCACCTGCCGCGGCAAGGCGGGCAAGGGAAGTGAAATGGCGGGCCAGAAGCTGGGCGGTCACCTCGCCCACATGGCGGATGCCGAGGGCGGCAATGAATTTGGCTAAAGTTGGGGTCCGGCTGGCCCCGATGGCGCGCACCGCATTTTCCGCTGATTTGTCGCCCCAGCCGTCAAGGGCGGCCAGGGATTTTGCCTCAAGCCGGTAGATATCCGGGATATCCTGGATAAGCCCCTGGCTGACGAGCTGCTCCACCGCTTTTTTGCCCAAGCCCTCGATGTCCATGCCGCTCTTGCCGGTAAAGTGGATCAACCCCCGCACCCGCTGGGCAGGGCAGTTTGGGTTGGGGCAGCGGGTTATCGCCTCCTGCTCCGGCCGAATCAGCGCAAAGCCGCATTCGGGGCAAGTGGAGGGCATGGTGATGGGTTGCTCCTGGCCGGTTCGGCTTTCGATCACCGGCTTGACCACCTCGGGAATCACATCGCCTGCCCGCTGGACCAGGACGGTGTCGCCGAGCATCAGTCCCTTGCGGCGCAGCTCGTCCTCGTTGTGCAGGGTGGCCCGGCTCACCGTGACCCCGCCGATTTTCACCGGTTCGAGGATGGCCACCGGGGTGATCGCCCCGGTCCGGCCCACCCCAAATTCAACGGCGAGCAGCCGGGTGGTGGCCTGGGAGGCGGGAAACTTGGCGGCGATGGCCCAGCGCGGGCAGCGGGCTTTGGCGCCCAAGCGCTCTTGCAGGGCAAAATCGTTGACCTTGACCACCATGCCGTCGATATCATAGGGGAGCGTTGGCCGTTTTTCCTGAAGCAGGGCAAACTGGCTGACCGCTTCGGCGATACTGTGGCAGAGATGGACCAGGGGATTGACCTTGAAGCCGAGGCAGCCGAGGTGCTGGAGCAGCCCGTATTGCGTGGTGCAAGGCAGGGCTGTGGGATCGCTGACCCCATAGACGTAGAAATCAAGGGGGCGGGTCGCGGTTATTTTGGGATCGAGCTGGCGCAGGGAACCTGCCGCACCATTGCGCGGGTTGGCAAAAAGTGGTTCCCCGGCCTTGCCGCGCTCTTCGTTGAGCTTTCTGAAATCCGCCAGGCCGATGAACACCTCGCCCCGCACTTCAAGCCGTTTGGGCACTGGCACGCCATTTTTAACCAGAAGCCGCAGGGGGATGGTGGGGATGGTTTTCAGGTTGTGGGTGATATCCTCGCCGGTCAACCCATCCCCGCGGGTGGAGCCCAGGGCGAAGAGCCCGTCCTCGTAGACGAGTTCCACGGCCAACCCGTCGAGCTTGGGCTCGGTCACATAGGAGATCGGCGTTTTGCTCTGCAAAAACCGGAAGAGACGCTCTTCAAAGTCCACGAGTTCGTCGGCGGCAAAGGCGTTTTCCAGGCTGAGCATGGGCACGGTGTGGGGTACCGTGGCAAACTGGGCCAGCGGCGCGCCGCCCACCCGCTGGCTGGGCGAATCAGGGGTGATCAGCTCGGGATGCTGCTGTTCCAGGGCGACGAGTTCCTGGAACAGCTGGTCGTACTCGGCATCGGCAAGGATGGGGTCATCCAGCACGTAATAGCGGTGGGCGTGGAGATTCAGCTCCTGGCGCAGGGTCTGCAACCGTTGCCGGACCGCGTCTTTGCCGGAGATGTTCAGCAGGGAGAGCTGGGCCATCAGGCAGGTTTTGTAAGGAGCTTGCCGCCCTTGGCGATATTCTCGTGCTGTTCTTCGTCTATGAAGATCAGGATGGCATCCTCGGGTTTTTTGGTCACCTCGGCAATCACCTTGGTTACCCCGGCGCACATCTCCTCTTTCTGCTCCCTGCTCAAGGTGCCTGCAAGGCGGATGCTTACGTACGGCATGGCGGTTCCTCTTTCGTTTGTTCTTGATGTTCCCTCAGGGGAAGGTTTCTGCCAATATACCGTACCAGTCGCAAAAAATGAAGAAAGAGAGTGGCGCCAGGCCAGGGGGGCTGCATTTTTTAGGAGCCGTTACGGAAGATCCATCACGGTAACCGTGCGCTTTACGGCTCCTTGTGCCGCTTTTGCCATGAAACAGGTATGCTTTTTGGTATAACGGCTGAGAGGGTCTGCCCAAGAAAAATTCTCGCTTTTTTACAAAGATGGCTCGATGATAGACTAAAAGTGATGGAGAAAAAATGACGCCACTGATACTTGTGACCAACGATGACGGTATCCATGCCCCGGGCCTTGCCATTCTGGCCCAGGCCTTGCAGGCCCTGGGCCAGATCGTGATTGTCGCCCCGGATCAGGACAACAGCGCGGCCAGCCACTCGCTCACCATGAAGCGGCCGCTGCGGGTGAAGGACCTTGGCCAGAATCGCTATTCCGTTGACGGCACCCCCACCGATTGCGTGACCCTGGCCATGGGCAAGATTCTTCCACATAAGCCCCAGCTGGTTGTTTCCGGCATCAATCCCGGGCCGAACCTGGGCGACGACGTCAGCTATTCCGGCACGGTATCCGCCGCTGTGGAAGGCACCATGCTCGGCGCGCCTTCCCTGGCGGTTTCCCTGGCCGGGGAAGAGCCCTTTTGTTTTGAAACCTCTGCCGCCATTGCCGTACAGCTGGCCCGGACCATTCTCGACAAGGGGCTGCCCAAGGATACGCTGCTCAATGTCAATGTGCCCAACCGCCTCCGAGAAGAGATAGCGGGGGTCCGTTTTACCAGGCAGGGGCGGCGGGTTTACGACGGCGCGATCAAGGAAACCTCTGACCCGTGGGGCCGGCAGCATTACTGGATCGGCGGCGGCACCCCGTTGTGGGACAAGCGCGAAGACACCGATGCCCAGGCCATTCTCGCCGGGTATGTCTCCATTACCCCGCTGCACCTTGATCTTACCAACCATGCCGCCCTGAACATGCTCCGCAGGGAATGGGGCTGTGTGGCTCACCCAGAGCAGTCAGTAGGTGACTGATTAATGGCGTGATTGCCGGATAACGGGAAAGATTTGCAAAAGGCGCTCAATCCTGGTAATGGTTACTAATCTTAACCAACCCAATATTTTCTGGAGGCTCCATGAAAGCACACACCCCTTTTCTCTACACCGCCAATGAGTTGTTCGACTGGATCAGCTCCAGGCCAGATTTTATCTTGCTCGATGTCCGTAATGAAAAAGATTTTGCCAACTGGAGCGTCGAGGGCCCGTCATTCTTTCCCTACCTCAATATCCCCTACTTCAACTTCATGGAGGATGTGCAGGGCAGCCTTGATCGTATCCCCAAGGCCCAAAAAATCCGGATCGTCTGCGCCAAGGAGGGGTCTGCCAAATACGTTGCCGACCTGCTCTGTCAGAATGGCTTTGCCGATGTGGGGTATCTGAAGCAGGGCATTGTCAGTTGGGGCAATGCCCTGGCGCCTAAAAAGGTCACCCCGGAGGGGCACGCCTATACCCTGTATCAGTTTATCCGGCCGGGCAAGGCCTCGTGCAGCTATCTGCTCATCCATAAAAAAGAGGCCATGGTCTTTGATCCCTCACGCAATATCGAGGAATACAAGAGCCTTGCCGCCCAGCATGGCAGCAAAATTATCGCCAGCTTTGAAACCCATCGCCAGGCCGACTATATCTCCGGCACGCCGCAGTTCGCCGAGGAGCCAGGCTGCACGGCCATGGTCAACAGTCTGGATTTTGAAGGCGCGGTCTTCCCCTGCAAGCCGGTCAGCCACGGGGAAACCTATGTCTTGGGGGGGGATGGTCCACGGGTCAAGGCGCTGCACACCCCGGGCCATACCATGGGCAGCACCTGTTATCTCATCGATGACATCTATCTGGTGAGTGGAGACACCGTTTTCATCAATACCGCCGGCCGTCCCGACCTGGGCGGCAAGTGGCAGGAATGGGCCAGGGAGCTCTATATCTCCCTGATGCTGCGGCTGCGGGATCTCGACGACGAGGTGCTGGTGCTGCCCGGTCATTACACCAACTGGAGCGAGGCCAATTGCGACCGGATTTTTTCGGCCAAAATGGGACAACTCCGGGAAAGCGTTGTCGCCTTCCGGCTGCCCAACGAGAAAAAATTTGCCGAATTCATCCAGGACAACATGCGGCCCCAGCCCGGGGTATATGCCGAGATCCGTCGGGTAAACGGGGGCTGGCTCAAGGTCAGCCAGGAGGAGGCGGATACCATGGATCTGGGAAAAAACGAGTGCGGAGCCAGCAACTACGGCAAGGTGGGTGTCAGCGCCGAGGTGCAGCGCTGCGCAATATAGGTTTTTTGGCGCCGGGCCAGGGGGTTATTCCCTCCGCCCCGGCGCGGGTTCTTCCCCCTGAGCCGCGCTGGTCAGGGGGCACTGCTTGAGAAAGGGAAGATCGCTTTCCTGGTGGATTTCCCGCAGGAGTTGCTCCGGGGCGTGAAGAAATTCCTCGGCTCGCCTGCGCGGGTCAAAAAATTCCTTGTTGAACGGCTCGATGAGGTTCAGGTGCTCCCATCGGGTCACGTAATATTCGATGAGCTCGGGAAGTTCGGTGAAGATCGTCGCCTCCGGGTCGGGGTCGGCAAAGCTCGACTGCCGCAATTTTGTCGCGGACAGGGTCTGCGTTTCGTAGAAATTCCTCAAAAATAGCAGCTCGGCCGGCATCCGCGCATCGATGCCGAGCCGGGTTATCCGCCGCACCAGCCAGGCCATGATTCCCATGCCGAATTGCGCCATTGGCAGGGGCAGGTAGATCTCCCGTGGGGTTTTCAGCTCAAGGTACGACTTGATGGTGAGGATGAGCTGGCTCAAGGAGACGGGGTTGGGGTCGACAAAGTTATAGGTCTGCCCCGAAAACTCGGGACGGTTGTCCAGCACCTGGGCGATGAAATAGGGCAGTTTCCGGGCGTTGGAATAGGAATGCATGGCCCCCTGCCTGGTAAAGAGCACCGGCATGGACCGGTCGGCAATGGCGAAAAACAACCGGTGAAAGCCCTGAATCTTGTGGTCGTGGGCGCCATAGACAATGCCCAGCCGGATCGTGGTGTAATCAAGGCCCATGGTGCGGCGCAGGTGTTCCAGGCTCAGCTCGGCCATGAGCTTGGCCTTGGTGTAATTGGGCAGCTCCGGGCGCAGGTCCAGGCGATCTTCTTCGTTGAGATTGTGGCCATTTGGCATGACCGCGGCCGAACTCAGGTGGATGTAAGGGATGCCCAGCTCCTGGGCGGCCTTGGCCAGGGAGACTGTGCCCAGATAGTTGATTTCATAGGCAAGCAGCGGGTCGCTGTCGATGGCGGCAATGGCGCAGTTGATGATGAAGGCGGGTTTGACCCTTTCAAAATAGCGGCGGATATCGTCGGGGTCGCGCAGGCTGAGCTTTTTGCTGTTGGGGGCAAGGAGGTTGATTCCCCCCTGGCCCTGGGTCTTGAAGTAATAGAGCAGGGTGCCGCCGATCAACCCCGAGCCGCCGAGGAGCACCCCTGTTTTTTCATCTGCGGATGGTGTCATGTGGGTCTTTCCGGGGATGGTTTCCCGTGCCGGGCTTGTCAGGGATTTTTTCAGTGACAAGGGCTACGAGACACATTACTTACTATGAGAGTAGCAACAAAGGGCCGGGCCAGTCAACAGGAAGCGCGTCTTAAGGAAAAGGGATGGCGGTTTATAAACGACAGGAAGTGCATGTGCTGCTCAAGGGGGTGGAAGGCGGGGAAACCGCGCCGGTCTATCTGCTTTTTGGCGAGCGGTACCTGTGCCAGGAGATCGCCAATGATCTGGTCTGCCGGTTGCTGCCCGATGAACCCCTCCGCCAGAGCAGTCTCAAGACCATTGACGGCGACCAGGAAGAGGTGGGCGCCACGGTGAACATGCTCAAGACCTACAGCCTGTTCGGCACCAGGCAGGTTATCCGGGTGATGGACTCCCAGATCCTTTTTTCCAAGGTTGTGGCCAGCGCCCTTTGGGACAAGGCCCGCAAGGCGTGGGACGGGAAAGAGCCGAAAAAATCCCTGCGGTATCTGGCGCAGATGCTGGCCCTGGCCGAGCTTTCCCCACTGGATTGGGAGAAAGAGGAGATGGGTGGTTGTGCGCCAGGGCGTTGGCAGGAGCTGTTCGGTTTTGCCAAGCCCGAAGAGCTTGGCTGGGTGCAGGAAGCTCTTGCCGCAAGCGACGGGATGGTTTCCGCGGCCGCGCCCAAGGGTGACGGTGCGGAGCTGCTCATGGCGGCGCTGGAAGCGGGGATTCCTCCGGGCAACACCCTGATTCTGGTGGCAGAGGCGGCGGACAAGCGTAAGAAGCTCTTCAAGTATCTGGAAAAAAAATGCGTGGTGGTTGATCTCTCCGTGGACACGGGGTCCAGTTCCGCCGCGCGTAAGGATCAGGACGGACTGCTCAAGGATATTGTTCAGCAGAGCCTGGCCCGGTTCGGCAAAAAACTGGAGCCGCGCGCCTTGCCGGTGCTGCTCGAACGGGTGGGCTTTCATCCGGTGGCCGTGGCCATGGAGGCGGAGAAACTGGCCCTGTCCGTGGGCGAGGCAGCGACCATCACCATGGACGACCTCAACGCCATGGTTGGCCGGACCCGGGAAGAGGCCCTGTACGAGTTGAACGAGGCCTTTGGCAATCATGATCTGGCCGCCTCGCTGACCATCTCCCAGCGGCTCAAGGAAAACGGGGTGCATCCGCTCATCGTGGTGGCCGGGCTGCGCAATTTCCTGCGCAAGCTGCTGCTGGTGCGCGCCATCATCGAGTATCCTGCCTATGCATACCCCGAAGGCATCTCCTATGCCGCTTTTCAAAAAGTTCTGCCGCAGTTGCAAGAGGGGCTTGGCCCCCAGCAGAAGGCGCTGGCCGGCCATCCTTTTGCCGTGTACAAGAGCTTTCAGCAGGCAGAGCGCTTTACCCTGGCGGCCTTGAACCAGGCCAGAACCGGCCTGCTTACGGCGGAATACCGGCTGAAAGGCTCAGGGCTCCCGGAATATCTGATCCTGGAGGATTTTCTTTTTTCCGTCTTGCAGACCCCGAGCCGCTCCAGGCAAGGCGGGGTGGCCGGATAGATTTTGCCATTCAAAAAGATGCGTGCCAGGCGTGCGGATCAAAAAATGATGATTATGGTTATTAACCAGGAATGGCAAAAATGATTGCAAGGGAGCAAGAGAGGCATGGGCGGGGCAGGCAGGGAGAGTGAAGGCTCGGTTGTCACCGAAAGAAAGCAGCAGACCAAACGACCTTCCATGTACAAGGTGCTGCTGCACAATGACGACTATACCACCATGGATTTCGTGGTGATGGTATTGGAAACGGTATTTCATAGATCGGAAGAG
>JBAZSA010000118.1:0-8356 GCA_041662645.1 Desulfurivibrionaceae bacterium
CTTAGCCGCTCCTGCTTCGCCATGCTCTCCTCCCCGTTGTCACCGCTTTTTTCCACAACGTCTCCCTGCTGAAGGGCAATGCCACTCCGTTCTCTCTCTTTTATACTATGGAAGAATGGGCCCCTTCCGCAAAAATCGTAACCAGGTCCGGATCCAAGTGGGGTTCCCTCCCCGCTTGCCAATTCATCCAGCATCGAGGCCCTGTACCGCTGGTGGTCGCTGGTTTCCGCCAGCTACCTGCACGGCAGACTGCTCCATCTCATCTTCAACCTCATCGCTCTACGGCAGATAGGCGGCTGGGCCATAAGCATTTTCGTTTTTTGGATTGCTGGTGCCGGGGATCAACAACTGGGCCCACGGCGGTGGCATGGCGCAACCTGCGCGGCGGGAACAATCCTGATCCTGCTCTAGGGGGTCCACAACCGCGGTCTTTACCGTTTTTTTCTGAACCGCCCGGCAGGGATTGATCAGTCTTTTACCGAGATCGGCCAATCCATCCAGAATGGTTGGGGCAAGCGCCTACTTTCTGCGCTGGCGGGCCTTGGCAAGGCACTGGGGGCAGATGCCGTGGGAGAATTTGGCATCCGTCCGCTGGGAGATGTACGACTCGATCTCCTTCCAGGACGTCTGTTCCGAGGAATCACCGCCCGTGGTCCTGATTTTTTTGCATTCCATGCAGATGGGCAGCAGACCCTGGATGGTCTGCTGAATCTCGCTGATCATCCTGGCGTGGAGCGCTATGCCGAGAAACACGAACACCGCGCCCAGAAGAAAAATGAGACTGACCCAAAACATGCCGAGACTCACCTGGCCAAAAAGCACGCTCATGGCGACCACGACATAGCCGGCCAGGAAAAAAAACATCAGCAGCCGGTTGATCTTAAGAAGCCGCAGCACGTAGCCCTGACTGCGCTCGGCAATGAGCGGGGTGGCTCTGAACAACCCCCGCAAATACACGATACTGATCCCAATGATCGCAGCGCCGCAGGCGATAAAGAAGACCGCAATGCGGGTTTGCCAATCCAGGCCCTGCCAATCCATGCTTTTCCTCCGAAGACGATTCTGATTCCTCCGCGATCCGCCCTCATTCGGGTCCTGTTCTGAAACGGAATCAAGGCGAACCACGATACAATCATTTTTTCCCGTTTCCATCAACAGGTTATTTTTAAAAGCCCTCGGAAGCATGACGAGACGGGCGGAAAACGGCCCCCGGCCAGCCTGGTCTACAGCTGCAAGTCAGCAATAACAGGCAGGTGATCGCTGGCGACCTTGGACACCCGTAAACGGCAGCGTTTGCCGCCCAACACGGTGATCGGCCCCCGGCAAAACACCTTGTCCAGACCCGTGGTGGGAGAAAAGGAGGGATAGGTCAAAAAGGCATTCTGATAGCCGGCCACATGGTTGGTGGCGCAGACAAAGCCCAGGGCCTCGGTGAACAGCGGCGCGAGCCGCGTCCACCAGTCGTTGAAATCCCCGGCAACCACACAGGCATCATCCTCGCCAAGGCGGGTGAACTCCGGGGCCCGCACCAGACGGCCAACCTGCTGGGGCCGCTCCTTGAAGGAAAGCCCCAGGTGCAGATTGAACACCGGCAACAGCGGGGCGCCTGCCCCGGAAGGCATTTCCAGTTCGGTGAACAAGCAGCCCCGTGCCTTGCGGCCATCAAGGGTCAGATCAATATTGCGTTCCCGGGCGATGGGATAGCGGCTCAAGGTGGCATTGCCGTACATCCCCTTGCGCAGCTGGACATTAAGCCCCACCGCGTAATAGGGATAATTGCCAAGCTCGGCCAATTCCTGGGCCAGATTCAGCTCCCGGGACCGGGGCGCCCCCACGTCCACCTCCTGCAACAAAACGATATCGGCATCGTAATGGGCCAGGATGGCGGCGATCCGTTCCGGACGAAACCGCCGGTCAACCCCGATGGCCCGGTGGATATTATAGGAAAGAATCCGCAGGTTCATGACGAGCACTCCAAAAAAATATCAAGCCCAAGGCCGTGGCTGCTGGCGCCCTCGGCAGAAAAAAATCCCTGTTCCAGGCAATGGGCTCGGGCACGGTCCCTTGCTGTGGTTGTTGAAAACCCCAATTTCCGGGATCAGTCTACCACAGCCAGGGGAAAAGCCAATCCCTCCATGCCCGGGGGAAAAACAGATTGACAGAAACAGACGGGTTATGCCACTATGCCTGTATAGTTGCATGCCGTCTTGAAAAAAGGCAAACCCGGAGCAATCCGGGGACGCAAAGCCTACGGGTCCGCCAGCGCGGATGGCCGGGTTGCCGATGAGGGGAACAATGATTTTTCAAACCCGTCTCCGACAACAGAGACGGGTTTTTTTATGCCCTTCGGATATAAAAAACATCCAGGTTTTTTTGGGGGGGGGACCTTAACCCTGGGTGATCCGCTCCGTAGCGGGCGGATCACCTTGTACCCACGTGCGCACTGCCCATACACCGTACCCTGATTCTCTGCCTTGCTACAAAGCGCGTGACACCCCAATGGAGAGGGCCCGGCAGCAGCCGGGCTCTCTCCGCTTTTTTTCAATACCCCCGCAGCCGGGCAATGAGTTCCATATCCGGCAGAAAAGACTTCTCCGGCACGGCCGGCATGGGCAACCTGTGGCTTTCGGCAAACGGGGTGTCCGCCAATTTCAGGTTATAGGCCTGCACCAGCAACGACTCAAGATTCACCGTATCCTCCACATTGTAGGCAAGCAGGGTTTCCAGCACCCGTTGTTCCCTTGTCCGGCAGTATTCCCGCCAAAGCAGCACGGCGAAGTAGCCGTCCACCCCGGCCAGCGCGCCGCGCTCAAGGCCCATCTGCTTCTCGCACCCCTTGAGGCCGCCGACAAACCCGAGCCCCTGCAACAGGGGGCGCAGATCGATGTGGGCCTGGCTCAGCTTAAACCCGAAATGTCTCTCAAGCATGGGGATATCAAAGGCCTTGCCGTTGTAAGTGACCAGCAACCGGTATCGCCCGATGTCCTCGGCAAAATCCGCGAGATTTTGCCCCTGCACATAGGTAAAAACCTCTTTGCCGTCATAAAGGCTGATGGTGGTGATGCAATGGTCCGTGAAGCTTAAGCCTGTGGTCTCGATGTCGAGATAGGCCACGGAATCCCGGTAATGCGGAAAAATCCGCCACCGCTGGGCCGCGGGCAGCTGCCGGAGAAAATCAAGGGGCGCCTGCTGCTTGGCCTGGGCACGGCTGCGGGCCAGATGATCCTGAATGAGCCTCACCTTCTGGCCGGAGAGAAATTCCGGGTACGGCGCCTGGAACTTGTCCCAGGTGGTGATCCCGGCCTGCCAGAGCCTGCGCTCCGTGGTCTCGCCGATCCCTGGGATATGGACAAAGGTATTGAACAGCATCGGCCTGTCTCTCCGCTTACGGCATGCCGGGGTGCACGGCAAAAAACCTTGCCGAGCCCGCCAATCGCCGGTAGACTTTCCTCTCTGGGATTGTTGCATCGATTATTTTTCAGGAAAAAACCGAAGGCAAGCGACCGGAGCGAAACTCCGATCCATCACGCGCATCACACCGCAGGGAGCCCCCCATGGAAAGCTGGCTGATCCCCGCCTCTGCCGCCCTGATCATTTACGGCCTCTGGGGATTTTTCCCAAAGCTGGCCGTAAGCTACATCAATCCGGCCAGCGCCCTGATCTACGAAGTGGCAGGGGCCGTGCTGGTCGGTCTGGTCAGCCTCTTCTGGGTGGGCTTCCAGCCGGAAAGCCATCCCAAGGGCATCCTCTTTGCCATGCTCACCGGGATAGCCGGGATGCTCGGCACCCTGTTCTTCTTTGCCGCCGCCAGCCGGGGCAAAATCTCGGTGGTGGCGAGCATGACCGCCCTGTACCCGCTGATCACCATCATGCTTGCCGCGATCTTCCTGCGCGAACCCATCACCGCCAAACAGATATTGGGCATGTTCTGCGCCGTGGCCGCGATCATACTGCTCACCTGGGAATGAGGCAGTGGCCGCTCAATCCTGCTCCCAGAGAACCACCCGGTTGCGTCCCTGTTTTTTGGCCCGGTACAGAGCCTGATCGGCACGGCTGATAAGGCGCTCCTTCTCGGTGCCGTGATCGGGATACACGGCAAGGCCCAGGGAGAGGGTAACCCGCACCGGTCCGTTTTCACTGTGGAACACCATCTTTTCAATCTCCTGCCGGATGCGCTCGGCCATCTGGAGGCCGCCCTGTTCGCCGGAGCCTTCCAAAACAAGAACGAACTCCTCGCCGCCGTACCGGGCCGCCAGATCGACCCCGCGCGCCGCTTTGCGCAGGATGGTGGCCACCTCCTTGAGAACCTTGTCGCCAAAGGGATGGCCATGGCTGTCGTTGATCTTCTTGAAATGATCGATATCGCAAAGCAACAGGCTCAAAGCCCCTGACCGCCGTTCCTCCCGAAGCAGCATCACGTCAAAGCCGCGCTGAAAGGTACGGTGGTTGATCAGGCCGGTAAGGCCATCGATGGTGGCCAGCCGGTTGATCTCCTCATGGGCCTGCCCCAGATCGATCTTGACCGCGACCTGGGCGGCGATGAGTTCCAAAATCTCCTGCCGGGATTTGGTGAAGACCTCCGCCGCCTTCACCGCCACGGTGAGCGCGCCGGTGGCTTCCCCTTTTTCTTTTTGCAGGGGCAGAACCAGCAGCGAATTATAGCCGGTGAGCAGATGGTCGTGGCCGAAAACCTGGGCCGGCCCGTGGCACTGACCCTTGGC
The DNA here is from genome assembly GCA_041662645.1 of Desulfurivibrionaceae bacterium. GTDB lineage: Bacteria > Desulfobacterota > Desulfobulbia > Desulfobulbales > Desulfurivibrionaceae > Thiovibrio. Next base: position 4,722 of record JBAZSA010000118.1, read on the forward strand.
CGGCAGAGGCCGGTTGATCTTGAGCACCTGCCCCACCAACCCCTCTTCCCTGGAAAATTCACGATCTATCAGATGCTCGGCCCCTTCCCCCTCGGCCAGGGCCACGAAATGCCCGTTGCCCTTGACCAGGCTGATGGAGATAAAATCCGCCCCCACCAGAGTCCGCACCGCTTTGATGGTTGCCGAGAGAACCTGCTCAAGGCCCAAGGCGCCATTCAGCTCCCGCATGGCGAGACAAACCCGCTGGATGGCGCTGCGCTCGTGGGCCATGGCCTGAAACTGCCTGCCCGTGGCCACGTCCAAGGCGAGCTTCCGGGCAGCCAGGATCATGGTCGCTTTTTCCCCGTCTGTCCAAAGTTGCTGGCCGGGGCGATCCACACAGAGAACCGGGGCGATCTTCTTGTCGTCAAACCCGAGCCATTCCTCGGCATCATCGGGAAGGCGGACCGCAAGAATGCCTCCCACCTCGATCTGCTTCAGATAGTAGGGCACCCCCAGGGAAGGCGTGGCAGGGGCGAGGCTCACCAGCTCCTCCGCGCCCATCAACGCCCCGGTGATCCCGGCCCCGACCTGAAACGGCCCGGGAGCTATGTCGTTTCTGGTGGTGGCGATACTGCGCAGCCGGTATTCATGGCCCTCCGGGTCCGGCCACAGCAGGGCCACCGTTGACAGGGTCAGGGTCTGACGGATGAGTTCGAGCTGCAGGTCAAAGGAAGCGGTAATGGTTTCCACTGCGGGCTGACTGCCCGCCTCCGGATCGTCAATGAGATCGTAATCCGGCAAGGTACTGAGAATACCGGGGGTGTCGGCAAACAGGCCAAGATCACGGGCATATTCCCGGCTGGCGGTATCCCTTTTGGCCCGGATCAGGGCCTTGCGCATCCGCTGGCGATAGGCCTTGCTGCTCATGAACATACTGAGCCCCACCCCGGCGGCGGCATAGCTGAGCAGATTTCCCGCCAGCCCTGCGGTTTCCTGAAAGCCCATGGCCCAGAGCCCGGCCTCCATCCCCAGCACGGCCAGGATGGGAACGAGCAAGACCTGCATGGGAAAACTAATGGCCAGCCAACCGATAAGCCCGACCGGGAGCAGGATCAGCTGCGGCGCAACGTACCCGAAATAGCGAAAAAGAATCCACACGGCAACGACCCAGAGCAACGGGCCGGCAGTGCCAAAAAAAGAGAATCCCGGCCCGGAATCATCCCCTGCTTGCCGCATTTCGAGCAGGGCAAAGATCAGGACCAGCCCGGCAAGGATCATGGCGGCAACGGCAAAGTCAGCGCCTGGCTCATACAACCCCAAGGCCACCGCCGCCCCCCCCATCAGCCCGGCCACGAACCCAGCCCGCCGCAACGTGCTGCTCCCGCCCCGGTCCACTTGGCGCCGGCCTCTTGCCATGTTCCCCCCTGAATTTCTCAGCCGCGAACCCCGGGCCGTCTCGGTCCGTGGGATTTGCCGACTCTTTTTAAAAATTGCTTGATCGCCTGGAAATAGAGCTTTCCGGTCAACGCCAGAATATTGTTGTGATCGGCGCCGGGAATCATCTGAAACTCCTTGCTCCGCGCCCCGCAGAGACTCTGCAACCCTTCGGCCAGAGTAATGGGAATGATCTGGTCATGCTGGGCATGAAGAATGTAGGTGGGCTTTTGCACCCGGGCGATCTTTTCCAGATTGCCAAAACCATCGGCCTCGTCAATGCCCAGGGCCTGAACATCCAGACCAATGATCCGCAGAAGCGGCAAGGTCTGGGCAATGCCGCTTTCGATGATAAGTCCGGCCACCGCCTCTTCCGAGGCAGCCAGCTCGATTGCCGGCACGCTGCCAAGCGATCGGCCCATCACCACCAGCTGGCCGGTGCGGCCCTGACCAGCCAGCCAGGCCAGCACCCAGGCCAAAACACGATGCGCGTCCCGGAGCATGGCGGTAACGGTGGGGGCGCCGGTGCTGTGCCCATACCCGCGATAGTCAACAGCCAGGAAATTGATCCCCTGCTCGTTGTACTTGGGCCCGGCATCGTCATAATCGGCAACCACCTCGCCATTGCCATGGAAAAAAAGAAGATTCACCGCAGCCGGGTCGCCGGTCAGAAAGAATCTGGCTCCCAGCACTACCCCTGGCTCCACCTCTATCCCATGATCCTGGGCGCCAACCGGTGGTGGCGCCGTGTCGTGCCGGGGGTGAAAGAGCGCAGCCGCAACCTCGGGCCGGTCAAGTTTTTCGTATGTTCGTGCCTGCTCCATATTCTCCCTTTGGACTACGCGCAAAATAGTTTCCGGCCTCCGTTGCTTTCCGGTCCGGACATCTTTTCAACTATACCCACTCAGAATGGGAATATCTACCCAATTTTCTTCGCTTTTTCTTTGCACAGTTTCGGTGTTTCAGGTATGACTGTCCTGACAGCGGCAAAGAGTGTTCACTTGTTCAAAAAACATTCCACCTTTCCTGTTTCCAGCCAGCCTATGCATTTAAATTTTCTGCAAATCAACTTTCTGCTGATGTACTTCATCTATGGCCTTGCCCTCTTCAGCATGGGGCTGGCCATGGCCCTTGAGGTCGGCCACTCGCCCGATGTCGCCGAAGCCACGCTCCTCAAACCCCTTGCCGTGTTCGGGATACTCAACGCCCTCAACCAATGGCTGGAGATCATTATTCTGCCGGATGTCTGGCAGGAGATTGCCCCGCCCAAACCCCTCCTGCTGACCAAGCTCTTGCTCCTGACCCTTTCCTTTGCCAGCCTCACCGCTTTCGGGGTCCAAGCCTATCGCCCGGTTCGCCGCCAGGTTGCGGCGAGTCTGTATGTCAGCCTGGGTTTTCTCCTTGCCTACTTCATCGCCATCGGCATCAACCACATCCTCCCCTGGAAAACGACCCCCAACTGCCTGCGCTGCGCCGATGCCCTGGCCCGTTATCTCCTCGCCCTGCCCGGCGCCATGCTCGCCGCCCTGGCGCTTAAAAACCATGCGCTCAAAAACAAAGCGCTCAATGCCCCCCTGGCCAAATCCTATCGCCTTGCCGCCTGGGGATTTGCCCTGTTCGGCCTGACTCAGATATTTCCCCCCCGGGCGGAAATCTATCCGGCGCCATTTGTCAACGCCGAGCTGTTCCAGGAAATCACCGGCATGCCGATTCAGCTTATCAGCATGCTTTTGGCCCTGTTCACCATGGGCAATCTCATCCACGCCTCACATCTTGCCGAGAAAGGCCGCCAACAGAAGCTGCACCAAGCCCAGCAGGAAAAACTCGCCGCCCTGGAACAGGTTCAGGAGGAACTGCTGAAACGGAGGGCCCTCCGGAAAGATCTTTTCCGGCATATCGTCCTGGCCCAGGAAGAAGAACGCAGCCGCATCTCCAGGGAACTCCATGACGATACCGCCCAGATTCTCACCGCCGCCACCCTGAACATGGCTGCCCTAAAAACCGTGGTCGGCGACAACCCCAAGGCCATCACCCTGCTCGAACGCTCCCAAAATCTTTGCCAGGAGATGTCCCAGGCCCTGTACCGGATGGTCCACGATCTGCGCCCAGCCCAGCTGGATGATTTCGGCCTGGTCCCGGCGCTGCGCCACCTGACCGAGGAAAAATGGTTCAGCCGCAAGATCGCCATTTCCTTTGAGGTGCTCGGCGAACAAAGGCGG
>JBAZSA010000119.1:0-8276 GCA_041662645.1 Desulfurivibrionaceae bacterium
AGGCTGAATATTCTTTTTCACCAGCTCTTCCGCCAGCAGCACGGCTTGCTCGGCAATCTCCCCCTTCAACCGGGCCTTGGCCTCGGCAACCTCATGGGCCACGGCCATTTCCGCCTGACGCTTGATGTCGCCGGCAGCGCGCTCGGCATCGGTAATGATTTTTTCCTTCTCGGCCTCACCCTGCTTGACCGCCTCGGTGATGATAGCGTTCACTTCTTCATCAAGCTTGGCAAGTTTGGCTTCGGCCTCCTTGTACAGCTGCTCTGCTTCGGCCTTGCGGGACTCCAGGGCCTCAAGCTGATCCTTGATGCCTTCCCGCCGGCTGCTCAAGCCGTCGGCAAAGGGCTTTTTCAAAAAGAACATCAGAATGAAGACCAGACCGGCGAAGTTCGTGGTCCGCCACAGAAGATCCATCCACTTCTCTCTGGGGATGGCGCCATCACCGGAGGCATATGCCGCAGCGGCAAACGCCAATACAAAAAGCAACGACAAGGCGGTTACGCCGGTTTTTTTCCAGGATACGTTTTTCATTTACAGAGCCCTCCCCAAAACCTTGCCGGCCATCTCGTTGGCAAACCCGGAGACCTGGCCCTGCAACTCTGCTTGGGCTGCGGCAAACTCTTTTTCTATTCCGGCCAGTTGCCCGGTTTTCTGCGCGTCAACCTCCTTGCGGATCCCGGCCAGTTTTTCGGCGCTTTCGGCAAGGGCGGCATTGCGGGCAGCCTCGTACTCTTTCTTGGCCCTGATCCTGGCATCCTTCATCTTCTGACCAAACTCGTCGAGACGCAACACGGCATTTTTCTTGAATTGGTCAATGCCCTCATCAAGGCCGGTGATCTTCTTCTGCCGCTCTTCGAGAATCGAACGGATCGGTTTGTACAAGACTGCATTCAGGACGACAATAAGCAAGAGCATATTGGCAATCTGAATGAGCATGGTCAGGTCGATGGTAATCATTACTGGCCCCCGTTTTTCTTGACAATTAATATATGAAAAAATCTTGGTAAGTGCGCGTGAAATGAATGCCTGTTCATTAACAATTGAACGGTTCTAATCGAATTTATTTTGCATGTCAATACATTTTCCGGTTGCATTTTTCCTGTTTTTTTATGGGTATTTCTACGAAAAACGACACTCCACGATTTTTTCCAATGCTATCAGTTCTTAAGCAGAACCTTTCGCACCCTGGGCGGTGACGATACCCGGCACAGAGGCAAGCGCCTCGGGCAATTTATCAGCCATGGTCCCCCCGGCCTGGGCCATATCCGGACGCCCGCCCCCGCTGCCGCCCACCATGGCTGCCACCTCTTTGATTATCTGGCCGGCATGAAAACGGGTGGACAGATCCTTGGTGACCATGGCCAGCAGGCTCACTTTTCCGTCAAATACGCCGCCCAAGACGGCGATGCCGCTGCCGAGTGCGTCCCGCACCTTGTCGCCCACCTCCCGCATGGTTTTCGGGGAATCCATGGCGATCTGCGCGACCACCACCTTGACCCCGGCGATCTCCTGGGCGTTGCCAAGCATACCATCGAGGTCATTGACGGTAAGATCCGCGGTCAACCGGCTCACCTCCCGCTCCAGCTCTTTCTGGCGGGCCAGCATTTTGTCCAGCTTGGCTGGCAGTTCCTCCGGCGTGGTCTTGAGCTTGGCAGCCAGCATACCCAACTGCGCCTCAACCTGCTGGAACCGCTCCATGGCGCCGGGGCCGGTGACCGCTTCGATACGGCGCACTCCTGCGGCGATGCCGCTTTCGCTTAAGATCTTGAACAGCCCGATCTCTCCGGTCGCCGTTACATGGGTGCCGCCGCACAGCTCCTTGCTGATCTCGCCCACGGAAACAACCCGGACTTTTGTCTCATATTTTTCGCCAAACAGGGCCGTGGCCCCGCCTTTTATCGCCTCCTCGCGGTCAAGCACCGCGGTGGATACCTGTCGATTGGCCCGGATACCGTCATTAACGATCTTTTCCACCCGGCCAATCTCTTCGCGGCTGAGAGGGGAAAAATGGGTGAAATCGAAACGAAGCCGATCCGGATTCACCAGGGAGCCGGACTGCTTCACATGCTCCCCCAGCACCTCGCGCAGAGCGGCCTGCAGGAGATGGGTGGCGGTGTGATTATTGGCCGTGCGCTGGCGCTTGCCTTCGGCAACCTTGAGTTCAACGGCCTCGCCAAGGGATAGGCTGCCCTCGATAACCTCGGCCTGATGAAGGATGAGCCCATCCCCCACAGCCACGGTATTTTCCACCCTGGCCTTGCCCTGGGGCCCGATGATCATGCCCCTGTCGCCGCTCTGCCCGCCGGACTCGGCATAAAACGGGGTTTCCGGGCAGACCAGGGAGACCTGCTCCCCAGTGCCGGCCTGTTCCATACTTTCACCGCCACCGCTCACCAACCCGCTGATAACACCCGGATGGCGACGGGTCTCATAGCCGACAAAGCGGCTGCGCATCCCTGCCTCAAGCAAGGCGCGAATACCTGGACCCATTTCGGCAAGCGAGGTGGCTTTCCAGGATTTCTTGGACTGGTTGCGCTGCACCTCCATGGCTGCGTTGAATCCTACTTCATCGGCCAGCATGCCCTTTTCAATGGCGATATCCTTGACGATATCCACGGGGAAACCAAAGGTGTCGTAGAGTTTGAAGATGAACTCCCCACCCACTTCCTTTTCCCCCCCCTCCTGCAACCGCTTCATCTCCTGATGGAGCATGGCCAGGCCGTTGTCCAGGGTTTCCAGAAAGCGCACCTCCTCGTTGTGCACCACCTTGGCCAGCAGCTCCCGCGCCCCATGGAGATGGGGATAGGCCTCGCCCATCTCGGCTATGACGGCGGAGGTTACCCCAACCAAAAACGGTTTTTTCAAGCCCAGCGAGCGGCCGAAACGGATGGCCCGCCGCATGATGCGGCGGAGCACGTAGCCCCGCCCTTCATTCGAGGGCAGCACCCCGTCGGCCACCAGAAAGGTGGTGGCCCGGCTGTGGTCGGCAATAACCCGCAGAGCCGTATTGATTGCCGCATCCTCTCCGTATTTTACCCCGGCGGCTTTGGCAATGGCCGCGATGATGCCGGCAAACAGATCGGAGTCGTAGTTGGTGAATTTCCCCTGGGTAACGGCGGCAATGCGCTCTAACCCCATGCCCGTGTCAATGCTCGGCTTGGGCAGCGGGGTCATGGTGCCGTCCTCGCTCCGGTTGAACTGCATGAACACCAGGTTCCAGATCTCCAGAAAGCGGTCGCAGTCACAGCCGAGCTTGCAATCCGGCCTGCCGCAACCCGCCGCCACACCCTGGTCGATGTGGATCTCGGAACAAGGACCGCAGGGACCGGTATCGCCCATGGCCCAGAAGTTGTCCTTTTCCCCCATGCGGACAATGCGGCCCTGGGGCAGATCCTTGACCTTTTCCCAGAGGCCGAAGGCCTCGTCGTCGTCTTCAAACACCGAGACCCAGAGCTTCTGCGGGTCCAGGCCGATCTCCTTGGTGAGGAAATCCCAGGCATAGTGAATGGCGTCTTTTTTGAAATAATCGCCAAAGGAAAAATTGCCGAGCATCTCGAAAAAGGTATGATGGCGCGCGGTGTAGCCCACGTTTTCCAGGTCGTTGTGCTTGCCGCCGGCCCGCACGCAGCGCTGGCTGGTGGCCGCCCGGACGTAATCCCGCTTGTCCTCGCCCATGAAGACCCGCTTGAACTGGACCATCCCGGCATTGACAAACAGCAGGGTCGGGTCGTCGTGGGGCACCAGGGGCGAGCTTTCCACCACGGTATGGCCCTTGTCGGCAAAGTAGGTCAAAAATCGCTTGCGTATGTCGTTTCCGGTCATTGTTGCATTCCTTCAAATTACAGAAGCGGGACGCCTTCGCATCCCGCTTCTTGATCACGATATTTCCCTGTGTAAAACGGATCAGTCGGCAACCGCCGCCTTCGCAACCGGTCCTTTTTCTCCGGCCGCGGGCAAACCATACCCGAGGCGCACCTTTCTTTCAAGGTCATCGCACATCTCCGGATGCTCCTTGAGGAAGATCTTGGAATTCTCCCTGCCCTGGCCGATGCGTTCGCCGTTGTAGGAGTACCAGGCTCCGCTTTTCTCGACAATATCCTGGGCCGTGGCCAGGTCGAGCAAATCCCCGACCTTGGAAGCACCTTCGCCGTAGATGATGTCGAACTCCGCCTCCTTAAAGGGCGGGGCCATCTTGTTTTTCACCACCTTGACCTTGGTCCGGTTGCCGATCACCTCCACCCCGTCTTTGATCGCGGCCTGGCGCCGGATATCGAGCCTGAGCGAACTGTAAAACTTGAGGGCGTTGCCGCCGGTGGTGGTTTCCGGGTTGCCGAACATGACCCCGATCTTCATCCGGATTTGGTTGATGAAGATGATTGCGGTGTTGGTGCGCTTGAGCACGCCGGTGAGCTTGCGCATGGCCTGGGACATGAGCCGGGCCTGAAGCCCGACATGGGAATCCCCGGCGTTGCCGTCGATCTCCGCCTTGGGTACCAGGGCTGCCACCGAGTCCACGACAATGACATCCACCGCCCCGCTGCGAATAAGGATCTCGACGATCTCCAGGGCCTGCTCGCCGTAGTCCGGCTGGGAGACCAAAAGATCGTCCACCTTGACCCCGAGGCGTTCGGCATAGCCGATGTCCAGGGCATGCTCGGCATCGATGAAGGCTGCGGACCCTCCGGCCTTCTGGGCCTCGGCGATGATATGCAGGGCCAGGGTCGTCTTGCCGGAAGATTCAGGCCCATAGATTTCCGTGATCCTTCCCCGGGCCACGCCGCCGACCCCGGTGGCAATGTCGATACTCAGGGTCCCGGTGGAGATAACCGATACCGCCTCCCGCTCGTCGGTGCCGAGCCGCATGATCGAGCCCTTGCCAAACTGCTTCTGGATCTGAAAAATCGCGGTATCAAGGGTTTTGTTCTTTTCGTCGGCAACGGCCATGGTGTATGTCTCCCGAGTGTGAGGATTTATATAGTCGGTTCGTTTTACACTGTCCTGCATCCATTATCAAGACCAAGCAGGTGGCGGCGCAAAAGATCAAGCGCCGTCTGGCTTGCCAGGGCCTGTACCTGCTCGCGCTCCCCGGAAAAATGGAAAAGAAAGGCCTGGGTTTTGTCCGGGCTGGCCAGGCCGAAATAGACCGTGCCCACCGGTTTGTCTTCGCTGCCGCCAGTGGGTCCGGCAATGCCCGTTACGGCAAGGGCATGGTCAACAGGGGTCACCCGCCGCATCCCCTCGGCCATGGCCCTGGCACACTCCGCGCTGACCGCGCCGGAACGCAGGAGAATCTCCCGGTTGACCCCGAGCAGCCGTTCCTTCAAAACATCGCTGTAGGCCACCACCCCACCGAGAAAATAACCGGAACTCCCGGCTATTTTGGTCAGGGTATGGCCGATGAGGCCGCCGGTGCAGGATTCCGCCACCGCCACTGTCTGGCCGCGGTCGGCAAGCAGGCTTCCCACCACGGACTCCAAGGTGTCACTCCCGGAGCCGTAGCAGCAATCGCCAAGCAACGCCGCCACCTGCCCGTCGTATTTTTTAAAGGCCGCCTCGGCCTCCTGGCTTGAGGCTCCGGTCACGGTGAGGCTGACATGCACCTCGGGAAACACGGGATAATAGCCGATCCGGACCCTGGGGTCGCGCCCCTCCAGATGGGCAAGCCGCCGGTTGATCTCGGACTCGGACAGACCCGCCACCTTGTACACCTTCTGGCGCACCTGGCGAACCGCCTCGCCGTCCCAGACAGAGAGCCGGGTGATCACGGTTTCCAGGAGCAGCTCCTTCATCTCCTGCGGCACCCCCGGCAGAAAAAAGATGGGTTTGCCATCCTGAACCAAAAAATACCCGGCCATCTTTGCTTCCGTGTGCAGGGCATGGGCGCCCTCCGGCAGCCAGGCCAATTTTTCAAGGGAGATTCGTTGGCCGGTGGGCAGATTTTTGCCAGAGGTCTGAATTTTCTTGAGTATTTCCGGATACAAGGTGGCTGGGCGGGAAAGAGCCGAGGAAACAGCGGCATTGGTCAAATCATCGCTGGTCGGACCCAGCCCGCCGGTGACAATAATAAAATCCGCCCGCTGCAAAGCCCGTTGCAGGGTGCGGCCGATGAGTCCGGGCTCATCCCCGATGGTGGTCATGGCCAGGATCTCATGGCCCGCCGCAAAAAGATGGCTGGCCGCGAAGTAGCTGGTGGTGTTCAGCACCCTCCCGGAGGTAAGCTCATCGCCGATGGCAATTATTTCTCCAAGCATGATGGTCTCGTAAAAAAAAGGAAAAAATTTTTCGCCACGAAACCCACGAAAACCACAAAAAAGAAACCGGGGAAATTGGGTCTCGATGGCTGCTGCGCCGGCAACACAACCACCATTTTTCGTGCCTTTCGTGGGTTTCGTGGCGAATCATCAATCAGACAATCCTGCCCAGCACCCCATCCTCGGTGAGCTCTTCCAACCGCACCGTAACCAGCTGATTCACCAGACCGCTGTCCCCCTCGAAGGAGACCGGAATATAATTGCCGGTATAGCCCTTGAGCAGGCATCCCTGCTTGCGTCCTTCCACCAGGATCTGCCGGACGCTGCCCAGATGTTTACGGTAAAAACCGGTCCGTTTTTTATGATCCAAATCCCGCAAGCGCGCAACCCTTTCCTCCTTGTCCGGTTTGGCAACCTGATCGGCCATGGCGGCGGCCGGGGTTCCCGGCCTTTTCGAATAGGGGAAGACATGGAGATAGCTCACCGGTAGCGACTCGAGCAGACGGTAGGTGTTGCGAAAAGCCCCCTCGTCCTCGCCGGGAAAACCGACCAGCACATCCACGCCGATGGCCACATCAGGCAGATGCGCCACACTCTGTTCCACCACCGAGGCAAAGGTTGCGGCAGGATAACGGCGGTTCATCTTTTTTAGTATTTGGTCATCCCCGCTCTGCAAAGGGATATGCAGATAGGGCATGATTGCCGGCGACCCAGCCATGAGATTCAGGAGCTCGTCCGTGATCTCTGTGGGCTCGAGCGAACTCAAGCGGTAGCGCACTGGGAGATTGCGGGCGACAAGCAGCCCCAGCAACGCGCGCAGATTGGTCTTGGGGACAAGATCCAGGCCATAATGGCCGAGGTGGATGCCGGTGAGCACCTGTTCCTTATAGCCCTGAGCGGCAAAGATCTCGGCCTGGGCCACAACCTGAGCCGGCCCAAGGCTCCGGCTGCGCCCCCGGGCATAGGGCACGATGCAGTAGGAACAGAAACTGTTGCAGCCGTCCTGCACCTTCAGATACGCCCTGGTCCGCGCCCCGAAGCTGGTCACGGTAAGGGGGCAGATCTCCTTTTGCCCACCGATATTGCCCAGGTGCATTTCCAAATCACAGTGCCGGTCGGCCAGGGCCACATCCACCAAGCGGTGCTTGCAGCCGTTGCCCACAATACAGATGGGGCTGTCGGCGATATCGAGAATCTCCTCGGCGGCGATCTGCGCATAGCAGCCGGTTACGATCAACCGGGCCTCGGGATTGGTGCGCAAGGCCCGGCGGATCAGCTGACGGGACTGGGCCCCAGCCCTGGCCGTAACCGCGCAGGTATTGATGATATAGACCTCCGCCGGGTGGGAAAAAGGGACCAGCTCCACCTCCCGCCCTGCAAGCTCCGAAAGGAAGGAGGCCGACTCAAACTGGTTGACCTTGCAGCCGAGGGTGGTGATGGCAATTTTTTTCTTGTTCTGACCCGTGATGTTCATGCCTGTGCCATACATTTTTTGCTACGGATTTGCAACAACAAGACTGATTCCCAAAAACATCCGTCAGCATCCCCGGTATTGTAACCGCTCAGCAGCGCCGCTGCGCTGCTGCTGTAGATGAGCAGGCCGATGACAAAGCAGATGCAGTGCTGCTGAGCGGTTACAAAACATCGATGATCTTCAGGCTGTTGGTGGTTCCTGCCACCCCGGTCAGGGTGCCAGCGGTGATCACCAGCCGCCGCGTCCCCGGCCGGAGCAGACCGGCGCCCTTGAGCAAATCGGCCAATTCGAGGTCCGACAAATCCACGGATGGCACCCCCAAAGGAAAAACCCCGGAGGAGAGGGTAAGGATATTGCGAACCGTCGGATTATCGGTGATCGCCACGATCCAGGGCCGTGGCCGCAGCCGGGCGATGCGCCGGGCCGTGGTTCCGGTGGCGGTGGGGGTAACGGCCAGGTCCACGGTGCGGTTCTCCAGAACGTCGCAGGTGGCGCTGCTGATCAAATCGTCGATGCTGTCCTCGGAACGGATCGCGGCCCGGACCGCCAGC
>JBAZSA010000120.1:0-7839 GCA_041662645.1 Desulfurivibrionaceae bacterium
GGTGCGCAAGCGCCAAGGCTCCATTGTCTCAATTTCCTCGGTCAGTTCGCTTGTGGCGAACCGGGGCCAGGCCAACTATGCGGCGGCCAAGGCCGGGTTGAATGCGGCGAGCAAGGCCGTGGCCGTCGAGGTCGCCCGCATGGGTATTCGGGTCAATGTGGTTGCTCCGGGCCTGATCGAAACGGAAATGATTCAGGCTGCCCCCAAGGAGCACATCAAGGCCATGATCCCCATGGCCCGGATCGGCAGGCCCGAGGAAGTGGCACAGGTGGTGCGTTTTCTCTGTTCCGACGCAGCCTCCTATGTCACGGGCCAGGTAATCTCGGTCAACGGCGGGATGTGTTGATGAAATTCTTTTTTTCCCTTCTCGCTTTCTTTGTGTGCATGCCCCTCCAGGTTATGGCCGGAGCAGCGGAGCTTCCCGGACAGGCCCCGGTCCGGCTGCGCTCTGTCCAGGCGGATTTCGTTCAGGAAAAGCAGCTGAAGATTCTCACCCACCCCATCATCTCCACCGGCACCTTTGCCTTCCAGGCCCCCCAGTCTCTCCGCTGGGAATACCGAAAACCCGTTCCCTCCCTTCTGCTCATGCACGGCGGCAAGGTGAAGAAATATGTGGAGCGGGACGGCCACATGGTGGAAGACACCAGAATGCAGCTTGATGCCATGCAGATGGTGCTGTCCGAGATATCCAACTGGCTTGACGGCCGTTTCACCGACAACACAATGTTTACGGTCTCGTTTCCCCAAAAACAGACTATCCTGCTCACGCCAAAGGACCAGGGCATGGCCGCCATGATCAGCAGCATTGAGCTCAAGCTTGCCGACCAAAAGGGCCTTCTCGACGAAGTGACGATTTTCGAGGGGCCAGGCTCCCTCACCAGGCTTACCTTCAAGAACCGGCGCCTCAATCAAGAGCTGCCAGCTTCCCTGTTCACCGGTCGATGAAACCCATTTTTCTTGCCATCCTTGTGTTGAGCCTTGCTGCCTGCGCGGCGCAACAACCCATGCGCCTGCCGGAACTGACCGCACGAGAGGATGTGCAAAGCGATACGGCCTGCGAGTCGGTTTTTCCCCGGGGGCACTGGCAGTTTGTCCATGCCATCGAATTTTCCATGCAAGATGGTTCCGGCGGAACGGTTCTGGGAGTCACCAGCCTTGCCGGAGACGAGATCACCTGCGCCCTCATGACCGTCGAAGGATTCACCCTGTTCGAGGCGGTTTCCCGGCCGGGCGAACCGCTTGAGGTGCGGCGGGCGGTTCCCCCGTTTGACAAACCCGCTTTTGCCGAGGGGTTGCTGGATGATGTGCGGGCGATTTTTCTGCCGCCCGCGGCAAAAAACATCCAGTATGGACAGCTGGGAGACAAGGCCCTGGTGTGCCGGTATGCCGGGGCCGATGGCCGGATAACCGATATCCTGCCCACGGCTGACGGCTGCTGGCAAATAAAAATCTATACCCCCGAATTGCGTATGAACCGCGCCATTGTGGCCCAGTCATGCAAAAAAATGGGAAACAGCCTGATCCCGGAGCATCTTGAACTTACGGGTTTCCGGAACTCGGGCTACACCTTGAAGATGACCCTGGTTCAGGCTGAAAATCCAAACAGGTAAACGGGAGCCATGAAATTCAAACTGATCTACCCCAAATGGGCCAAGTTGGACCGGCAGACAGAGTTTCACCTGCCGCCCCACGGCCCGGTGGTTTTTGCCGCCGCCCTGCCCGGCTATGTTACCGTTGATTTTACGGATGAGAATCTGGAAGCCATTGATTTTGACGATGATGTGGATTTCGTCGGCATCTCCATGATGTTGACCGTGCAGGTCAAGCGGGGCTGGGAGATCGCCGACATCTACCGCAAAAAAGGGATCAAGGTGATCTTTGGCGGCATCGCCACCATGCTGCACGCCGAGGAAACCATGGCGCATGCGGATAGCGTCTTTTTGGGCGAAGCCGAGAGCCGGATGGAAGAGGTCTTTGCCGATTTCCGGCACAACCGGCTGAAGCCCTGCTACGATTTTATCAACCAGAGGCCGGATATCGCCTTGGTGGGTCCGGCGAGACGGGATATTCTCAACCGCAAGCTCTACAACTACAAGGGCGTGCAGATGGTTGATCTGGTCCACGCCTCGCGGGGCTGCCGGTTCAACTGCTACCCCTGCGCCGTCTCCTACCTGGGGGGGCGGGTCTTCCGGCCCCGGCCCATTGACAAGGCCATTGCCGAAATCGCTGGCATAGACAATAACCGGCTCTTCATCGTTGATAATTCCCTGGCCCAAAATACCCAGTGGGAAATGGATCTCTTCCGGGAGATGATCCCGCTCAAAAAGAAATGGTGCTCCCATCCCATTGAAGACAAGCCGGAAGTCCTTGATCTGGCAGCCCAGGCCGGGGCCTGGTATGTGTATCAGGCGGTCTTCGACACCTCGGACTATATCAAGGAGCGGATCAAGCGCTACCATGACCACGGGATCGGGGTGGAGGGAACAATCCTCCTCGGACTTGACGATCACGATGAAGACTTCATCAAGCGGCTGATCGATTTTCTCCTGGAGATCGAGCTTGATCTGGCCGAGTTTACGGTGCTGACGCCTTTTCCCCACACCAAGGCATGGGAGGAGCTGAGCAGGCAGGATCGCATCCTCTCCCATGACTGGAATGAGTATTCGGCGGACAAGGTGGTGTTTCAGCCCAAACAGATGAGCCCGGACAAGCTCCAGGAATTGCTCGATTACGCCTGGAACACCTTTTATCAGGACGAATCGCAGAAGGTCAAGATGGCGAAGCTGTTCCAGCAGGTGGTGAAAAAAGAGATGGCGGACAACACCTTCACCTCCCGGGACAGAAATCTTGCCGGACAATCTTTTGGCAGACCGGCAGTTAGGTAGGAAGTGGTCGATTACAAGGTCTGTGGATAAAAAAAGAGACTAGCATTTCAACTGTTATCCAGCTGATAACGAGAGGGAAATTAAATGGTTTCAATAAGATCGGTTTTTATATTTTTTGCATTGGCGTCGGTATCTGGCTGCACCGCAATAACGGTCCGACCGGTGGATACTGCACTGGAAATAAAACATGTTTGCATCGAAGATGGTCAACAGTTGTGCTTTGACGGTCAGATGATGGGTGTGATCCGTGACGGTTTCGAACGCCATGGGATTACCAGCCAAGTCTATACCGGCAATTTGCCACCAGAATGCGAATATCATCTGTCCTTTATGTGTGAACGAACTTGGGACTTAGCAACTTATCTGCACCATGCTGAATTGCGTCTATATCGCGCAAAGGCCCAAGTTGGATATGCCGAATACCATTTGAATGGCAAAGGCGGCTTAGCGTTGACGAAATGGGGCAGCACAAAGGAAAAAATGGGCCCTATTATTGACGAACTGCTCAGCGGTCATCCTGCTAAACAGACTCCGTGACGCCGTGAAAGGTTTGCCAGGGGTTATCAGGTCGCGAACTCTCTGTAATATTATTGGGATATCACCCCCACCAGCAGGCTTAGCAAAGCACTATTCATTGGAAACGAGAAATTTTTCTCGCGCGGAGGTGCGAGAAAATAAATGTCATAAAAGAACTCTCCATGTTGAATAATAACAAAAGCATTCAGGCTCTCCTGGCTGGACCAAAATTTCCGGATAAGGAGTTCATCCACTCCGGCGCCACCTTTGGCGAGGTGTACGCCATGGCGGCTGGGTTGCGCTTGGCCCTGTCCGGTCCGGAGTATCAGGGGGTATCGGTCTGCCTTGCCACGGACAACAGGGCTGTCATGGCTGCCGGTCTGCTGGCCTCCCTGGCCGGGGGCCCTGCCCTGCTCTTGCCCTACGCCCTTTCCGCCCAGGCCCTGGCCCGGATGCAGCAGCTCACCGGCTTTACCACGGCCATTGGCGATGCTGCCGGTATCGCCGCAAACCTGCCCGCCACCACCACGGTTATTAAGCCGCAACCAGGAAGGATGGCAGACCTTGCCCCTCCCACCCGGCTGGAGCCGGAACCGGAACTCCTGAAGATTTTTACCGGCGGCACCACCGATGCGCCGCAGCTCTGGTCGAAAACAGGAGAAAATATGTTCGGCGAGGGGTTTTTTCTGGCCCGGTGCTTCGGGGTAACGGAAAAAGACCGCATTGTCGCCACCGTCGCGCCCTATCATATCTACGGCTTGCTCTTCTCCGTTATCCTGCCCCTGGTCTCTTCGGCATCGGTTGTCATGGACACCCCCTCTTTCCCAGGCGAGATCGCCAAGACGATTGCGGATCACCAGGCCACCATTCTTGCCTCTATTCCCCCGCATTACCGGGCCATGCGCGCCAAAAAAATCGAGGCTGCCTCGTTGCGGCTTGCCTTTTCCTCGGCCGGGATGCTGGAGGCGGAAGATAATGATGCCTTCTCCCGCCTCAACAACGTAGGGATTGTCGAGGTGTACGGGTCCACCGAAACCGGCGGTATCGCCACGAGAAACAGGCATGCGGGCGAAACATCGTTTACCGCCTTCCCGGATGTTTCCTGGCGGATCACAGAGCAACGCCTCTGTGTGCGCTCGCCCTATCTCTCCCCGGAGCTGCCGTTGGCAGAGGATGGTTTTTTTACCACGGGCGACCGGGTGGAAGCAGAGGGGGCACACGCATTTGCCCTGAAGGGACGGGCTGACGGCGTGACCAAGGTGGGAGGAAAACGGGTGGATCTGGAAGAGGTCCGCGCCTGCATCAAAAAGGCGCCCGCGGTCAGCGACTGTGTGGTCCTCTCCCTTCCCGAGCCCGGCAGCCGGGCACAGCGGATTGTTGCGCTGATCCAGGGGGTTGAGGTGGACACGGAGCTGGTCAGGGAAACCCTGGCCGAATCCCTGGAGCCCTACGCCCTGCCGCGCCTCTTTAAAACCGTTGCGCAGATTCCCGTAACCGAGAGTGGCAAGTATGACCGGGATGCCATTATCCGGCTTTTTGCCCCATAACACATGAAAAGCATCCGCAATGCGTTTGCCATTGGCTATGAGCGGCTGTCGGCCTGGGCCGATCTCCTGGACCGGATCAACGTTTTTCCGGTGGCCGACGGAGATACCGGGGCCAATCTGCGCATCAGCCTGGCCCCCCTGCTGAACCGCGAGGCAGGGATTGCCGAGACCGGCAATCTGCTGGCCCGCTGCGCCACGGGCAATTCCGGCAATATCGCCGCCGCCTTTTTTCAGGAATTTCACCAGGCAGAGCGCTTTGCCGAGCTGGCTGAAAAAGCGGCGCTGGGCAGAGCCAAGGCCTGGCAGGCCCTGGCCAGACCCCAGGCCGGCACCATGCTCACGGTCTTTGATTGCCTGGCCGCAAGCCTTGAGGGCCAAACGGACCCGGTTCTGCTCTACCCCACGCTCTGCAAGGAGCTGCAGGAGACGGTTCGTGCCACCTCCCAGCTGCTGCCGGATCTCCGCGCGGCAGGCGTCGTTGATGCCGGGGCCCTTGCCATGTTCATCTTCTTTGAGGGGTTTTTCAGAGAACTTGCCGGGCAGACCGCCATGTCCCCCCCCATCACAGAGCTTTTTTCCGGCGGGCTCACGATCAGCGCCGGTTTTCATGCCAGCCCCACGGACTGTTTTTGCGTCAATGCCCTCATTCACACCAGCGACAAGCAGGCGGCCGCCGGGGAAGCGCTGGCGCAATTGGGGCACAGCGTGGTCGTGCTCCCGGCTCAATCCGGATTCAAGGTGCATGTCCACACGGCGGACCGGCAGCTGCTCCGCGCGCAACTTTCCGCGCTGGGCGAGATCGTCGACTGGTCCGATGAGGCCATGGACACCGAAAGCCTTCCCGGCCCCGGGAAAAGGCAGGCCATCCACATCATGACCGATGGGGCAGGCTCCATGCCCAGGGAGATGGCGCAACAGTATGGCATTACCGTGCTGGACAGCTACATCCTGGCCCAGGATCAGAGCAGGCCGGAAAGCCTGTACGCTCCAGCGCATCTCTATGGACTGATGCGGGAGGGCGTAAAGGTCACCACTGCCCAAGCCTCTATTTTCGAGCGGCATCAGCATTATCAGAGCGTGTGTCAGCAGTTCGGCCGCACCCTCTACCTCTGCGTGGGTTCCGCATTCACGGGCAACCATGACATTGCCCTCCGCTGGAAAGAAGAAAACGATCCGGACAACCTGCTGGAGGTCGTGGACAGCGGCGCGGCCTCGGGCAGATTGGGCCTCATGGCCCTGCTTGCCGCCCGGTATGCGGAGCATGCCGAGGATTCCGCCGAGGTCATTGCCTTTGCCAGGGAAATCATGGCAGCGTGTGAGGAGTATGTCTTTATCGACGCGCTGCAATACCTGGTGGCCGGGGGAAGGGTTTCCCGGGCCGGGGGATTTTTTGCTGATCTGCTCCACATGAAACCCGTGATCACTCCCGCTCCTGACGGGGTACGCAAGATGGGCGTTGTTCACAGCAAAGAGGGCCAGCTTTCCTTTGCCCTGGAAAAGCTGCGCAAAGGATTTCCCGCTTCAGCCGCTCCCGTGATCATGCTCCAGTTCTCCGACAACGAAGAATGGGTGGCCACGGCGGTGCAGCCGCAGGTGCGGGCGCTGCTGCCGGAGGCGGAGATTCTGCTTGTGCCCCTGTCGTTGACCTCCGGCGTGCATATGGGGCCAGGCACCTGGGCCATTGCCTGGGCGGGAGGGTTGTGAGATGAAAGCCGCAGTCATTATCCCGGTGTATAACCATGAGCAACGGATCGGAGAGGTGATCCGGGAGACCATGGCCCTTGGCCTGCCCGTCATTGTGGTTGACGACGGCTCAACCGATAACACCCCTGGGATCATCGGCAAAATCGAGGGGATCTCCGTTATCCACCATCCTGCTAATCTGGGCAAGGGCGCGGCCCTTCTCTCCGGTTTTGCTGCTGCCGTGGAGCAAGAATGCGACTGGGCGCTCACCATTGACGGCGATGGCCAGCACCGGCCAGAGGATGCCCAGCGCCTGCTCCAGGCGGCAGCCTTGGGGAGAAGAGTCATTGTGGTGGGGCAACGGATGGGAATGGCCGGGGAAAACGTGCCCTGGACCAGCCGGTTCGGCCGCGGATTTTCCAACTTCTGGGTTTGGGCTTCCGGCGGGCCGCGCATACACGATTCCCAGTCCGGGTTCCGGCTCTATCCTCTTCCGGAAGCCCTGCACCTGGGGGTACGGGCCAGAAGATACCAGTTCGAAGTGGAAATCCTGGTCAGAGCGAAACGGCAAGGCCTGGATACCGTTGAAGTTCCGGTGCAGGTTGTCTATCAGCCCAAGGGAGAGCGGGTCAGCCACTTCCGGCCCTGGCCTGATTTCAAACGCAATTCCGCCACCTTCAGCCTGCTGATATGGGAGCGGATTTTTGGGGTGTTCCGCAAATGAAGGGCTTGTTTTACAGAGTGCTTGTCCGGATGGCAGGGCTCTGCGGCCCTTGGCTGCTGGTCATTGTTTCCCGGATTATCGCGGCGGGTTATTTTCTCTTTTCCGGCCGGGTGCCGGAAAGCCGCCGTTTTTATGCCGCGCTGTATCCTGAAAAAGGGAGGCTCCATCACCTGTGGTGTGCCTTCCGGCAATATCAGAATTTCACCACCATCCATCTCGACCGCTTTCTGGCAAGCCGGACGGAGACCACATCCTTTACCTCCGAGGGGTGGGAGAAAATCGAAGCCGTCCTTGGCAAACAGGGGGGGATTTTGCTCATGTCCCACCTGGGCAACTGGGAAATGGCGGCCAAGCTGTTGCGGCAGCAGAAAAATGATCTGCGGCTCCTTCTGTACATGGGCGTAAAGGAAAAAGAAGGGGTGGAACACATGCAGAAAGAGGATTTGCGCAAGGCCGGAGTCACCA
This sequence comes from Desulfurivibrionaceae bacterium, assembly GCA_041662645.1. Classification (GTDB taxonomy): domain Bacteria; phylum Desulfobacterota; class Desulfobulbia; order Desulfobulbales; family Desulfurivibrionaceae; genus Thiovibrio. The sequence goes on from JBAZSA010000120.1 coordinate 7,821, forward strand.
TCATCGGCACCGGCCAGGA
>JBAZSA010000121.1:0-7791 GCA_041662645.1 Desulfurivibrionaceae bacterium
GCCACCCCCGGCCGTTTGCACGACCTGATGCGCCGCCAGGAGATTGATCTTTCCGCCATCCGTTTGGTGGTGCTGGACGAAGCCGACGAGATGCTGCAGATGGGGTTCCAGGATGAGCTGAACGCCATCCTCGCGCAAACCCCGGCCGACAAGCACACCCTGTTGTTTTCCGCCACCATGCCGCAAAGCGTGGCCTCCATCTCCAGGAAATACATGAAAAATCCCCTGGAGATCACGGTGGGCACCCGCAATGCCGGTTCGGAAAACATCCGCCACATCTACTACATGGTCCATGCCAAGGACCGCTACCTGGCCCTGCGCCGGTTGGTGGACATGAACCCGGACATGTACGCCATCATCTTCTGCCGCACCCGCCAGGAGGTCAACGATGTCGCGGACAAACTCGGCAAGGACGGCTACAACGCCGACCCCCTGCATGGCGAACTTTCCCAGAGCCAGCGCGATTACGTGATGCAGCGTTTCCGCGGCAAGTCGGTGCAGCTCCTGGTGGCCACCGATGTCGCGGCCCGGGGCCTTGACGTCACCGACCTGACCCACGTGATCAACTACAACCTGCCCGACGACAGCGCCAACTACACCCACCGCAGCGGCCGCACCGGCCGGGCCGGCAAAACCGGCATCTCCATCTCCATCATCCACATGCGCGAACGGTTCCGCATCAAGGAAATCGAGAGCAAGATGAAACGGCAGTTCGAACTGGGCAAGGTTCCCTCCGGTCACGAGGTCTGCAAAAAACAGCTCCTCCACAAGATCGAAACCATCAAGAATCTTGAGGTCAACGCCAGCCGGTTGGCTCCTTTCATGGAGACCATCACCGAGGCGTTGGCCGATCTCGACCGCGACGAGCTGATCCAGCGCTTTGTCTCCCACGAGTTCGACTCCGTCCTGGCCCATTACCAGAATGCCCCGGATATCAATGTCTCGGACAAGGGCCGCGGCCAGGATGAGGGCTACAACCGCTCGGAAAGCAGATTCTCCAGGCCGGAGCGCCCGGAGGGCAGATTCGGCCGCCCGGACGACCGTGACCGCGGCGAGCGTGTGCAGTTCAGCCGCTTCTACCTCAATATCGGCCAGAAGGACGGGCTCTACCCGGCGCGGCTCATCGGCCAGATCAACGATGCCAGCGGTTCTGCCTCCATCAAGATCGGCCGGATCGAGATCTTGGACAATACCGCCATGCTTGAAGCGGACAGCCGGTTTGCCCCGCAAATCCTCGCGGTGTTCCAGGGACTCAAGGTCAATGGGAGGGACGTCGAGGTGAAGACATTGGACGCCCCCAAGGGCCGCCCGGCAAAACCAGCGTATCCCGGGCGCAAAGGCGCGAAGCCGTATAAGTCCTCCGGTTCGTACAAGCCTTCCAGCTCGTACAAACCCTCGGCCTCGCCCAGGCCCTCCACCTCGGCCAAGCCATATTCCCCGGCCAAACCGTATGCCCCGGCAAAGCCCGCAACCTCAAGCAGACCGGCAGCCCCAACCAGACCACCTTCCGCCGGCATCCCCAGACGGGGGAAGAAGAAACCCTACTCCGAATAAGCGTAAACCTGACCGGACAGGGCCGCCTCCCCCTGAAAAATATTTTTGGAGGCTCGGAAGCGATCATGACAATATCCTGATCACTTTCTAACAATCCCGTGCTATCCTGTTGCTGTTGGCCCAATCAACCCCAACCGCAACAGGAATTGCCATGTCCCATAAACGCCTTATCTGGCAGCTGTACCCAAGCCAGCTCCTCATTACCATCCTCGCCCTTCTGGCCGCCGCCGGATATGGGGCATACTCCCTCCGCGCCTTCCAGCTGGCCCAAACCAGCGCCGGCCTTGAAGCGCGGGCCAAGCTGACCCAGGAGCATGTTCTTTCCCTGTTGAATGGCAAGAACATGGACGCGCTCCAAGCCTTCTGCGTAACCGCCGGAAAAAGTTCCGGAACCCGCCTGACCGTTATCACCCCCGAAGGCACGGTTCTGGCCGATTCGGATCAGGATCCCGGCCGCATGGAAAACCACGGCGACCGGCCGGAGATCATCGCCGCCCTTGCCAGCCACCCCAACCCCTCCCTGCGCTTCAGCCACACCCTGCAGGAAAACATGATGTACGTGGCGATTCCCCTGGTGCAGGAGGGAAAAACCAAAGGCGCGCTACGAACGGCGATCCCGGTCACCTTCATTGACAGCGCACTCAGAGATATCTTTTTAAAGATTGTCTGGGGCTGCCTGCTTGTCGCCCTGCTCGTGGCCCTGGCCGCCTGGTTTATCTCGCAACGCATCACCAGGCCGCTGGAAGAGATGCGGCAGGGAGCGGAACGTTTTGCCAACGGCGCTTTCACCGCCAAGCTGCGGGAAGAAGGGGCCGAAGAGGTGGCGAGCCTGGCCAGAGCCATGAACACCATGGCCGATCAGCTCGATGGCCGGATCAAAACCATCGCCCGGCAACACAGCCAGCTGCAGGCGGTTTTTTCCAGCATGATCGAGGGGGTGATCACCGTGGACACCGAGGAGCGCATCCTCGACATCAACCAGGCCGGGGCCAGGCTGCTGAACATCACCCCCGAAAAGGTCCGGGGAAAAAGCGCCTTGGTGGCGGTGCGCAATCTCGCTTTGCAACGCTTTATCAGCCAGACCCTTGCCGAAGCCAAACCCATCGAAGGCGAAATCGACCTCACCGGCCGGGACGGGCAGGAAAAATATTTCTACGCCCACGGCACACGGTTCCAGGATGCCCCGGAGCTGACCAGCGGTGCGATCATCGTCATCAACGATGTCACCAACCTCCGCAGGCTGGAAAACATGCGCCGCGACTTCGTGGCCAATGTTTCCCACGAACTGAAAACCCCGATTACCTCCATCGAAGGGTTTGCCGAGACCCTGCTGGACGGCGCCCTGGAAAGCCCCGAGGATGCCCGGCGGTTTGTGGAGATCATAGCCAAGCAGTCAAAACGGCTGCACGCCATCATTGAGGATCTCCTCGCCCTCTCCCGGCTCGAACAGGAGAATGAAAAGACCGAGCTGGTGCTGACGGAAGAGAAGATCAGCCAACCCTTGCGGAGGGCCATCGAGACCTGCGGGCTCAAGGCAGCCGAGAAAAAGATCAGCATCGAACTGGCCGCGGACGATGATCTCACCGCCAACCTCAACGCTCCCCTGCTCGAACAGGCAATCACCAACCTCATCGTCAACGCCATCAAATACAGCGACGAGGGAGGCAAGGTGCTGGTGCGGGCCGGGCAGCGCGACGCGGAAACCATCGCCATCGAGGTACAGGATTTCGGGGCAGGGGTTGCGTCCCAGCACCTGCCGCGGCTGTTCGAACGCTTCTACCGGAGCGATGCGGCCCGCAACCGCAAAGTCGGCGGCACCGGCCTGGGGCTGGCCATCGTCAAGCACATTGTCCAGGCACATGGAGGCGAGGTAGGTGTCACAAGCGAAGTCGGCAAGGGCACAACCTTCACCATCCTGCTCCATAAGGAAAAACACGATGAAAACACCAATAAAACATGACAAGCCAACCTTGAACACCGCCCTCGAAAAAGCGGCCAAACATATCTGCACGGCCAGAAGCGGGCTGTGCCCCCATGTGGTTGAACAGTACCCCTGCCCCAGCGACTGCACCCTGGACACCATAGCCTGGGAATGCTGGGCTCAGTACTTTCTTGATCAAGCAGCCCCTTCCCGGTCCCGAAAAAAAAACGACTGAAAAAACCTGCTCCGCCCCTCCTGGTCTGCCCTCACCTCCTGAACCAAATCATATTGCAACTCTAACACGCCCCTGACAGACCCCCCTTATAACTCTAAGGAAAGAGGATGACGGCAGACCGCCAACAATCAACCAGGGGGTGAGATGGTGAGCAGACTTTCCTTTGCGGACATTTCCTTATCCCGGTCGGGGACGGGGCAAGACCCCAGACCCACGGAACGCGAGTGCATCGCCCTGCTCTCCCTTGATCCCAACTGCCTGGCCAGCCTGCCTTTTTTCGGCGCCGACGCCACCACCGGCTGCGAAAACGAATTGCAGGTGGCGGTGAGCGGCACCCGCGAGGCCGCGGATCTCCCCAGGGCCATTGAGCAATCGAGCTACTACGCCAACATCATCAAACGGGCCGATCGCGGCGACACCTCGCCCCGGGCCCGGCGGGATCTGGAGCGCTACCTCAGCGACAACGTGGAACAGGTTTGGGAAAACAGCTGGGTGCGCTTCCCCCTCTCCTGTCTGCACCCCAATGCCCTCCACACCCTGGCCGCAGACCTCAAGGCCGACAAACAGAATCCCACCCGGGGCGAACGGACCGACAGTGCCCGCTTTTTTGTGGAGGAGGGAGGCGAAACGCACCTGCGCATCCCCATCAGCTACCTGCTCAAGCTGGCCCTGGCCGATGTCATAGGCGAAGGCTTTAGCCACGAAACGGTGCGCCGGACCGGAAGCCGATTGCTCACCCATCTGTTGAGCGACAACACCTCGCCCGAGACCTTTTCCTTCCATGTCACCGCCATGCACCCCCACACCGGCTATGGCCGGGCCCTGGCCAGGGAGACGGCCAAACGCTTCCTCTTCACCCAGCTGCTGATCATGTATGCCAATGAAAAGTTCGCCCTGGCCCACCGGGGGCAGAAGGCCATGCTTTTCTTTTCCCCGCATCCGCCCATGCGGCAACGGGCCCTGAACGAATGCATCTCCGACGCCTTCTACCGCAAGCTGTTCATGAGCCCCTGCCTCTCGGGCTGGGACGAAGGCGAGGCCAAGCACCAGTACATGATCCTCTGCCACCAGGTATTGAGCCGCAGCCACCTGAACGCGGTGATGAAGATGCGCGAGGCAGGCATCATCACCAACAATCTGGTGATGATGCCCCATACCTCCAATATCAGCCTGGCCAACAACGGCACCCATGTCAGCATGGGCAGCCGCAAGATAACCCGGATGCTGCACGACCCAGGCTCCGGATTCACCCCCCGCCACGAAAAATGCATGGGCGACCTGGTGGCCAAGATCATGGAGCATTTCCTGCCCCTTTTTGTCACCACTTACAGCGCCGCGCCCTACCGATTGGCCTTCGAGGATTTCCACCCGGAGCAGGCCCTGGGCTTTCTCCCCCACCAGCTGGATTACACCCACCTGCGCATGCTCTGGCGGCGCTGGCGGAAAAAAGCGAAGAACAAGTTCTGCGGCCAGGCGCTCACCCCGTTCGGCCCGCCGTTTATCGACCAGATCGTCGGGGGAGCCTGCCGCTGCAAGGGGGATTTCATCCCGGATTTCCGGCTCATCGATTACCCGGTGGCCCTGCTTTCCACCGAGCGGAGCGCCAGCCAGGACGGGAGGCTGCACAACGACCGCCGCCTCAAGGAAGACCTGGACATGATGGGGATCTTTGACAAACGGATGTCGGTCTACCTGCCTTACAAGCTGCGGGAATTCGAGGTCATGGGCTTTTCCGGCTTCGAGGCGCGCTACTATTCGCTCTTTGAGCAGTTCGCCGGCGACCTGGGCCGGGCCACCGACCTGCAGATGCTGCTGAACGCCCTGGCCTTCAAGCTCATCGCCTCGGGCAGCTGCAGCCATCAGCACATCCCCGACACCCCCTTTGTGGAAAGCGAGCGCCGCCAGATCCTGTTCGGCACCGCCATCGGCATCCCCACCTTTTTCGTGCACAAGGATACGCCCAACCGCTTTCTCCGCGCCATCCTGAAAAAAACCAAGAACACCCGGACCAGCCATCGCTACCCTGGCTACCTGCGGGTGCTGCATCAGGAGTATCGCCTCGCCCTGCTTGCGGTGATCCGCGAAGAGGCGGCCGAATTGATTGAGGGATTCGGCTTCACCGACCTGCTGGCTGATCTGGAGCTGCGGTTGCGGGAACCGGCCCAACACGGGGCCTTGGGCCGGTTGACCGCCGGGATTCTCGCCAAGGGGGGCGCCGATTCCCCCTGCGACATGCCGGCCAGGGAGTTCAACCTGGCGGCGGAGCGCTATTACCGCGAGGAGCTGCGGCAGGAGCAAATCAGCGAAGGGTGGCAGTTTGCCGCCGAGGACATAAAGGCCATGGCGGCCGGCGAGATCCCGCTTTCCCTGGAACTGCGCAATGAAGTGACCACCATCCTCGGCACCCAGGAGGTCGACGGTTTCCTCCGCCAGACCCGGGATGAACTGCTGGGCGATTCCCTTGGCCCGGAAAACGCGGCGCGGCTGCTGCAACTCATGATCATTGCCGAGGATATGGACACCAAGCGGCAGAAACATTAGTAAGCGTTCCCCAGCACGGCATCTGCTTTGTCATCGACCTGCTCGCATAGAGGGCTATAGCGAACAGGCCTCTTTCGCGCATCTGCCGCACTGGAAAACGCTTACGGATCAAGATTCTTCCTTGGCAAACGATGGCGAGACAGACACGTTAGGAGAGCATTGATGCATCAGTATATTGAACGGTTGAGCAACACGGTGATGACCGAGGAACTTTTCGGCGACCGGATCGTGCGTTTCCTCTACTCCCGGACCAGGGAGAAGGCCCCGTTTCTCTTTCGCCTGGCAACATCGGCCCGCATGTCGAGCCTGTTGGGCCTGTACCATTTTGATCTGGCCCTGGGGCCGCGATTGAGCGGCAACTCCCGCTTTCTGGCGCGCTGCGGCGTCGATCTTAACGAATGCGTGGCCCCGCGCGCACACTTCACCACCCCCCGCAAGATCTTCGAGCGGCAGATCCGCTATTGGGAATGCCGCCCCATGCCGCGATTGGAGGCGGCCGTGACCTCCCCGGCAGACGCCCGGGTGGCGCTGGGCGGTCTGGCCCCTGACTCCCCGCTCTTTCTCAAGGACAAGTTTTTCAACTATGCCGAGCTGCTGGGCGCTGATCGTCGTCACTGGCTTGACACCTTCAGCCACGGCGACTATGCGGTCTTCCGGCTGACCCCGGACAAGTACCATTACAACCACACCCCGGTCTCCGGCCGGGTGGTGGATCACTACTCCCTGGGCGGTGTGTACCATTCCTGCAATCCCGGCGCGGTGGTGGAGGTGGTCACCCCGTATTCCAAGAACAAACGGGTGGTCACCATCATCGACACCGACGTGGCGGGCGGCACTGGAGTGGGTCATGTGGCCATGGTGGAGGTGGTGGCCATGATGATCGGCGACATCGTGCAATGCTACAGCGATGCGGGCTATGACCATCCGCTGCGGATCCACCCCGGCATGTTCCTGCACAAGGGACAGCCCAAAAGCCTCTACCGGCCGGGGAGCAGCACCGACATCCTGTTTTTTGAAAAGGACCGGATCCGTTTTGCCGGGGATCTCTTGGAAAAAGGGAGAAGGACCGATGTGCACAGCCGCTTCAGCCTCGGTTTCGGCCGCCCCCTGGTGGAGGTCGAGGTCCAGGCGCGTTCCCTCATCGCCATGGCAAACGATTAAGCGCAGCCCACCCAACAACCTTTCAAACAAAGGAGAAACGAGATGAGCAACTCCCTTTTCACCCTGACCCTGGGGCTGGCGCTGCTTCCCCTGCTGCTATGGGCCTATACCGCCTTGCCGCGGGAAAAGTGGCAGATCATCGCCGCGATCCCGACCCAAAAGGGTGAGGCGGACGGCTGCTGGCACGGCACCAACATTACCTATTACGGGGCGCTGCTGGCCAGCGGCTCCCTTTTCGGGGCGATATCCTTCTTTCTCTTCCTGGGCGCTCTGGGCGTGCCCAGATGGGGGATCATCGGGATGGTTCTCGGGGTGATGGGCTGCTCGGTGGCCGCGGCCAAGCTGCTCGCCATGGCGGTGGAGAAGAAACGCAATACCT
>JBAZSA010000122.1:0-7743 GCA_041662645.1 Desulfurivibrionaceae bacterium
GCCCTGGCCGGGAAAGACCTCCAATCTTCCGATGAAATGGCCTAGATTCTGATATGCCGCTGGTGCAACTGATACCCCTTGGGTTGGCCATACTGGGCAGCCCGCTCTTCGTGGTGATGGCCGCCCTGGCCCTGCTCTCCTTTCATGGCGCAGGCGTCGATCCCTCGGTGGTGATCATCGAGATGTCCCGGCTGGCCGATACCCCCATGCTCCTCTCCCTGCCCCTGTTCATCCTGGCCGGGACCATCCTTTCCGAAAGCAAGGCGCCGGTGCGGCTGCTGGATCTGTCCAATGTGCTGCTGGGCTGGCTGCCCGGCGGGTTGGCGGTGATCGCCCTGGTGGTGTGTTCGGTGTTCACCGCCTTTACCGGCGCCTCCGGGGTGACCATCTTCGCCTTGGGCGGGTTGCTGTTTCCCGCCATGCTCAAGGACCGCTACCCCGAGCAGTTTTCCCTGGGGTTGATCACCACCTCCGGCAGCCTGGGGCTGTTGTTTCCTCCCAGTCTTCCCCTGATCCTTTTCGGGGTCATCGCCGAGACCAGGATCGACCATCTCTTTCTGGCCGGGATTTTGCCGGGGCTGCTGATGCTGCTCCTGCTGGGGGCCTACAGCATCAAAAAAGGCGCGGCCAGCCGCGGCTCCCGTCAGCCCGTGCCGAAAGGGGAACGGCGGCGAGCCTTGCAGGCGGCAGCCTGGGAGCTGCCCTTGCCGGTTATCGTGCTGGGGGGGATTTACGGGGGTCTCTTTGTCGTGGGCGAGGCGGCGGCGGTGACCGCCCTGTATGTGCTGATCGTGGAGATGTGCGTGCACCGGGACATCACTCCGGCGCGGCTGCCTGCCATCGTGGTGCGTAGCATGGCCCTGTTCGGGGGGATCTTCGTGGTGCTGGCCGCCTCCATGGCCTCCACCAGCTTTCTCATCGATCAGGAGATCCCGTCCAGGCTCTTTGCCGTGATCCGGGAGCATATCTCAAGCAAGTACACCTTTCTGTTGCTGCTGAACATCTTTCTGCTCATGGTCGGCTGCCTGCTGGATATCTTCTCCGCCCTGGTGCTGGTGGTGCCGCTCATCGTGCCCATTGCCCAAGGGTATGGGGTTGACCTCACCCACCTGGGCATCATCTTTTTGACCAACCTGCAGATCGGCTACTGCACCCCGCCGGTGGGGCTTGATCTTTTTCTGGCCAGCTACCGGTTCGAGCGGCCAATCGCCGAGCTGTACACCGCCACCCTGCCATTCCTGGCGATACTGTTTGTCACCCTGGGGATCATCACCTATTTCCCGCTGCTGAGCCTTTTTCTGGTCGGGCTGTTCGGATAGCCTCAATCTTGTTCCCCTGCAAGCCTGACGGGCCAAACGGAAAACGATTCCCCCTTTTTGTGGCCGACCCCCAGGGCACCTTTGTGGAGATATAGAGCCCAGGCCCAGTCCGTTTCGAAAAAACTGGTGGTGGCTGACCAATACGCCTCGCGGATATTGAGGAAGGGGTGGCCAAGGGGCAGGGCCGGTTCAGCCTGGGAACAGTCCACCAGCGATTCCAGAGCGTTTATGTCGGGGAGCCGCCAGTCGTTGCTGCCGTGCAGGTTGCACCGGTTGATCTCGTTGATGAAATCCAGGGCCTGCGGCCAGGTCGTGGGGCTTGCTCCCATATCCCCATCCTTGAACCAGATGAGTCTGGTCAGATTGTCGAGCACCGTCTCGCCGAGATCGGTAAAGCGCGGCTGCGGCCAGGCGAGGCCATGCCGGTGTTCTCCGTCCTGGCCCGAATCCGGGCAGGGGATTTCCCGGCCAAGGGCGTCGTGGCAGGTTATCTGTCCGGTTTTTGGCAAAAGATCATATCCGGCGCCGCGAACCGGCCAGAACAGAGAGTCCTGGTCCTTGCGTCCGTAAAACATGCGGGCGCCTTCGAGGTGGATGCACCAGGCATAGGCCGGGTGGATGGCGGCCGTGGTGGAGGTCCAGTACCAGCCGAGAAAGATGTTGGTGAACGGATGGCCCTCGGGCAGCGAGGGTTTTTTCGTCTGATAGCTCATGAGCGAGCGCAGTTCCCGGCGGTTGGGCAGCCGCCAGTCATCGAATCCGGCCCACTTGCGGCGATTCATCCCGGTGATGAAGGCGAGGGCTTCCTGCCAGGGCATGGGGAAAACGCCCAGGTTGGCGTCCCTGGCCCAGGTGAACCCGGTGAGATGATCGAGAACGGTCTCGTTTTCCAGGGAAAATCGCGGCTGCGGCCATGGCAGGCCAAGACGGAATTCCCCGTCCTGGCCGCTGTTCCGGCAGGGGATAACGGCGCCTTTTTCGTCGTAGCACTCGGTTTGCCCGGTGTGCAATAATCCTGTTTTCATGGGATGTCCCGGCGTAATAGGGTGGATTGTTGCAGTCCCTTGTTCAATTATCGGGCTCGTCAGCTTCCATTTTTCCGGTGAACGGGACAAAGGCCACGGAGAGGATGCTGCGGCGGGTGATCTTGGTTCCGGATTTTTCCACCAGCAGCAGATCCTGGGGCAGATGGGGATGGCCCACCGGAATGACCAGCCTGCCGAAAGGGCTGAGCTGCTCGATTAAGGCCTCTGGAATCCTGGGTGAGGCTGCGGTGACGATGATTCCGTCATAGGGGGCATGCTCCGGCAGCCCGGAGGAGCCGTCGGAGGCAATGACCTCCACCCTGTCGTACCCCAGCTGCCGCAAACGGTGGGACGCCTGTTGCGCAAGTTCGGGGATGATCTCCAGGCTGTATACCTGCCGCACCATCTGCGAGAGAACGGCGGCCTGATAGCCCGAGCCGGTGCCGATCTCCAGGATGGTGTCGTCCGGCTCCGGCTCCAGCAGGTCGGTCATCAGCGCGACGATGAAGGGTTGGGAGATGGTCTGGCCGTTGCCGATGGGCAGGGGGTTGTTGTCGTAGGCATAGGGCTTGAATTCGTCCGGGACGAACTCCTCGCGCCGCACTGCGGCCATGGCGTCGAAGATTTGCTGGTGCAGGGTGTAGCGGCCGGTGAGCCCGCCGGTGAAGAGACATTCTTCCTCAATGGTGCGGAGCATGGCTTGCATTGTTTCCGCGCTCATAATCACCTCCGGTCCGCAGGGGATGGATTTGGCCGTACAAGAATCGCGCCTGTTTCATGATTGCTTATCCGGCCAGTCCAAGTCAAAGATTTTGTTGGCATGGGCTCCAGCTGGCGGGGAGAGGGTAATCTCCGGCAAGGCGGAGGCGGGCGCGCGCACTAAAAGCTTGTGCCGCCTCAAAAATCAGATTAGTAAAAAATAGAAAGAAATTATCCCATTCCCATGAGGCGGGGACGAACAGTATGGAATTTTTCATGATACGGGCCGGCTTTCTTTTTGACTGGATCGAACTGCATGTGGAAAGCAAGCAGGGCTTGAAATTTTTTGCCACCGTTCTGGTGGGGTTCTTTATCTCGGCCATTGTCCTCATCGAGTTGAACCGGCGGGGTTTTGTGCCCGAGCCGTTTGCCTCGCATTTTTCCCTTTCCCACCTTGCCGCCATTGAGCAGGCCTTCAACGTGCTGTTGGCCCTTGAGGTGGTGAGCCTTATTCTAAGCCTTTCCCATTCGGTGACCAAATCGGTGGGCAAACAGTTTGAGATTCTTTCCCTTATCCTCTTGCGGGATACCTTCAAGGAATTTTCCCATTTCAGCGAGCCGCTGATTTGGGCGGAAATTGCGCCTTCCCTGATAAGCATTGTCGCTTCCGCGGTGGGGGCCTTGTTGATCTTTGTTGTCCTGGGCTTTTTTTACAAAACGCAGCGCTCCCATCCCATCACTGCCGACGAGAAAATCCGTAGCCACTTCATCCTGACCAAAAAAATGATAGCCCTGCTGCTGCTTTTTTCGTTCGCGGGCATCTGCGTGGTTGATCTCTGGGGGTATTTTGCCTTGGGGTTGCCGGAAAACGCCTTTTCCTCCTTTTATACCCTGCTTGTTTTCAGCGATGTGCTGGTGGTGCTCATTTCGCTTCGCTACAGCGCTCAGTACCAGGTGTCCTTCCGGAATTCCGGGTATGCGGTGGCCACGGTCCTTATCCGGTTGGCCCTGATTGCGCCAATCACCCTCGGCGCCGTAATCGGGGTGGGCACCACCCTTTTTGCCCTGGGGATCAGTCTGGCGTATAATGCCTTTGCCCCCAAGCCGGAATCGCTCGGATGCGTAACCTGAAAAAATTGCGCGTTGCAAATTTTACTGCGGGAAATTTCCGACTACTGTATATAACCAGGGAATATAATGTGATTTTTTCCTGATTTTGCTGAAGAGGAAGGGGAGTGTCATGGGTATATGTCGTATAGTGCTGGCGGATGATCATGCCCTGATCCGGCATGGGATCAAGAAAATGATCGAAGAGGATCCCGCCCTCAAGGTGGTCGGCGAAGCGGCCGATGGTCTGGAGCTGATCGCGCTGTTGAAAACCACTCCGGCCGATCTTGCCATTCTCGACATCTCCATGCCGAATCTGCGCGGGATTGAGGCGATCCGTGAGGTGCGCAAGATCTGTCCTGCGATCAAGGTGCTCATGCTGACCATGCACAAGGGCGAGCAGTACCTCTGCTCCTCTTTCGCTTCCGGGGCGGACGGCTATCTGCTCAAGGAGGATTCAGACACCGAGCTGTTGCCGGCCATCGCCAGGATCCGCCAAGGCGAGTTGTACATCTCCCCCAATCTGGCCGGGGAATTTCCCGAGGATGTCATTGCCTCCTGCCGCAGCCGCAGCGATGGGTCCGGCGAGATTCTGACCCCGAGGGAAAAGCAGATCCTGCAGCTGGTGGCCGGGGGGGTTACCAGCCGCGATATCGCCGACAAGCTCGACATCAGCAAGCGGACCGTCGAGCACCATCGGGCCAACATGATGAAAAAGCTCAACATAAAACGCGTTGCCGATCTCATCAAGTATGCCATCGGCAGGGGGCTTTCCGACGCTCCGCCTGAATGAGCCCCTTCAGCACACCCTTTTTTGTTTGAAAAATCGCACGGAATTGTTGCCTGCATGATGCAAGGCTGCGTCCGCCATGAGGAGAATGCGCATGAAAAAGATAGTGAGCCTTTTTTGTTTGTTGCTGGCCGTTTTTTCCTGGGTGGACCAGGGGTTGGCCCTTGACACTCTCGGGGTGCAGGTCCTCCGCCAGCAAGCGAAGCTGAGCTTTCAGCCCCTGGAAGAGGGCAAGGTGCTGGTCTCGGTGCAGGATAAGTCCGGGGAGGCCATACTGGGCCTGAAGAAAGAGGATTTTTCCATCAAGCAAGGGGTGAAAACAGCCAAGATCATTTCAGTGGAGGATGTCCAGGAGCAAAGGAACATCGGCCTCAATATCGTGCTGGTGGTGGATAACTCCTATTCCATGGAGCAGCGCAAGGCGGTCGAACCCTTGCTCTCCGCCATGACCAGTTTCCTCGCCCTTGTCCGGCCCATCGACACTGTCCATGTGGTTACCTTTGCCGATCCGGGCGCGAAACAGCCCCGGGTTTCCACCAGAACCTTTCAGGCAAACGATGTGCAGGCCTTGAGTCAATTCCTGCGGGGCAGTTTTTTCCCCGCCACCACCGACGGCACCTACCTCTATGACAGCATGCAGAAGGGATTGGAGATCATCCGTCAGATGCCCGCGGACAGCCAGAAATTCATGCTCGTTTTTTCCGACGGCGAAGACATCAACAGCGCGCTGAAGGCTGAGGAGGTGGCGCTGGCGGCAAAGGGCGTGGCCAATTTCTCCGCCTATGCCGTGGACTACATGGACAAGCCCGGCCTGGATCCCTTTCTGGCCTCCTTTGCCCAGGGGCATGGCGGCATGATCCGCAAGGCCAATTCGGCCAGCGATTTTCTGCCCATTCTCAAGAAATTCTCCACCACCATCTTCCACCGCTATGTGGTCACCTACCGGTTTCTCGCCCCCCCCGCCGGAACGCTGGCAAGCGTGCCTTCCGCGGTGAATATCGAGGAGGTCACCGTGGTGGACAGCTCTCCCATGCTGAACCACGTTTATTTTGACACCGGCAAAAGCCGTATCCCCGAGAGATATGTCGCCCTGACTCAGGCGGAGACTGCGGCGTTTGCCGAGGAAAAACTCAAGGACACCATGGAAAAGCACCACCAGGTCTTGAACGTGATCGGCAAACGGCTGCAGGCCAACCCCGAGGCCCGGATAACCCTGGTGGGCTGCAATTCCAACAGCGGCGTGGAAAAGGGTAAGATGGCCCTGTCAAAGAGCCGGGCCGAGGCGGTGTTCGCCTATCTTGAGTCCGTATGGGGCATTGATATCTCCCGGATGGAAATCAAGGCCCGGAACCTTCCCGCCGTACCCAGCACCAGCCGGGTGCCGGAAGGCGTTGTCGAAAATCAGCGGGTTGAAATCTTGTCTTCGCATCCCGCCATCCTTGACACCATCAAGAGCACCTATGTGCAGGAGCAGGCCGACACCAAGGAATTGCGGATCACTCCTTCCCTGCAGGCCGAGGCCGGGATCGAGCACTGGCGGATCAGGCTGCTGGGCGCGGACAAGGTGCTCGCCACCCAGGAGGGTGCGGGAGCACCGCCAGCGGAAGTACCCTTTGCCCTGGAAACGCTGGGGGTGCGCAACCTCGCCCAGCTGGGCAGGATCAGCGCCGATCTTGAAGTGAAAGACAAGGAGGGCAACGTGTTCAACACCTCCACCCCGATCGGTATTAATTTTATCCGGCGGGAGGAGCGCATCGCCCAAAAAACCGGGAACAAGGTGGTGGAGAAATATGGCTTGATCCTCTTTGACTTTGACCGGGCCGACCTGAAGGACCGCAATCAGATCATCGTCAACCGGGTGCTCGCCCGGGTGGCGGAGCTCAAGGGGGTCAGCATGGAGATCGCCGGACACACCGATATCATCGGCAAGGAAAAATACAATATCGAACTGTCCGGCCGCCGGGCTAAGGCGGTGTACGACACCACCCTCAAAACCGGGATGCTGGCAGCTACCCAGATAAGCCACGCGGGCAACGGCCCCAACAATCCGCCCTATGACAACAGTCTGCCCGAGGGGAGATCGCTCAACCGGACCGTGGTCATCAATCTTCAGTATACGGAGTAGCCGTTTTTGGCTGTCTGTTGGCGGCAATATCAGTGTGGATCGTTCGTTTTTTTTATAAGGAGGCAATGTGCGTTTTCCAGGACTCAGCAAACGGCAGGGTTTCTACGCTCTGCTAGAAAAACAGGCGCAGGCCGCGGTGGATGCGGCCAAGGAATTTCAGGCCTTGGTCAACGACTTCGATAATCTTGCCGGGTATGCGGCACGGATTAAGGAGATAGAGAGCGAGGCCGACCACATCACCCATGAGCTTGCCAACCGGATCGACGCCACCTTTGTCACCCCGCTGGACAAGGAAGATTTGCATGCCCTGTCCAGCGAGCTGGACGATGTGACCGATTGCATCGAGGCGTGTGTCGGGAGGATGGCGCTCTACCAGTTCACGCAAATACGTCCGGATATGGAGAGGTTGGTGGCGTTGCTGGTGCAGATCACCGAAGCCACCCTGGAAGCGGTCAAGACCCTGCGCACCAAGCCGAACCGGGACAATGTCCAAGGCCTTTTCATCCGCATCCACCAGATTGAAAACGAGCACGACGCAGCCTTCCGCACGGCGCTTGCCAGCCTGCTCAACGCCCCGGACGCCGACCCGATCAAGGTGATCAAGTGGAAGGAGATTTACGACCGGATAGAGGCGGCGGTGGACAAATGCGAAGATGTCGCCCATACCATCGAAAGCGT
>JBAZSA010000123.1:0-7631 GCA_041662645.1 Desulfurivibrionaceae bacterium
TCTACGAGCAGAAGGAAAACAAGATCGACTATATCCGCAGTGTTTCCCGCGACCTGATGGCGCAAGAACACATCACCATCCATATCACCAAATACGAAGGCGAGTTTCACTACTATGCCTTCCAGGGACAGCTTGACCACGAAACCGTGAAAAGCAATGTGGATTCGGTGATCAAGCGGGAAAACAACCTGGTCCGGCTCATTGTCTGGCTCCTGGTAAATGGCATTCTTTCCGCCAAAACCGAGCTCCACCTAACAAAAAATTTCCTGCCCATCGACCTGGTGGATATCCAGAAGCTCACCGAGCTTCTGATAAAAACCTTCCCCATCATCCATTTCTCCCGCATTTCCCCGGCAAACCTGCTCAAGCGGGAAAAGGTGCTGCGGGCGCTGGCCATTGTCAATTTTGAAAAGGAACCGGTAAAGGGGTCGAAAACCCTGAAATCGACCATGGTTACGGAGAACAGCTACGGCGAGTACTTCATTCAGGAATACACCACGCCAATCCAGCTCAAGAATGCGATGCGCGCCCTGCTCACCCAGCATTATGTGAGCCGCTGGAACAACAACCTGGAGGTGTTCATCCCGCCGCAGGATGAGCAGAGCTATCTCAAAACCCTCATTGAGCGATAAACCCAGAGCCCACAAACAGCCGATGAAAATAGAACTCTACCGCACCATCCTCTGTCCGCGCTGCCTCTATGTGAGCCACGCCCTGAACAAGATCGTTGCCGATTCTCCGCGCCTCAAACTCGAAACCATTGAGGTCGCCACCAATCTCACACGGGCCCGCCAAGCCGGGATCAAAACCGTGCCAGCCATCAGGATCGGCAATGATGTCCTCACCGGTCTCATCCTCACTCCGCAAATGATCCGCCGTTTTATCGAGCAACACCTGGAGAATGCACCCCCCGGTTACTGAATCAGCCGCCGCCTGATGAGATATCCGGCCAGCCAGACGGCACAACCGGTGGCCAGGAAAGAACCGAGGATTTTCAGCAGGACCGGCTCGTCGAGCCGTCCATAACAGAGGATGCGGGCCAGGCTGACGATGGGGGTGAGGGGCAGCATTTCAAGAACACTCCTGATTGGCGGGGCCATGGTCTGCACCGGAAAAAAGATTCCGGAGAAGAGGAAGAGCGGGGTAATGACCAGCGAGGTGAAGTAGTTGAAAAAATCGTAATTTTTCGCCAATGCCGTCATGATCAGGCCAAAAGCGGAAAAGAACATGCCGGAAACAAACAGCACCGGCAGCAGGAGAACAACCCAGGGGGAAGGCACCACGCCGAAAAGGGGCAAGGTCAGCAGCATGATGAGGGCGGAGAGCACCCCCTTGCTGGCGCCCCAGACAATCTCCCCCAGAACCAGATCAACAACGCCGAGGGGGGTCATCAGAATGGCCTCGTAGGTTTTCTGCACGGTGAGCCGGGTATAGGAGCCGTAGGTCGTTTCGAGAGCGGCGCTGTACATCACCGCAGAGGCGACCAGACCTGGAGCAATGAACTGCAGATAGGTAAGGCCATCCATCGGCGCCATATCCCGGCCAAGGCCATAGCCCAAAGCCAAAAGGAACAGCAGTGGTTGCCCCAGATTGCCGATCAGGGTGGCCAGGATGTGCTTTTTCCAGACCCGGCCGTTGCGCAGCCAGATCGCCAAAAAAGAAAACCCGTTCATGTTTGTTGAGATCGCATGAAAACCGCGATTACAACGGTTCTCGCTTGTGACTCTTTGATCCTGCGCAACGGACATGTGAGTTTCTTCCATTTTTTCGAGACCATCATGTTTCCCTCAAGGACCTGCCGGTGAGTTGAATAAAAAGATCCTCCAGGTTGGCCGGACGCCGGAGCCAACTGCCTGCATCACCCAAGACCTTTACCAACCGGGAACAATCCTCCCGGGCATAGACGTACAGCTTGTCACCCACCCTTTCCAGCGTGGCATTGCACTGTCTGAACGAAGCCTCCAGCACGTCAAGCTCCGCAGCCGTCCCATCCACCTCGAAAACCTCCAGCCCGACCAGATCGGTAATCAGCTGTTGCGGTTCACCCTGAACCACGACCTGACCGTGATCAAGGATCAACACCTGCTGGCTCAGGCGGGAAACCTCGTCAAGGTAATGGCTGGTCAGGAGCATGGTGGTTCCCTGGGCCTGGAGGATCGCGAGACGCTCCCAGATCAGATGACGGGCCTGGGGGTCAAGGCCAATGGTGGGTTCGTCGAGAATAAGAAGCTGAGGCTGGTTGATCAGGGCGCGGGCCAAGAGCAGCCGCCGCCGCTGTCCGCCGGACAGATGCTCGATGATCTCCTCCCGCCGGTTGTAGAGGGCAAAAAAATGCAGCAACTCTTCAACCCTCTGGCAGGCAAGGCGGCGCGGAATATGAAAATACCCGGCATAGGTGCGCAGGTTTTCTTCCACGCTCAGATCCGGGTCCAGGCTGTCCGCCTGGGGTACCACCCCGATGCGGGCTTTGATCTCCCGGTGAAAACGCGGCGCCTCCAGATCAAAAATCCGGATCTCGCCAGCGCTTTTTTCCACCAACCCGAGGAGCATGTTGATGCAGGTGGTTTTCCCCGCCCCGTTGGGGCCAAGAAAACCAACGCACTGGCCCCGCTGGATGGCAAAGGAGATGTTGTCCACCACGACCCGTTCGCCGAACCGCTTGGTAAGTCCGGTCACGGAAACGACGGGCTGGCTATCGGGGGCGGCCGCAATGGATGCCTGTTGCGAAGTTTTCTCGATCATAGCGCCACTATACCCGATGCCCTCCCCATGCCGCCACCATTCCCTCTGCCATTTTGACAGCGACAGGCCTCCTTTTCTTATCGCACAGGCCCGACGTGCCGCACGAACATCCTCCCCTTCCCCGAAAACATCAGATACTTTCAGGGAATTCTTGAGGGAACAACAAATCGTTGTTAGTATTTCACTCTATATTCCCGTTGCTTGATTCGTTTCCTGTTTTTTGCACAAAAACCGGAGGACACACCGTGCCCCAGACACCGAAAATCCCTCTTGCCAAAAATGAAGCCTGCCCCAAGGAGCACCCTGCCGTCTCCGATTTCCGGAGCCGGCTTCCGCACATAGTTGATCAGGTGGTGGACACCTGCTACAACAATGCCTGCTTTGAGCATGTCGAGGCGGAACCCCTGCCCAGCCGTCAGCACATCATCGACATCCTGGAATCCTGCCGCGACATTCTCTTCCCCGGTTATTTCCGCAACCAGGGTATCGACCGGGTCAGTCTCAAATACCAGTTGGGGTTGGAGATTTCCGGCCTCTACGAAAAGCTGACCCGGGAGATCACCAACGCCATCCGGCACGAATGCCTCCGCCACGGCACAAGCTGCCAGCACTGCGAAGACGCGGGCAAGGAAAACGCCTTCAAATTCACCAACACCTTACCTGGCCTAAGGGCAATTCTGGCTACAGACGTGCGGGCCGCCTACGAAGGCGACCCTGCCGCAGGCAGTTTTGACGAAATCATCTTCAGCTATCCCGGCATTTACGCGATCATGGTCTACCGGATTGCCCACGAGCTCTATACCCTGGAGGTTCCCATCCTGCCCCGCATCATGAGCGAGTATGCCCATGGCATTACCGGCATCGATATCCACCCCGGCGCCACCATCGGCGGTTCGTTTTTCATCGATCACGGCACCGGCGTGGTCATCGGCCAGACCAGTGTCCTTGGCCAGCGCGTCAAGCTCTATCAGGGGGTGACCCTGGGCGCCCTCTCCTTCAAGCGGGACGAATCCGGCGATCTTGACCGGCAGAGCAAGCGCCACCCAACCATTGAGGACGATGTCACGGTCTATGCCGGCAGCACCATCCTGGGCGGCGACACCGTCATCGGCGCCAGATCGGTTATTGGCGGCAACACCTGGCTGACCCAATCCGTGCCGCCGGACACCAAGGTCTTGCTCAAATCCCAGGAATTGATCATGAAAACCACGCAAAACCAGCCGGTAAAATAAAAACTGGATATTCTTGAAAACTTCGTTTAGATTGTTCAGTTCAGCATGAACGGCAGACGACTGGATGCTTTTAACCCCCCGTATTTATACGTAAAGAGCGCTCCGCAGTCTGACTTTTCTCCTGTCGATAACAAAACGTTATTTTGACCGCGCCCCATTCCTGCCCTGCGCACAACGGGTCACGGTCCTGAAAATTTTACACCATTTATAAACCCAATCAGAATGGAAGGAGATGAGTCTATGTCCCGGAAAATGGTCACCATTGATGGTAATCAGGCATGTACCCATGTGGCCTACGCCACCAGCGAGATCATCACGATCTACCCCATCACCCCCTCTACTCCCATGGCGGCGGAATCCGACACCAAGGCAGCCTCCAACCAGGAGAACATCTGGGGCTCCATTCCGGTTGTAACCCAAATGCAATCCGAGGGCGGCGTGGCCGGCGCCCTGCACGGCAGCCTGACCACCGGCGCGCTCTGCACCACCTTCACCGCTTCCCAGGGGCTGCTCCTGATGATCCCCAACATGTACAAGCTGGCCGGCGAACTGACCCCGACCGTCTTCCATGTAACGGCCCGTTCCATCGCCTGCCAGGGCTTGTCCATCTTCGGTGACCACGGCGATGTCATGGCCGCCCGCCAGACCGGCTGGGCCATGCTCTGCTCCCAGAACGTCCAGGAATGTCAGGACATGGCCTTGATCTCCACCCAGGCCGCCCTGCAAAGCCGCATCCCCTTCATGCACTTCTTCGACGGCTTCCGCACCTCCCACGAAATCCAGAAGATCGAGCAGCTCACCTTTGATGACATGCGCAAGATGGTCGACGAGGATCTGATTCTCGCCCACCGCGAGCGCGGCCTCTCCCCGGACCGGCCCATGATGCGCGGCACCGCCCAGAACCCCGATGTTTACTTCACCGGCCGCGAGACGGTGAACAAGTTCTACAACGCCACCCCAACCATCGTCCAGAAAACCATGGACAAGTTCGCCAAGCTCACCGGCCGCAAGTACCATCTCTTTGATTACTACGGCGCTCCGGATGCCGAGGATGTCGTCATCATGATGGGTTCCGGCGCCGAGACCGTTGCCGCCACCATCGAACATCTGGCCAAAAAAGGCAAGAAGCTCGGCTTGGTCGTTGTCCGTCTTTTCCGTCCCTTTGACTCAGCCGCCCTGGTCAAGGCGTTGCCCAAGAAGGTCAAACGCATCACCGTGCTCGACCGCACCAAGGAGCCCGGCGCTGCCGGCGAGCCCCTGTATCTTGACATTCGCGCCTCAATCGGCGAGGCGGTTGAGGCAGGCACCCTCAAAAAGTCCCCGAACATCCTGGGTGGCCGCTACGGCCTCGGCTCCGCCGAGTTCACCCCGGCCATGGTCAAGGCGGTGTTCGATAACATGGCCGCCAAAAAGCCCAAGAACAATTTTTGCGTAGGGCCCGATGACGATGTAGCCAAGACCAGCCTCAAGTACAACCCCTCCTTCAACATTGAGGGCAAGGATGTCACCCGCGCCATGTTCTACGGCTTGGGCGCGGACGGCACCGTGGGCGCCAACAAGAACACCATCAAGATCATCGGCACCGAAACCCCCAACAACGCCCAGGGCTATTTTGTTTACGACTCCAAGAAGTCCGGGTCCATCACCACCAGCCATCTGCGTTTCGGCAAGAACAAGATCGTTGCCCCGTATCTCATCAACAAGGCGAATTTCGTGGCCTGCCACAACTTCACCTTCCTTGACAAGTACGACATGGTCGGCAATCTGGAAACCGGCGGCACCTTCCTTTTGACCACCACCTTCAACAAGGATCAGGTCTGGAAGCAACTGCCTTCCTCGGTCCAGAAGGATCTCATCGAGAAAAAGGCCAAATTCTACATCATCGACGCCATCACCCTGGCCGAGGCCATCGGCCTGGGCGCCAGGATCAACATGATCATGCAGACCGCCTTCTTCCTGCTCTCCGGCATCCTCACCAAGGCCGAGGCCATCAAGGCCATCAAGGACGCGATCAAGAAGACCTACGGCAAGAAAGGCGACAAGGTCGTCAACATGAACTACGCCGCGGTTGACACTGCGGTGAACAACATCGTTGAGGTCAAGATTCCCAAGACCGCGGGCGGCCATGAAAAACCGTCCGTTGTTCCCGCTGACGCCCCGGCCTTTGTCAAGGAGGTCACCGCCAAGATGATCGAAGGCAAGGGCGACCAGGTCAAGGTTTCCCAGATGCCTTGCGACGGTACCTGGCCCACCGGCACCACCCAGTACGAGAAGCGCAACATCGCGGTGCATGTGCCCGAGTGGATTCCGGCCAACTGCATCCAGTGCGGCCGCTGCTCCCTGGTTTGCCCTCATGCGGCCATCCGGATGAAGATCGTCAAGGATAGCGACCTCAAGAAACAGCCCAAGAGCATGAAGAGTGTCGACGCTGTCGGCGCCCAGTTCAAGGGGAGCAAAACCATCATTCAGGTCTTCACCGAAGACTGCTGCGGCTGCACACTCTGTGTCGATGCCTGCCCAGCCAAGGAAAAGGCCCTGAAGATGATCGAAAACAACGAAACGGTCCGCACCCAGGAAATCCCCAATGTGAAATACTTCCTGAACCTGCCCGAAGTCGCATACAAGGAGATTGATCCTTCCACCGTCAAGGGCAGCCAGCTGATGCGGCCCATGTTCGAGTTCTCCGGCGCTTGCGCGGGTTGCGGCGAAACGCCCTATATCAAGCTTGCCACCCAGATGTTCGGCGACCGGATGCTGATCGCCAACGCCACGGGCTGCTCCTCGATCTACGGCGGCAACCTGCCCACCACCCCTTACTGCAAACGGGCCGATGGCCGCGGGCCAGCCTGGGCCAACTCCCTGTTCGAGGATAACGCCGAATTCGGCCTTGGCATGCGCAATACCGCGAACAAATTCGCTGCCCAGGCCGCTGAATTGCTGGAAAAGGCAGTGGCGGAAAAACTCATCACCAAGAAAATGGCTGACGAGATCACCACTGCTCCCCAGAAAACCCAGGACGAGATCGAAGCCCAGCGCGGCCGG
Source organism: Desulfurivibrionaceae bacterium (assembly GCA_041662645.1). Classification (GTDB taxonomy): domain Bacteria; phylum Desulfobacterota; class Desulfobulbia; order Desulfobulbales; family Desulfurivibrionaceae; genus Thiovibrio. The sequence continues at coordinate 7,017 of JBAZSA010000123.1, forward strand.
GTTGCCAAGCTGAAAGAGACGCTCACCGGCAATAAATCGGTTATCGCCAAACGGCTTCTGCCCGTGGCGGACTACCTGGTTAAAAAATCCGTCTGGATCTTCGGCGGTGACGGTTGGGCCTACGACATCGGTTACGGCGGTCTGGATCATGTGCTTGCCTCCGGCGAAAACGTCAACGTCCTGATCATGGATACCGAGGTGTACTCCAACACCGGTGGACAGATGTCCAAATCCACTCCGCGCGCAGCCACGGCCCAGTTTGCCGCGGGCGGCAAGAAGATGCCGAAAAAAGACATCGGCATGATCTTCTCCACTTACGGCAACGTCTATGTGGCCAAGATTTCCCTGGGCGCCAACCCGACCCAGGTGGTCAAGGCATTTGCCGAGGCAGAGGCGTACGATGGCCCCTCCCTGATCATTGCTTATGCGCACTGCATCAACCACGGCATCAATATGGCCAAGGGCTTTGATCAACAGAAGAAAGCGGTAGCCTGCGGCCATTGGCCCTTGTACCGCTATAACCCCGAACTGGATGAGCAAGGCAAAAACCCCTTGACCATCGACAGCAAGGCGCCGTCCATTCCCTTTGCGGAATACGCCTTGAACGAGAACCGC
>JBAZSA010000124.1:0-7488 GCA_041662645.1 Desulfurivibrionaceae bacterium
TCCAACTGCGTCATAAACCTGAGCCCGGACAAGCGGCAAACCCTGCACGAGATCTTCCGGATTTTAAAGCCCGGCGGCAGGCTGGTGGTGTCGGACATTGTCACCGACGCGCCCATTCCGGTGGCCATCAAAAACAACGAGCAGTTTAGGGGTGAATGCCTGGGCGGGGCGCTGCGGCAGGAGGATCTGCTGGCCATGCTCCGGACCGCCGGTTTTTCCGGGGTCGGCCTGGTCAAGCGTTTCCCCTACCGGGTCGAAGGGGATACCCGGTTTTATTCCCTCACCTTCCAGGCCTACAAGCCGGAAGCGACGCCGCAGGTAGAGGTCATCTACCGGGGGCCGTTTGGAGCGGTGTGGACGGAAAGCGGGACCATGCTCCTCAAGGGCCAGCGTGCCACAGTGACTCTCGGCGAGGCGGAAAGCCTGGATGATTCCCTGTTTGTTCTCGATGCACAGGGGGGTGTGGCCAACCTGGCTCTGGAGAATAGCTGCTGCGCTCCCGCCACAGATACCCCTCTGCTCCAAGGCAGCAGCTGTTGCGCCACTGGGCGGAAGGAAGAGGGCAAGATTGTTGCCCTCCCAGGCCTGCGCCAATCGGCTGGCTCACGGCATCAGTCGGGCTGCATGGTCTGCGGCAAGGAGGTCGGCTATCTTGCGCAGGAGCGGGAGGCTGCCTGCCACTATTGCGGCGGGGTCAAGAGAACCAATGCCCTCTGCGTCGATGGCCATTACATCTGCGATAGTTGCCACCAGCAAGACGGCCTCTCCGCCATCCGGCTGCTCTGTTTAGAAACAAAAGAGCTGGACATGCTGCTCCTTTTGGATACGATCCGGAGCCATCCGGCCATTGCCTTGCATGGGCCGGAGCACCATGCCATGGTTCCGGGCATCATTCTGGCCACCTACCGGAACCTGGGCGGGAAAATCAGCCGGGAAGATATCCTCACCGGCATCGAGCGGGGCAGCAAGGTGCCGGGCGGGGTGTGCGGCTTCTGGGGCAATTGCGGCGCCGCGGCCGGGGTGGGCATCGCCTTCAGCGTCCTGCTTGCGGCCACGCCGTTGACCCCCAAACCCCGGCAGCAGGTGCAGGAGATCACTTCCCGGGTGCTGGGCGAGATCGCGCAGACCCAGGGCGCGCGCTGCTGCCAGCGGGAAACTGTTACGGCCTTACGGGAAGCGGCGCTTCTCTCCCACCGGCTTCTGCCGGTATCCCTCTTGGCCGAGGCGGATTTTTTCTGCAAACAGTTTTCCGCCAACCGGGAATGCATTGGCGGCCAGTGCCCTTTGTGGAACAAGGCGGAATTGCGGACGGGCGGTGCACGATGAAGCCGGAGGCGCATGAAAAAAAAGGGGTTGGCAAGGCCATTGTCTTTGCGTTGTTTCTTGCCGCAATGATCGCGCTGTTTCGCTTTACCCCGGCGCGGGAATACATCTCGCCTGATTATCTGCAATCCCTGGTGCAATCTTTCGGCCCCTGGGGGCCGCTGGCCTTCGTGCTCCTCTATGCCGGGGGCATCTGCCTTTTTCTGCCCGCCACCCTGTTCACCGGCATCGGCGCCCTGCTGTTCGGCACCCTGTACGGCTTTCTCTACAATGAGCTGGGCGCCATGCTCGGCGCTTCCCTGGCTTTTTACATCGGCCGCTACCTGGGCCGCGATTTTGCCGCAGGGTTGATCGGCGACCGGCTGAAAAAGTACGATGACCGCATCGCGGCCAACGGTTTTGCCACGGTGCTCTATCTGCGGCTGATTTTTTTCCCCTTCACTCCCCTCAATTTCGGCATGGGATTGACCAGGGTGACATTCAGGGAGTATTTTTTCGGCACCCTGTTCGGCATCATTGCCGGAGGCTTTGTCCTCACCTTTTTCTTCGCCACCCTGGCGGAGGTCTGGAGATCCGGCGACTGGTGGCAGCTGGCGAGCTGGAAGGCTCTGTTCTCCCTGGCGCTCTTTGTTGGCTCCTTTTTCATCCCTAAAGTGATCCGGAAAATAAAGCCCGAAGCCATCGGTTGAAAAAGGAGCTGTCCCATGCCAGAATTGCCGGAAGTGGAGGTGGTCTGCCAAGGGCTTGCCCCTCTGGTGCGCAAGCGGAAAATCCTCGCGGTTTCCTTCAGCAACAAGCGGCTGCGCAAGCCTTTCCCCCGGACCAAGATGTACAGTCAGGTCGAGGGCGCCTTCATCCTGGGGGTGGAGCGGCGGGCCAAATACATTCTTTTGCGGTTGACCGGCAAGAGTGTCCTGCTTTTCCATCTCGGCATGACCGGCAAGATCGGTATCTTTGACAGCGACACCCCCCGCCGCAAGCATGATCATCTCCGGTTTCTGCTGGATAACGGCAAGGAGATGCGGTTTAATGATGTGCGCAGGTTCGGCTGTGTCGAGGTGTATTCCGAAAAAGAGCTGCGGGAGAACGATCCCTTTGGAGGGTTGGGCCCGGAGCCGTTTTCCGAGGATTTTTCCGCCGGGTATCTACTGGAAAAGGCGCGGGGCAAAAAGCAGCCGGTGAAAAGTTTTCTCATGGACAACCGGGTGGTGGTGGGCTTAGGCAATATCTACGCCAACGAGACCCTCTTTGCCGCCTGTACCCATCCGCACACCCCTGTCAATCGTTTGTCGAAGCTCGACTGGCAGCTCATCGTCAAAAAGAGTCGGCTTATTTTGGAAAAAGCCATTGCCATGGGCGGCTCCACCATCTCCGATTACGAAAACGTCAGCGGCGAGGCCGGGTATTTTCAGCTGGAACTCGCGGTGTACGGCCGGCAGGGGCTGCCCTGCCGGCGTTGCGGCCAGCCGGTGGCGCGCAGTGTTTTGGGGGGGCGGGCCACTTTCTGCTGCCCGGTTTGTCAAAAATAACTCGGGAAAAACGTTTTTTTCTTGGCTGGGTGTATATTTTTTCTTTACTCTGGCGAGGAGCGGATGTATAAAACGGATATTTATCGCCCCTGACCAAGGGAAGAGCTGTCTGGGTGATCCAGGCGTGATCACTACCAAAGTGTAATGCGCATTGTCGCAATTATTAAAACACCAAGAGAGGAAGAGAACCATGAAATCAGTAAAAACCACCGTTGCACTCGCCCTGATGCTGCTTCTGTCCACCGGCATGATCGCTTGCAAGAAGAGCGAAGAAGCTGTAACCCCGCCGGCTGAGCAGGCTGCTCCCGCTCCCGAGGCTGCTGCTCCTGCTGCTCCCGAGGCTGCTGCTCCTGCTGCTCCCGAGGCTGCTGCTCCCGAGGCCGCTGCTCCCGAGGCTGCTGCTCCTGCTGCTCCCGAAGCTGCTCCCGCTGCAAAGTAAGCTGCTGTTTCATTGCCGGGGCTGGGTTCTTCCAGCTCCGGCAATTTTTTTCCCGCTTGTTGTCCGCCTTCTTTCTTCTTTCCCCGCTCGAGAAATAAACGCTAGTCCATGATTTCCAGCAGCGCTGCGGCTGCCAGGGAGAGATCCGCCGTGCTGTGGTGGCGGGTAATGGAGAACCGCAACCGGGCCGTGCCCTCTGGAACAGTAGGGGGCCGGACGGCTGTGGCGAAGATTCCCCGCTTGCCGAGGAGATGGGCTTTATTGAGCGCCTCCCCGCTTTCCCCGACGAGAATGGGGATGATCTGCGAGGGTCCAAGATCCGCGTTGTATCCCCCGTTGCGTAGCAACCCTTTGAAATAACCGATTTTTTCATGCAGTTCGCACCGCAGGTCCGGCTCCTGGCGGACGAGTTGCACCGCAGCCAGGGAGGCGGCGGTAACCGCGGGCGGCAGGGCCGTGGAAAAGATGAAGCTCCTGGCCCGGTTGAGCAGATACTCGATCATCTCTCTGTTCGCCGCCACATACGCGCCATAGCTGCCAAGCCCCTTGCCAAAGGTGCCCATGGCCAGATCCACCCCGCTGCCCACCCCGTCTTCTTCGATCACCCCGCCGCCATGAGGGCCAAAAACCCCGGTGGCATGGGCCTCGTCCACCATGAGCAGGCAGCCGAAGCGCTCCTTGAGCTGTACCAGCTCGCGCAGTGGACAGCGGTCGCCGTCCATGCTGTAGATGGATTCCACCACGATCAGGGCAGTGCCGGTTCCCCGTTTCTCCTTGAGCAGCTCTTCGAGATGGTTGAGGTCGTTGTGCCGGAAGCGCACCAGGCGACCGCCGGAGAGGCGGCAGCCGTCGTGGATGCTGGCATGGTTTAACCGGTCGCTGAAGATGCGGTCGTTACGAGTCACCAGGGCGGCAATGATGCCGGTGTTGGCCATGTAGCCGGAGCCGAAGGTGAGCGCCGCCTCCTTGCCCTTGAGCAGGGCAACCGCTTCCTCCAGCTCGTGGTGCACCACAAGGTCGCCGCTCATCAAGCGGGCCGCGCCCGAGCCCGCGCCAAATTTGCTCAGGGCCTCGTGGGCCGCCGCGATCAGGGCCGGATGTCCGGCAAGGCCCAAGTAATCGTTGGAGGAGAAGTCGATCAGCTCGCGCTCACCATCTCCGGCAAGGGTGAGCCGCCCGTTTCCCCGGCGGAGCACCGGACGCAGGCTGCGAAGCCCTCCCTTTTCCCGTTGCTGGTTCAGCCAGTTCTTCAGATCGACCATAGTTGCTTGATCTCTTCGGCAAATTGGAGGTCTGCCTCGGGGGATCGGCCCCGCTGGGTGAGATAGCCGCCGATCATCATGCCGTCGGCGCCAGCCATGAAGGCGGAGCTTAAGAAATCACCCAGGGCGGATTCGCGGCCAGCAGCCAGCCGGATGGCCGCTTGGGGCAGGATCAAGCGGTAAAGGGCGAGGGAGCGGAGGATTTCCGTGATTGGCAAGGGGGTAAGCTCGCCGCAGGGCGTGCCTGGCAGGGGGATGAGGATATTGATGGGCACGGAATCAATCCCGTATTCGGCAAGGCTCATGGCCATGGACACGCGGTCCGCCTCGGATTCTCCCAACCCGAAGATGCCGCCGCTGCACACGGAAAGCCCGACATTCTGCGCCGCCGTGATGGTGGCGACCCGGTCCGCAAAGCTGTGGGTGGTGCAGACCCTCGGGAAGAATTCCCGCGAGGACTCCAGATTGTGGTGGTAGCGGGAAACCCCGGCATCTTTCAGCTGGCCGAGTTCGTCTTCGCCCAGGATTCCCAGGGAGGCGCAGACCTTGATCCCCACCTCCTTGCGGATGGCGCGGATGATTTCGAGCATCCGGGGCAGATCGGCGCTGGCCAAGCCCCTGCCGCTGGTTACCAAGGAAAAACGGCTGGCCCCGTTTTTTTTTGCCTCCCGGGCGGCAGCAATGATCTGGGCGGTGTCCAGCAACGGGTAGACCGGCGCCTCTGTCTGGTAATGGGCGGATTGCGCGCAAAAATAGCAATCTTCGCTGCATTTGCCGGATTTGGCATTGATGATGCTGCACAGGGAAAAGGATGTGCCCCGCCGGGCAAGCTTGGTTGCCAGGGCCTGGTGCATGAGTTCGGCCAGGGGCAGGGCCTGGAGTTTGGTGATGTCGGGCAGTTGGTTCATGGTTGGTGGTCTCTGAAATCAGCCACGTGTCAATTATCGGCAGTAGTGCCGATAAATCCACGAAAGAACACGAAAGTTGTTGCGCTTTTTCGTGTCGTTTAGCGGGTTTCGTGGCGAAAAAGTCCCTCGGCCTATTTGAGGCCGAATATGCCGCCCTTTTTGCCGGTAAACGCAGGGGTGCGGCTTTCCGAACGGTGCGGCCGGGTTTTGCCGCTCCTGGGCTTGCCGCTTCGGGGGGAGGCAGGAGCTTCGGGCCGCGCCGCCGGCTCGGCGGGTGACCCGCCCAGGGCCTCCTGGTACAGCTGAAAAAGCAGCAATCCGTCCGGGAAATAGCTTTTGCGTTTCAGCCAGCCGGGCCAGGCCTGCTCCGCGCCGTGCCGGATAAAAACCGGGAGATTGACCAAGAGCGAGGTGATCTCCTCCCTGGAGGCGCGTTTGACATTGAGATGCTCCAGCTGGGAATCAACCTCGGCGCGGAGGGTGCGGGAAAAGGTAAAGGTCTCGCGGCCTTCGGCGGGCGGGTGCAACAGGTCGAAGCGCGCCTGGGCCCAAGGCAGCAGGAGAAGTGCGAGCAGGAGGTGTTCCGGCAGGGGGGTGCCTTCGGAATGCAGCCGGTCAATCACCTGACACAGGGCGAAGAGAAGGCTGGTTTGGGCAGAGGGTTCCTCGGGCTTCTGGCTGATGATCCCGTCATAGCAAGGCAGGAGGAGAAAGAATAACCCGCTGGCCACGGCAAGCCGGCACCAGGGGGCGCAGGCGCCGCTGTTCAGATCCTTGAAGAATTCGTCCCGGACCCTGGAATCCGGGCAGAGGCGGAGAGTCTCCAGGTTGCTGACAATGGCCTGCCAGGTCTGTTCTTCAATGGTAAAATTGCTTCGAGCCGCGTGGCGGATGGCCCGCATCATGCGGACCGGATCACGGATAATTCTGCGGGCCGGCTCCCCGACAATGCGGACAATCCGGTTGTTGAGGTCTGCCACCCCGCCGGTGTAGTCGATGATGGTGAAGTTTTCTATCTCGTAGAACAGGGCGTTGATGGTGAGATCCCGCCGGAAGGCGTCTTCCGCCTCGGAGCCGAAGGTGTTGTTGTGGGCCAGCACCTCGTCCTCTTCTTTTTCCCCTTCTTCAAACTCGCTGCGGCAGCGGAGGGTGGAAACCTCGACGATCTTGCCCCCCATGAAAAAGACCTGCACCAGCCGAAAGCGGCGGCCGATGATGCGGCTGTTTCGAAACAGGGTGCGCAGCTGCCCGGGCCGGGCGTTGGTGCTGATGTCGAAATCCTTGGGTTTCTTGCCGAGATACAGATCGCGTACCGCGCCGCCCACCAGGTAGGCGGAAAAGCCCGCGTCGCGCAGGCGGTGCATCACCTTCAAGGCCTCGCGGTCGATATCCTTGCGGGAGATGGGGTGCTCGGCCCTCGGGATGATGAGGGGTTCCGGCAGGTCGGCCAGATCGGCGGATGGGTCCATGGGATCTTCCGGGCAGGAGCGCAAGGTGTCAGGACTCCTGCTCAATACGTGGCCGCAGGTTCCTTGTACATGGACTCGGCCTGCGAAACAAACTGGTCGAAAACCTCGCGGACGGTGAGGATTTCCTTGATCTTAAAGACATTTTCTCCGGAAAAAACCAGCCCGTCTTCCATGTTGCCGTCGCAGGCCGCGGTAAGGCGTTCGCTGATGCAGTAAACGTGGTCGCATTTTTTCAGGCACTTGTATTTGCATTCCTTGGCCTTGAGGTCGGCCTTGCTCAGCAGCTTTTCCACAAAAGGGGTCTTGATGGCGCGGCCCGGCAAACCGACCGGGGACTTGATCAGGGCGATGTCTTCCTTGTTGGCGTGGAGCAGGGCCTGTTTGAAGCTTTCCGCCACCGAACACTCCTTGGTGAGGACAAAACGGGTGGCGATCTGCACGCCGTCCGCTCCGTACTTGTCCATCATCTCCGCCATCTCAAAGCCGTTGGTGATGCCGCCGGCCGCGATCAGGGGCACCTTCTTGACCACCTTGCGGATCTCGGGGAACAGTTCGCGC
>JBAZSA010000125.1:0-7458 GCA_041662645.1 Desulfurivibrionaceae bacterium
TCCACAAAGCCCGCCGGCCTGAACGGGGCCAGCTTGTGCAGCTCCTGCAGGTCATAGGCCAGGGCAACCCCTGCCTTGACCACCTTGGGGTCGGCCAGGATTTCCCGTAACGGGCCTGGCAAGCCGTGATGTTTCAGCTGGAAGAGGTACACCTCTTTCTCTCCGGCCAGCTGTAGAAGCGAGGGCAGGTAGCTTTCCCCCTTGTGGTAGGCGGGCCTGGTTTCCGTATCAAAACCGAGGATGGTCGCTTGCGCCAGAGCGTGGATAGCCCGGTGCAATTCCTCCGGAGTGCGGATCACATGGGTCGGGCCTTCCCATCTCTGCATGGGGCAGGCATTGATTTCTTCCTTGGTCATCCGGTGGGCAAAGCCGGGGCGAGGGTCGGTGGTGTGCATGGAGTCTATATACGGGAAGCATCACCGGTTTGGGAAGGATTTTTATGCGCTTCCCGGCAATGATTCGCCCTCGTTTCTTCCGTTAGCACCCGCGCCGGATTGCGCGGGTATCGTCCCATATTTCCCTTGACTTCATTTTTGAAACAGCCGTAGGCTTTGAAGAGAAGCTGCGGTATACGCTGGCTTGTTCCGTGGAAAAATGCCGGGAAGATCAGGGAGGAAGAAATGCAACCATGTGATGTTGTCGTGTTCGGGGCCCATGGCGATCTGGCCACCCGCAAGCTGATTCCTTCCCTCTACCAGCTGGACAAGGCCGGGCTCCTTGAGCCGGACCTGAGGATTGTCGGGGTGGCGCGCCGGGAGATGAGTGCTGACGAGTATGTCGCCCTGGCCAGGGAAAGCCTGGCAACCTTTATGAAGGAGAAGGTGGACGGCCAGGTCTGGGAACGGTTTGCCAAGCGTCTGCATTATGTGTTTCTCGATCTTGCCGATCATGCCCAATACAGCAAGCTCTGCGAGATTATCGATCCGGCCAGGCGGGTCATGGTCAATTACTGCGCCGTGCCGCCCTCCATCTATGGCGATGTCTGCCAGGGCTTGGCCCAGGCCGGGCTGATCACCGGACAGACCCGGGTGGTGCTGGAAAAACCCCTGGGCACCGACCTTGCCTCCTCAAAGGTCATCAACGACGCAGTGGCCAGGTTTTTCCAGGAAAAACAGGTCTACCGCATCGACCATTACCTGGGCAAGGAAACCGTGCTCAACCTGGTAGCCCTGCGCTTTGCCAACTCCATCTTCACCACCAACTGGGACAACACCACCATCGACCATGTGCAGATCACCGTGGCCGAGGAGGTGGGGATCGAGGGGCGCTGGGGCTATTTCGACAAGTCCGGCCAGCTCCGCGACATGGTGCAGAACCACCTTTTGCAGATCCTCTCCCTGGTGGCCATGGAGCCGCCGGTCACCCTGGGCAGCGAGAGCATCCGCAATGAAAAGCTCAAGGTGCTCAAGGCGTTGCGCCCCATCACCAAGGAGAATATCGAGGAGAAAACCGTCCGGGGCCAGTACAGCGCCGGGTTTCTCAAGGGCGGCCCGGTGCCGGGCTACCACGAGGAGGAGGCTGGCAACCCCCGGAGTTTCACGGAAACCTTTGTCGCCCTTCGGGTGGATATCGACAACTGGCGCTGGGCCGGGGTGCCTTTCTATCTGCGCACCGGCAAGCGCATGACCAAGAAGCTCTCCGAGGTGGTGATCTATTTTAAAAGGCTGCCCCACAACATCTTCCGGGAAAGCTACAAGAACCTGCCTTCCAACAAGCTGATCATCCGCCTCCAGCCCAACGAGGGGGTGGAGATTGAGATGCTGAACAAGGTGCCGGGCATAGGCTCGGGGGTCAAGCTGCAACGGACCACTCTCGACCTAAGTTTTTGCGAGGCCTTCCAATCGGACCATGTTGCCGACGCCTACGAGCGGCTGCTGCTGGCGGCCATGGAGGGGAGCCAATCCCTCTTTGTCCGGCGCGACGAGGTGGAGCAGGCCTGGACCTGGATCGATTCCATCCAGGATGCCTGGCGCGCCAGCAACGAGGCGCCCATGCCCTATCCCGCTGGCACCTGGGGGCCGGTGGCCTCGGTGGCCTTGATGGCGCGCGATGGCCGGGCTTGGGACGAATAGAAAAAGTCCAGCAGCGCCGCATCTGCTTTGGCATAGACCTGCTCACATAGCCTAGCTATTGTTCGCAGGTCTATTTCGCGCATCTGCACCACTGCTGAACTTTTTCGTTTCTGTTGGATAATTGCGATGGATAGCGAGAGAGTGGATAATGTCTGAATTCAAGGAGTTTAAGGATTCCGCCATCCTGGTGGCGGTGTTGGCCGGGCAGGTTGCCGAACTGCTGCGGGCTGGGATCAGGGAGCGGGGACAGGCCAGCCTGGTGGTGTCCGGCGGCTCCACTCCGGTGCCGTTTTTCGCCGCCCTTTCCGAGCTGGCGCTTGACTGGAAACAGGTGACGATCACCCTGGCGGATGAGCGCTGGGTGGACCCTGCCGATACGGACAGCAATGAGCATCTGGTGCGGCTCCATCTTTTGCAAAACCGGGCGGCTGCGGCCCGCGTCGTGGGCCTCAAGACCGGGGCAGCCACCGCAGTGCAGGGCGAGAAAGAGTGCGGTGACCGTCTTGCCCTGGTGCCACGGCCCTTTGACGTGCTGATATTGGGCATGGGCAACGACGGCCATACTGCCTCGCTGTTTCCCCAGGCATCGCGGCTTGGCGAGGCCTTGGCTCTCGATTCCGGCCTTCTCTGCATGGGTATCACCCCGCCTGTTGCCCCCCATGAGCGGATGACCCTCACCCTGCCTGCCCTGCTCGAAAGCCGCCGGATCATCCTCCACCTTGTCGGGCTTGGCAAGCGCGAGGTGTACGAAAGGGCGCTGGGCGAAGGGCCGGTGGCTGAAATGCCCATCCGGGCGGTATTGAGGCAGGCCACCACGCCGGTTACGGTTTTTTGGGCCCCATGAACAAGGAGCAGCCATGAACAGCATCGTCGAGAAAGTCACCGACCGGATCATCAACCGCAGCCTGGCCCATCGTGAAAGCTATCTGCGCCATATGGAGGAGGCCAGGGTGGCCGGGCCGTTCCGGCACCAGCAGCCCAGCAGCAACCTGGCCCATGCCATGGCGGTCTGCCAGGGCGGGGAATGCCAGGCGTTGCGGAATTTTCAAGCGCCCAACATCGGCATCATCACCGCGTACAACGACATGCTATCGGCCCACCATACCTACGAACACTACCCGGCCATGATCAAGAAGGCGGTGGCCGAGGCGGGCGGCACGGCCCAGGTGGCCGCAGGGGTGCCGGCCATGTGCGACGGGGTCACGCAGGGCGAGCCAGGCATGGATTTGAGCCTGATCAGCCGGGATGTTATTGCCATGTCCACGGCGATCGGCCTCTCGCACAACGTGTTCGACGGCGCCCTGCTCCTGGGCATCTGCGACAAGATCATGCCCGGCCTGCTGATGGGGGCCTTGCAGTTCGGGCATCTGCCCATGATCCTGGTGCCGGGCGGGCCCATGCGCACCGGGCTCCCCAACCGGGAAAAGGCTTTAGCCCGAGAGCAGTTCGCCCAGGGCAAGATCAGCAAGGAGGAAATGCTGGCCAAGGAGTGCGCCTCCTACCACGGAAACGGAACCTGCACCTTTTACGGCACGGCCAACAGCAACCAATTGATCGCCGAGATCATGGGGTTGCACCTGCCCGGCGCCTCCTTTGTCAACCCAGACGATCCGCTGCGTGAACCCCTGACCAATGCGGCAGCCGCACGGGTGTGCGAGTTGACCCATTTGGGTGGCAACTATACCCCTCTTGGCTGGGTGGTGAGCGAACGGGCCGTGGTCAACGGCATCGTCGGGCTGCTGGCCACGGGCGGCTCCACCAACCAGACCATGCATCTGGTGGCCGTGGCCCGCGCCGCAGGCATCCGCATTAACTGGGATGATTTTTCCGAGCTTTCCGAAGCGGTGCCCATGCTGGTGCGGATTTACCCCAACGGCCCCGGCGACATCAACAGCTTCCAGGCTGCAGGCGGCATGGCGGTGCTGATCGGTGAATTGCTGGCAGGCGGGTTCCTGCATAACGAGGTGATGACCGTGGCCGGAGAGGGTTTGGAGCGGTACACCCAAACGCCCGCCCTGGTGGCGGGCAAGGTGCAATGGTCCACGGGGCCGGGAAAATCGCTGGAGCCCGAGGTCATTGCCTCAATGGTCCAGCCGTTTTCCCCCACCGGCGGGCTCAGGGTGCTGGACGGCAATCTCGGCAGGGCGGTGATCAAGGTCTCGGCCTTGACGGACGGGGCGGCCACCAAAATAGAGGCTCCGGCCATGGTCTTCCACACCCAGACCGGACTGGAAGAGGCCTTCCGGGCAGGCAAGCTGGACCGCGATCTCGTGGCGGTCATCCGTTTTCAAGGGCCGCAGGCCACGGGCATGCCCGAGCTGCACAAGCTGATCACCCCGCTGGCCGTGGTTATGGGCAGGGGCTATCGGGTGGCCATGGTCACCGATGGCAGGCTCTCCGGCGCTTCCGGCAAGGTGCCGGCCGCCATCCATGTGACGCCGGAGGCGTTGTGCGGCGGGTTGCTGGCCAAGGTGCAGGACGGGGATCTGATCCGGATCGATGTGGGGGCGGGGAGCCTAGAGTTGCTGGTGGATGCGGCGGAGCTTGCCAAGCGGGAGTATGCCGAGGCCGAGATTGGTGAACAGCGGTACGGCGTGGGCAGGCAGATCTTTGCTGCCTTGCGCAGCGATATGCTTGGGGCTGAGGAAGGGGCGAGCTCGTTGTTCACCTATGTTCGGGAGAAATGTAAGGTGAATTTTGCGGTGGAGCCGTAGCGAGTGGAGGGATGTTCCGATAACCTTTTGAACCTCACTGTAAAAATAAATATGTCCCTATTTTTGGTCATTTTTTGTTGGTCAATATGACTGCGGGTATAGCGGTGAAGCTACGCGACTAAAGTCATTGGAGCGGTCAGGTCACCATTGCGTTAAATACCTATAGGGAAGTCATGGGAAAAAAATAGAGGGGGAATGGAATAATGGAACTCGACACAATATCGTTCGTATTTGGGGCCATCCTTCTTGTTGTAGGTATTTGGGGCGGGGGCATAGAAATTAAAGAACTTAAGATTCCGCGTGTTGGTGGAATGGCTAGATCGCTATCATTATTAATTGGTATTATTTTTATTTTTATTGGTCTTTGGGTTGGCGGGTTCATCAAAGAAGAAATAAGTAATGTTGGGCCAATAATTATTGATGATAATAAAATCGCATTTACGATTAAAGGCTCTCTTGGTCGAGTCGACGAATTGAGAGAAATAGAATCGAATGCACTAATTTATATTGCTGGAAAAAAAGTCGTTGAGATTTCTTTAGATAAGAATAATCCTTCCGCTTCAGTTTCTGTATATGTACAGAAGCCAGGTGAATATAAATACTACTTTGAGGGTTATTCCATATGGAGTAATGCTCCGAATTATCGAGTGCCAATTTCTGGGAAGGGCATAATTAATGTAGAAAATGGTGATGCCTTTGAAATGCGGGCAGACGAGCCTCCTGCCGAAAATGCCCAAGAGTGGGTAGGTAAACTCGAAAAAAAATAAATCATTCGGCTGTTTCTTTAGGACTGGGGAAATTATAGGGACGTATGTAACGCATTTTCACCAGTGTGACGATATCTTGCGAGGGAATAGAGGATCGCACTGAGAGGAGAAAATGGGGACGGGGTCCGTTTTTCTGCCAAGGGAGGAGAAGATGAACATCGAAATCATCCGAAATTTTCTTTTATGGTGTACGGCCATCAACTACGGAGTATTGCTGGTCTGGTTTCTGGTCTTCGTGTTCGCGCATGATTGGATTCGGCGCCTCCATGGCAAATGGTTTCATCTGTCCCGCGACCAGTTCGATGTCGTTCACTACGCCGGGATGAGCGTCTTCAAAATAGGAATCATTCTGTTCAATCTGGTACCTTTTGTCGTTCTCTCTATCCTTGGCTGAGGGGAACGTTTCACGGAAACGTACTTAAAACATTTTCACCGGTGTGACGACCTGTTGCGAGGGAATCAAGGATGAAGCCGACAAGAAATTGGAAGATGGCCCCTGCCGAGGTTTTTGCCCAGGGGGTGGTGGTGCCGGTTATGGTGATCAAGGAACTCGCCCATGCGGTGCCATTGGCCCGCGCTCTGGTGGCGGGCGGGATCAGGGTGCTGGAGATTACCCTGCGGACCCCGGTTGCGATTGCGGCTATCCGGGAGATTGCCCGTGCGGTGCCGGAGGCGGTGGTGGGGGCCGGGACTGTGACCTCTGCCGAGGATCTTGCGGCGGTGCGCGAGGCCGGGGCGGTTTTTGCCATCAGTCCTGGGCTTACTCCGGAGCTGCTGGATGCGGCCAACCAGGGGAACATTGCCCTGATCCCAGGCATTGCCACGGTTTCCGAGCTGATGACCGGATTGCAGCGGGGCTATGATCATTTTAAGTTTTTTCCGGCCGAGGCGGCGGGCGGGATTCCCATGCTCAAGGCCATTGCCGGGCCGTTTCCTCAGGTGGTTTTTTGTCCGACCGGCGGGATTGGTTTGGGGAATTATCGCGAGTATCTGGCGCTTGGGAATGTGGCTTGTGTGGGTGGTTCCTGGGTGGCTCCTGCCGAGGCGGTGGCTCAGGGGGATTGGGGCCGCATTAGTCAATTGGCCCGTGAGGCGGTTGAGGGGGCGGGGAGATAGTTTTCGTTCATTTCTTTGCTTGCCCAAAGAAACGAACCAAAGAAAAGGCACCCTGTGTCCCTTGTCCCGCCGAAGGCGGGAGTCCCTGCGCTCCTCAAAGCTGCCGGGATGTTGCAAACTCGCTGCGCTCAAACAGTGCAACCTCCCTTTTCGGCAGCTTTTCCGGTGCTCGGCGGCGGGCCAATGGGATTTTAACCGCTACAAACTCAACGCCACCTCTCCATTGCAAAGCGATTCCCGCAGCGCTATCACTTCCTGATCCTCCAGATAATCATCAAACGGCATCCGCTTATCAATAATCCCGCCGGGCAGGATCTCGATGATCCGGTTTGCCGTGGAGGCGACCATCTGGTGATCGTGGGAGGCGAAGAGGATCACCTCCGGGAAGGCGATCAGGCCGTTGTTTAAGGCGGTGATCGATTCCAGGTCCAGATGGTTGGTGGGCTCGTCCAGGATCAGGGCGTCGGCCCCGGTGAGCATCATTCTCGAGAGCATACAGCGCACCCGCTCGCCGCCCGAGAGCACGCTGGTTTTTTTCAGGGCCTCTTCCCCGGAGAACAGCATCTTGCCCAGAAATCCCCGGGCAAAGCTCTCTCCCTCGTTGGGCGGGGTGTACTGGCTCAACCAATCCACCAGGGTTATATCCTTGTCGAAAAATGCGCTGTTTTCCTTGGGGAAATAGGCAGTGGACATGGTGATGCCCCAGCGGAAGGTGCCGCGATCCGGGGGCATCGACTCGGTGATGATCTCAAAGAGGGTGGTCTTGGCCACGGAGTTGAGACCGATGAA
>JBAZSA010000126.1:0-7438 GCA_041662645.1 Desulfurivibrionaceae bacterium
GGAAGTCATGCATCCGGTCTTCTACAAGCTGAGAGCGGAAGGCATGGTCTCCGAAAAGTTCTACGCCCCCGAGATCTTCTCTTCGTCCTTTATCGTTAGAAACCAGCACAAGGCATACAATGAGGAACGCAAGGCCGCAGGTCTTGAAGAGATTTACTATAAGATGGCCGCCCTCAATCCGCGCAATCCGGTGAACAAGGCCGACGCCCTGGAGGAAAAACTCATCCGGATGTTCAACGAAAACAAGGGCGTCAAGGATTATCGGAAGGTTGTCCGGATCGATGGCAAGGACTACCTCTATGTTGCCCTGCCCTTTCTGGTAAACCAGGAGAGGTGTATGAAATGCCATGGCGACCGCGCGGATGCGCCCCTCGGACTCCAGGCGCTCTATCCCGGGTTGGGCGGTTTTAATGAGAAGGTCGGCGATATCCGGGCCATTGAGTCGATCCGGGCGCCCATGGAACACCAGTACTATCTCCTCTATATCTTCGGTGCCTCTTCCTTTGCCGGGTTGCTGGTGCTCGCCGGGTTGTTGCTTTTCAACACCCGGCTGAGAGAGATGGTGCGGGCGCGCACCCATCAACTTGAGCAGGAAGTTGTCGAACGCCGCAGGGCCGAGGAGGAGGTGCGCAAGGCGAACGAAGTACTGGAAGAGCGGGTGGAAGAGCGCACCGCCCAGATCGCCGCGGCCAACAAGGAGCTGGATTCTTTCGCTTACTCTGTTTCCCACGATCTACGGGCGCCGTTGCGCGGCATCGATGGCTTCAGTCTGGCTCTGCTGGAGGATTATGGCGAACGGCTTGACGATACGGCCAAAGATTATATCAGCCGGGTGCGGGCAGGCTGTCTCCGGATGGGGAATCTGATCGACGACATGTTGCAGCTTTCCCGCTTGTCCAGGGGGGAAATCCACCGGCAAGCGGTGGATCTCAGCGGTATGGCCAGCGAAATTGCCGAAGAGCTGAAAAAATCCGCGCCGGATCGGGCTGTTGCCTTTGATCTTGCTTCCGGGGTTGTCGTGAACGGCGACACCGTGCTTTTGCGGGCGGTCATGGACAATCTTTTGGGCAATGCCTGGAAATTCACGGGCAGGACCGAGGGGGCGAAGATAGCCTTTGGCATACAGGAGAGTGAGGGCAAAAAGGTGATCTTTGTCCGGGATAACGGGGCTGGGTTCGACATGGCTTACGCCGGCAAACTGTTTGCCGCCTTCCAGCGCCTGCATTCTCCCCAGGAGTTTGAGGGGACGGGCATAGGCCTCGCCACAGTGCAGCGGATCATCCACCGGCATGGCGGGGAGATCTGGGCCGAGGGTGAGGTGGGCAATGGGGCAACTTTTTATTTCAGCCTGTAATTAAGGAAGAGGCAAGAGGAATGATAAGGGAAAAAATGATTCTGCTGGTTGAAGACAATCCGGATGACGAGGCGCTGACCATCCGTGCCCTGCAGAAGAACAAGATCCTCAACACGGTGATCGTGGTTCGGGATGGTGCGGAGGCCCTTGATTTCCTCCATGGCACCGGCAACCATGCCGGGCGGGATATCTCGGACCTGCCCGAATTGGTCCTGCTCGACCTCAACCTGCCCAAGCTCAGTGGCCTGGAGGTGCTGAAAAAGATCAGGGAAAACGAAACAACCAAGCTGTTGCCCGTGGTCATTCTCACCACCTCCAACGAGGACCGTGACAAGATCGAGAGCTACCGGCTGGGCTGTAACAGCTATATCCGCAAACCCGTTGATTTTCTCCAGTTCAACGAGGCGATCCGTCAACTTGGTGTTTATTGGCTGCTGCTCAATCAGGGCCCGCCGAAAGGAAAGAGCGTCTGATGGGCGAACAGATTCGTGTTTTGCTGGTGGAAGACTCCGAGGACGATGCCGCCCTTATTGTCCGTGCCTTGCGCAAGGGCGGCTATGAGCCGTCCTGGGTTCGGGTGGACACGGCGGAGGCCATGCGGGAAAGCCTGGGGCATCAGGAGTGGGATCTGGTTCTTTCCGATTACGCCATGCCCCGGTTCAGCGGCCTGGATGCCCTGAGGCTGGTGCGGGATCAGGGGCTCGATCTGCCATTTATCCTGGTTTCCGGGGCGGTCGGCGAGGAAACCGCCGTGGAAATCATGCAGGCTGGGGCCTGTGACTATGTGATGAAGGACAAGCTGGCCCGGCTGGCACCCGCCGTTATCCGGGGATTGCGGGAGGCAGCAAACAGAAAGGCGCGAGAGCAGGCGGACAGTGCCATCGACGCCCTGGTGCGGGGGATGGTCGGCACTACGGGGGCGGAGTGTTTTGATCGGATTATTGAGGGCCTCTGTGAGTGGCTTGGCGCGGACCATGGCCTCATTGGCGCCCTGGCCGATGGGGAGGTGCGGACCCTTTCTTTCTACCGGCAGGGCGAAAAGCAGGAAAACTTCAGCTACCCTCTGGCCGGGACGCCCTGCGAGGTGGTTGTCCGTGAGGTCTACAAAAGCTATCCCAGGGATCTCCACCGTCTTTTCCCCGAGGACAAGGATCTTGTGAAGCTGGGCGTTGAAAGCAGCGTGGGCATATCCTTGCGGGATGCACAGCAGAAGGTAATGGGAGTGCTCAATATCTTCTCAAGCCGCGAGATGCTGCCGACGGCAAGGCTGCCGGAGATCATGGAGATCGTAGCGGTCAAGGCGGCGGCCGAGATAGAGCGCCTCCGGGAGGAGGAAGAAAAAAGCGGGCTTGAGGCGCAGTTGCGGCAGGCCCAGAAAATGGAAGCCATCGGCACCCTGGCCGGGGGAATCGCCCACGATTTCAACAATATCCTTGCCGCGATTCTGGGCTATACCGAGCTGGCCAAGCAAAAGATGACTCCTGAAAGCGAGCCGGACCACTGTCTTGCCGAGGTGCTGAAGGCCACCTACCGGGCAAAGGAGCTGGTGCAGCAGATCCTGGCCTTCAGCCGCAAGGGCGAGCAGGAAATGAAGCCCCTGCGCATCCAGTCCGTGGTCAAGGAGGCGCTTAAGCTGTTGCGGGCCTCCATCCCTGCGAGTATTGACATCCAGCAGAGGATAGCCCCGGATTGTAAGGCCATCCTGGCCGATCCAACCCGGATTCACCAGATTATCCTGAACCTCTGCACCAATGCCTCCCATGCCATGGAGGCAAAGGGCGGCACCCTGAGCGTGCTCCTTGAAAATACAGCCTTGGGAGAAGAGGATGCGCTGGCGCATGGGCTGGCTCCGGGGGACTATGTTCTGCTGGTGGTGAGCGATACCGGGCATGGCATGGGCAAAGAGGTGCTGGATCACATCTTTGAGCCGTATTTCACCACCAAGGAGCAGGGCAAGGGTGCGGGCATGGGGCTTGCCATCGTGCATGGACTGGTAAAGGCCATCGGCGGCAAGATTTTCGTGGCGAGCACCCTTGGCCAAGGCACGACCTTCAGGATTTTCTTCCCGCAGGTTTTGGCCAGGGCGGGGGAAGACGCCCCCCGGGAAACCCCGGCTATTTCCGTGCCGGGCAGTGAGCGGATCTTTGTCATAGACGATGAACAGGCCATTGTGGCCATGGAGAAAATCGCCTTGGAGCGCTTGGGCTACCAGGTGCAACTCTTTGCCGACAGCGAGGAGGCGTTGGCCGCTTTTCTGGCTAATCCCCAGGGTTGTGATCTGGTCGTGACCGATCAGACCATGCCGCATCTTTCCGGCCTGGATCTGGCCAAGGCATTTTTGGCTATCCGCCCGGATCTGCCCATCATCCTCTCCACCGGATACAGCTCCCAGGCCTCGGAAGAGGATGCCGTCCGGGCCGGGATTCGCCGCTTCATCATGAAGCCGGTGAATATTTCCCAACTGGCCGCCGTTATTCGGGAAATCTTGGATCAACGGTAGAACTTCCCCGGTTCCCCCCGCTGCTTTTTCAAAGTGAAGATTTTTCCACTCTGTGCTATCGTGCGCCTGAATTGTAAGGCTCTTGTAAAACTCTCCGAAATGAAATCCCCTCCCTTGACGGGAGGGGGCAGGGGGGGTGGGTGAAGTTGCTTCCCCCTCTCCCTAACCCTCCCCCGCCAGGGGGGGGAGGGGACTTTGGGGGATTTTTTGCAAGAGGCGCATTTGACCTGAAATCTCTTGCCCAGATAAGGAGTTGTCTCAATGAGCGTTGAGCCCAATAAAATCATTTATTCCATGGTCCGTGTCGCCAAGTTTTACGACAAGAAACCGATCCTGAAGGATATCAGCCTTTCCTATTTTTACGGGGCCAAGATCGGTGTCTTGGGCATGAACGGCTCGGGCAAATCGTCATTACTGCGTATCCTGGCCGGGGTGGACAAGGAGTTCAACGGTGAGACCCATATCTCTCAGGGGTTGACCGTGGGGTATCTTGAGCAGGAGCCCCTTCTTGACGAGGGGAGAACCGTGATCGAGATCGTGCGCGAAGGGGCGCAGGAGGCGGTGGACCTGCTGGCCGAGTTCGAGGAGATCAACAACAAGTTCGGTGAGCCCATGGATGATGACGCCATGGACAAGCTCATCGCCCGGCAGGGTGTGGTGCAGGAGAAACTCGATACCCTGGATGCCTGGGATCTCGACGCCCGTCTCGACATGGCCATGGACGCCCTGCGCTGCCCGCCCGGGGAAACTCCGGTAAACGTTCTCTCCGGCGGCGAGAAGCGGCGTGTGGCCCTGTGCCGTCTGCTTTTGAAAAAGCCCGACATCCTGCTGCTCGACGAGCCCACCAACCATCTGGACGCCGAGACCGTCTCCTGGCTGGAGCAGCATCTGCAGCGCTACGAAGGTACGGTCATCGCCGTGACCCATGACCGTTACTTCCTCGACAACGTGGCGGGCTGGATTCTGGAGCTGGACCGGGGCCAGGGCATCCCCTGGAAGGGCAACTACTCCTCGTGGCTTGAGCAGAAGGAAAAGCGGCTGGCCAACGAGGAAAAGGAAGAGTCCAAGCGGCGCAAGACCTTGCAGCACGAGCTTGAGTGGATCCGCATGAGCCCCAAGGGCAGGCATGCCAAGTCCAAGGCCAGAATCCAGGCCTATGAGGAGCTGCTGGGCAAGGAGGCGGAAAAGCGCACCAAGGATCTGGAGATTTACATCCCGCCCGGGCCGCGGCTTGGCAAGATTGTCATTGAGGCCGAGGCGCTCAGTAAGTCCTTCGGCGACCGGCTGCTTTTCGAGAATCTGACCTTCTCCCTGCCTCCTGGCGGCATCGTCGGGGTGATCGGCCCCAACGGCGCGGGCAAGACCACCCTGTTCAGGCTGATCACCGGGCAGGAACAGCCCGATTCCGGCTCCATCCGTCTGGGCGAAGCGGTGAAGCTCGCCTATGTGGACCAATCCCGCGACGTGCTGGACCCGGAGCAGACCATCTGGCAGGCCATCTCCGAGGGCCAGGAAACCATCACCATGGGCGACCGCGAGGTGAACTCCCGCGCCTATGTGGGCAGGTTCAACTTTTCCGGCACCGACCAGCAGAAAAAGGTGGGGCTGCTCTCCGGCGGCCAGCGCAACCGGGTGCATCTGGCCCGGATGCTGAAGGAAGGGGCCAACGTCATCCTGCTGGACGAGCCCACCAACGACCTGGATGTCAGCGCCCTGCGGGCTCTCGAAGAGGCCTTAGAGAACTTCGGCGGCTGCGCCGTGGTCATCAGCCATGACCGCTGGTTTTTGGACCGCATCGCCACGCACATGCTGGCCTTTGAGGGGGATTCCCAGGTGGTCTGGTTCGACGGCAACTACTCCGAATACGAGGCCGACCGCAAGGCCCGTTTGGGCGACGCAGCCGACCAGCCGCATCGGATCAAGTACCGCCATCTGACCCGCACCTGAATTCCGATTGTCTCCGAGATGAAAAAAATCTGGTTGCCGACGCATCGGCAGCCAGATTTTTTTGTGGAAAATTCGTGGAGGGTGCGCGGTTACTGTGTGATAGGTTTATCTGTTTGAATTATTTTGGGAAAAACCTAAAATAAAGAGACATTTTCCGGGTTTTTCCGTATCCTGAAAACAGGGAGTGTGACAGCGTCTTTTCCTTGGGGGAAAACGGATGAATCCAAACCGTTCGCCAAATTCCTTTCTGCATCGCTTCCTGCTGCATGGCACCATCAGAAACAAGACCCTGGCCATTCTTGCCGCCACATTTCTCTCTTCTTTTCTCCTTCTCCACACCGTTTCCCAATATGTTCTCCTGCAAAGTTTTAAGGAGCTGGAGATTCACACGACCCAACATGGCTTGACCCAGATCGGCAAGGAGCTGGATGCGAGCCTTGAGGTGCTGGACACCCTGACCCGCGACTGGGCCTGGTGGGATGATGCCGGTGAGTTTGTGGCCAGTCCGACCTCTGAATTCATTGCCACGAACCTGGGCGATGAAACCTTTGTCGGCATGAAGGTGGACCTGGTCGGATTCTTTGCCCCGGATGGGAGGGAGGTTTCCCTGCATCTCTATGATGCGAGCCAGGGCAAGCAGGTAGAGGTGCCTGCTTCGCTGCGGGCGGTTTTGCAAAAGGAGCAGACCCTGGTCAGGCATGCGGATCCTAAAGGGGTGCGCATGGGGATCGTGGTTTTCCCCCAGGGACCGATGCTCTTTGTCTCGCGTCCCATCCTGACCAGCAACCAGGAGGGGCCGGTGCGGGGCGCCGTGGTTTTTGGCCGCTTTCTTGACGCTGCGGAAATCGAGCGGATCGCCCAGAGCGTGGATGCTTTTCTTAGGTTGACCATCCTGGGTCAGGGTAAGGAAAGTCAGCCGCAGCAGGAGATTGTCAGAAAAATGCAGGCCGCCGGTGAAACGATGACCATTTCCGCCGAAGGGGGAAAAAGTATAACTGGCGCCATGCTGGTTGATGATCTCTTCGGCAAGCCCGCCCTGTTGCTGGAGGCGACCATGCAGCGGAGCGTCTATGCGCGGGGGCAACGGGCAATCTCCGTGTTGCGCTGGCTGTTTTTCTGGATCAGCGCTGCAGTCTGTCTGGTGGTGATGCTTCTGCTCGATCGTCTGGTGGTCAGGCCGGTGGTGCGGTTGAGCGATTCGGTGTCCCGGATAGGCGAAAAGGCTGACGGGGATGGCAGGGTGGGGAGCGAAGGTCCGACAGAGATCCGGCGGCTGGCCACGGCAATCAACACCATGCTGGATGGCTTGGCGCGCGCGACCCAACATCTGGCCGGAAAGAATGCGCAGCTGGAGCGGGAGATCGTCGAGCGCAAGGAGTTGGAGCAGGAGCGGGAGAAGCTGATTGCCCAGCTGCAGGAGGCTTTGGCCCAGGTGAAAACCCTGAGCGGCTTTCTGCCTATCTGTGCCTCCTGCAAGAAGATTCGGGATGATTCCGGATACTGGAAACAGATTGAGGCCTATCTCTCCGCCCATGCGGACGTGACTTTCAGTCACGGTATCTGTCCAGAGTGCGCGAAGAAGCTCTATGGGGACTTCATCGATGTGGATGAGGCGCTGAAGAATACGTGATCAGCGA
>JBAZSA010000127.1:0-7421 GCA_041662645.1 Desulfurivibrionaceae bacterium
GTGCTCCTGGGTGTACAGGGTGACAATCTTATCGGAATCACCGTGATCTTTAACCTGGAGCACAATGGCCAGGCTTTGCTCCAAGGGCATCTGCTGTCGCTATGGCTATTCGGCCGGAAATGAAATATGTTTGCTGTCCGTTGGCTTGCCAAGAGGCGGCACCTGTTTGCCATTCAGGGTGAGAATGATGCCTCCGGCGTTTCCGATAAAAAGGGAAATCTTTTTTTCCGCCTGCCAAACCATGTAGTCCCCAGGCTGGTAAATGGCGGATTTCTTTTTCTCCTTGTCCACCTGGACGGAAAGCCAGGTCGGCATGGTGAACTTCGCTTCCAGAACATAATTCATTCCCGGCGCTTTTACCGTGGAAGGGATTGGCGCGGCAACTGGTGCGGGCGGCACGGGCGGAGCGGCAACCGGCTTCTCCTTGACGGCCTGCGGAAAAATTACGGGTTTCCCCTCATCTGTTTTTTTTTTCACTTCCAGGCCCTGCGCCCCATCAACCTTCGGGGGCGCCACGGCCTGTCCGGCCTTTTCAGGACTAGCCACGGGCTGAGAAAGCACCGGCTCCTGCACCGCTCCCTGCGTCTCAGCCGAGGCCGGCTCTGGCGCCACGTCTCCGGCTACGCCGGGTTCTGTCCCTGGCTCGGCTGTCACCGGAGCGGCCACCGGCGGTGGCGGTTCAACCTGGGCGTGGGGAATCACCTCTTTCTTGGAAATCTCGGGTGGGGGGACAGACGAATTTAAAAAATCGAGAATCAGATACCCAATCAGGAAAAAGACGGCTGCGACAATAAAAAAGGCGATAAAACGACCAGAGGGGAAAGTCTGCACCTCGGCAAGAGCCTCGCCGGCAAGGACTTCCTGGACATTGATTTTTTCCGTTGGCCTGGCGTCTCCATTGTTCTGCTCAATATACCAGGCCAAGGCTTCATTGGGATCAAGACCAAGATACTGCGCATAATTTTTCACAAATCCCCTGGTAAAAACCTCCGCGGGCAGAGCCTTGGGGTTGTCCTCCTCAATGGCCCGCAGCGAGGAGGCATGGATACGCGTTTTTTTCGCTATTTCTTCAAGGTCTTTCCCCTGGCTTAGCCGGTGCCTTTTTAAAAAGCTGCCAAGGGTTTCATCGGATCGTGACAAAGCTGCGGGTTGGCCGGTTGCATCATCAGCAGATGTTGAGTCCTTGATCATGAGAGACATCCCTTATCCAGAGGTTATTGGGACAGCCTAAAGTAATTTTTTAATATACGCCTGATCGCGAAGCTCTTTTACCCATTTCTGAAATTGGCTTTTCAACGCCTCCTCATACAACCGCTGCCGGATCTGTTCCTTTGCTGTCTCGTATGGCGC
Source organism: Desulfurivibrionaceae bacterium (assembly GCA_041662645.1). Classification (GTDB taxonomy): domain Bacteria; phylum Desulfobacterota; class Desulfobulbia; order Desulfobulbales; family Desulfurivibrionaceae; genus Thiovibrio. Next base: position 1,351 of record JBAZSA010000127.1, read on the forward strand.
CTGAAGATTCACATCTCCCTTATCGGAAAGAAGCTTGAAAAACTGGTATCCGGAGGGGGTTTCCTGAATAGCGCTGATCTGCCCCGCCTGCAAGCCGAGGATGCTTGCCTTCATGTAATCAGCCATTTCCGACTTTCCGAACACCCCTATATCTCCGCCATCCTTGGCCGAAGGCAGATCAGAAAACTGCCGCGCCAAAGCGCGGAAATCCTTCCCGCTAAGAGCCTGCTGCCGCGCCTCTTCAGCCCGCCGCCGGGCATCATCCTTGGCCGCCTGGGTATTTTCCTTCCAGGCAAAACCCATCTGCAGAACATGATAGGAATTTTCCGCGGTTTTCTGGGCGTAATTTTTTTCGTAGTACTCACGTATCCGCTCTTCATTCACCACAACCCGCGAACGGATTTCATAATCGATCAGTCTTTCCTGCAGTATCTGGCTCCGGATAAGCTCCCGGTAATCATGTTCGTTGGCCCCCATCAGCGCGAGCTGCTGCCGGAATTTTTCAGCGGTGGTCTTGTTGCGCTCGATGACTCTGGCGATGGCGCTGTCCAACTCCTGGTCCCCCACCGAAATTCCCAGCTTTTTGGCCCGTTGCGCAACAATGAGCTTGTCAATCAGGCTGGAAAGCATCTCCTCCCTGGCTTTCAGCAGGGTGGCCTCGACCTGATCCGGTGGAGCCTCCTGGGTGATCCGGCGGAACAGAGCCGCCCCTTCCCGATTGAGGTCGGAAAAAGTAATAACGTCATCATTGACAATGGCGATGATGCGATCAACCATCTCCGCCTGGGCAACAGGGGAATGGAAAAAAGCGAGAAGACACAGGGCGGTGCATGCAACACGCAAGGAAAATTTCACTAATTCGCTCATAACAGGTTGAAAATATTGTTTTTAATCTTACAGAGCTTCATAACCGGCAAATTCTACCACAGTCATTTTCAAATGTCATCTTCCGCGAGCAAGGCAAGAATATTTTGCGCATTCCTGAAGGTTTGCTCCGGCAAGGCCCCGGATTCGGTTGTGACGATCAACCGCGCCTCTGGGGTGAAACGCATCCGATCCTTGTATTTTTCCAGCAGACGCATGATCTTTGCCGGGGCAACCGGGGTTTTTTCGTGAAAGGAGAAAACAAGATTGCCAGGCCCCTGCTCGAGCTTGCTGATCCACAACCGCCTGAGCTGGGTTTTCAGGATCAGCACCTCAAACAGGTTGAGCGCTTCGGGGGGAAGCTGGCCGTAGCGGTCGGCGAATTCATCCTTCAAGTCCATCAGCTCTTCCACCTGTTCGGCGTTGGTCAGCCGGCGGTAGGCGATATAGCGTTGTTCCGTCGCCGGAATGTAGCGTTCCGGGAGAAACGCCGAGACCTTAAGATTGATCTCAGGCTCGATCTGCTCCGGGGGTTGTTCCACAGCCGCACCTTTCCGCTTCAGGTCGAGAACCGTCTGTTGCAACAGCTCAAGGTACAGATCGTAGCCCACCGCGGCGATGTTGCCGCTTTGCGAGATCCCCAGGATATTGCCGCCTCCCCTGATTTGCAAATCGCTCATGGCCAGCTTGAAGCCGCCGCCAAGCTCGTTGTAATCCATGAGAGCCCGCAACCGCTGCTGGGCATCCTTGGATAACCCATCCAGGGAAGGAACCAGCAGATAGGCATAGGCCTGCTCCCGTCCCCGCCCCACCCTGCCGCGAAGCTGATAGATTTCCGCCAAGCCCAGCCGGTCCGCCCTGGTGATGACAATGGTGTTGGCATTGGGGATATCAAGGCCTGATTCAATAATGGTGGTGCAGACCAGCACATCGATCTCCCGCTTGACAAAGCGGACCATGATCTCCTCGAGCGCCTTTCCCGGCATCTGGCCATGGGCCACGGCCAGCCGTGCTTCAGGGACAAGCTTCTGCACTCGGGCGGCCATTTCATGGATGGAATGAACCCGGTTGTGGACGAGAAACACCTGCCCGCCGCGTTGCAGCTCCCTGACCACGGCTTCCTTGATCACCAGCTCGTCATCGCGGGCCACAAAGGTTTTCACCGGCCGGCGGAATTCGGGCGGCGAACTGATCACGGAAAGATCGCGGATACTGAGCAGGGAGAGTTGCAGGGTGCGGGGAATCGGGGTGGCGGTCAGGGTGAGGACATCCACCTGGCTTTTGAGCTTTTTGAGCTTTTCCTTATGGGACACGCCGAAACGGTGCTCCTCGTCGATGATCAGGAGGCCGAGACGCTTGAAGACCACATCCTGGGACAGCAGCCTATGGGTGCCGACCACGATATCGACCCTGCCCTGGCCCAGTTCCTGAACAATCTGCTTTTGCTCCGCAGGACTCCGGAAACGGGTCAGGCTTTCCACCCGGACCGGAAAACCTTGCAGCCGTTCGCGAAAGGTGGCGGCATGCTGCTCGGCCAGCACCGTGGTCGGCACCAGAATGGCGACCTGGAAATTATCCGCCACCACCTTGAAGGCCGCCCGGACAGCGACCTCGGTCTTGCCGTAGCCAACATCTCCGCAGACAAGACGGTCCATGGGCCTGGGCGCGGTCAGATCTTCGAGCACCTCGTTGATCGCCTTGAGCTGCCCAGGGGTCTCGTCATAGGGGAAGGACTCCTCCATCTCATGGAACAGCTCATCCGGGGGCGAAAAGGCATATCCCTCCACCATGGCCCGCCGGGCATAGAGGCTGAGCAGATCCTGGGCCACCTTCCAGACCTCTTCCTTGACCTTTTCCCGCCGGGTCTGCCAGACCTTGCCGCCCAGCTTGTCAAGCTTCGGCTCGGTGTCGGAGAGCCCTTGGTACTTACTGATTACCTTGAGCTGGTCCACCGGCACATAGAGCTTATCTCCGTCGCGGTACACCAGTTGAAAAAAATCATTGGCAATGCCGCCCAGCACGATGTTGACCAGCCCTTCATACCTGCCGAGCCCATGGGATGTGTGAACCACAATATCGCCGACATTGAGCTCTTCAAAGCTCACCGGCGGCCGACTGCGCTGCCCGGTCTTCTTTTTACCCGCGCCCAAACGAAACTCGCCGAAGAGTTCGCTTTCAGAAACCCAGTGCAAACGCGCCGCTGGCAGATCAAATCCCGCGGCCAGCGGGGCATCCACTAGGACAATCTCGCGCCCGGGAGAGGCAACCTCCTCCACCACCGGAGCCGGGATTATGGCACCCGGCAGATCATACTGCCGGAGCAGTTCCGCCATGTGCTCCGCATGCCGCCTGGTCCGGCAGGCAAAAAAGACCGCATCTCCTGCCTCAAGCCAGGCGTGCAGCTGCCTGGCCAGCTCCGGCATCATCCCCTGATTTTTGCGTTGCAGTTCAAGCTGCTGCCGGAGCAGAACATGGTTGCCGCAGGGAATCTCCAGGGTTTCGCCCTCCTCCATGTCCGGATGGGCAAAATCATAGAATCGCCCTTGCCGGAAACGGGCCAGCCGCTCACGCCATTCACTTTCCGGCAAGAATATCTGTTCAGGCGGCAAGACAGGCAGCCGAGCCCCGGATGCCTCGGCAAAATTAGCCGCAACCCTTTCCCGGCAAAGAGCAAGACTTTCCGCTATTGCGGTTGGCGAAGAGAAAAAAACGATGGTCTCGTCCGGCAGGTAATCAAGTACGCTCGAAGGCTTTTCATGGAAGAGCGGCAGAAGGAATTCTACCCCTGGAAAGCGTTGGCGATGCTCAAGACAATCGGCCATCACCCTGACGCGCTCATTGTCCCAAGCAAAGTCCTCGGCCAACGCCTTAAAACGACCGGCCAGTTGCCCCAGCTCCTGCTCTCCGGCCGGATACAGGATATCGCTTACCGGCAGGAGAACGACCTCCTCGAGATCCTCAACCGAACGTTGGCTGATGGGGTCGAACTTACGGATGGACTCAACGGTATCGCCACAGAAATCGAGACGCACCGGCATCTCGAAACCAGCGGGAAAGATATCAAGAATGCCCCCACGCAGGCTGAACTCGCCAACCGACTGCACCAAGGCAGCCGCATCGTAGCCAGAGGCGGCAAGGGAAGCGATCAACCCCTCAAGATCAGCATCCTCGCCCCGCATCACCAGCTCAGCCAGGCTTGCCAGGGAGGTGCGCGGCAAAACCCTTCTCAGCAAAGCATCAACGGACATGACAAGAATAAATGGTTTGTCCGCGTTGTGGATCTGAAACAAAACGGCAAGGCGCTCGGCCACGGTCCGGCTGTCCGGCGACAACGGGGTATAGGGGGGGATTTCATGCCCGGGGAAATAGAGGACAGGGGTCCCGCTGAAAAGAGCCAAATCCTGAACGAGATGCTGGGACGCAGTCTCGCTTGGCGTGATACAGAGGATTGGGCGCTGTCCGAGCCGGGCTGTGCGGCCAAGATGAAAAGCAGCCCCGCTTCCGCGCAGGCCGATGATGTTAACGGAACGGCCCTCGGTAAAGAGGGCCGTCAGTCTATTGTCCATTTCGTGTCAGAGAGAGGGCGGAAGCGCCTTGTAAAGACAACAGATGCCCGGATGCGGCCATAGCCTAAAAAGCCCCGCCGATGCTGAAATCCCAAACCCCCTGTTTCTCGCCCTCTTCCGGGTCGAGGTTCCAGCCCCATTCAAGGCGCAGGGGGCCCATGGGCGACAGCCAGCGGAAACCAAGACCGGTGCTGTAGCGGAGATCCGAGACATCCCAGGTCTCCGAATCTGCGTAGACATTACCCAGATCGAAGAACACCAAGCCTTTCAATCCGATATCCTTGACGATGGGGAAGATCCATTCCACGTTGCCGTACCACATTTTTTCGCCGCCCACCCTGGAATAGGTAACCCCATCGTCATTTAACTCCAAGGGGCTGATCTTACCGCTGTCAAAGCCCCGGATGGTGTTGAGCCCACCCAGATAGAATTTCTCAAACACGGGCAGCTTCTTGTCTTCGTTCTCAGCCACATAGCCGATGGAGCCCTTGACATGGAAGGTTGTTTCCCACCACAACGGATAGTACCAGCCGGAGGTGGCCTCATACTTGGTAAAGGCGCTGTCCCCACCCAACGGTCCGCCAGCCTGCTTGATGGAATAGGAGGTGAGCCAGCCCTTTGAAGCGTCCGTGAGCTTGTTCCGGGTATCCTTGGAAAGACCGAGCCTGATATAACTGGTGGTCTCAATATCCATGGAATCCAGGATACTTTGAGGGACATTGGTCAACGCCACATCGGTCATCTTGGTGTCATCATAGCCATAGCCCCAGCCGAGATTCCACTTGTTCCAGATCGGATAGGCAAAGCGCAGGGCCGCGCCGGTGGAATCCTTGGTGTAATCGTCGTATTCCCTGGACCAGTTGTAAAGATCGTAGCCGAACAACAGCTTGGTGTCGTTGAGATGGGGCTCGGTAAAGCTGAAATTGTACCGGTTGCTCCGCGAACTCACATTGGCCTGCAGGGAGACGCGCTGGCCTTTGCCGAGGAAGTTATTTTCACTGACCTCGCCCATGAACATCATGTTGTCCACCGAGCTGTACCCGGCCCCCACGCTGAAGGTGCCGGTGGCCTTTTCCTTCACGTCGACCACGACATCCATCAAGCCCTCCTGCACCGTGGCCTCCGGGGCAACGTTCACCTCTTCAAAAAAATCAAGCCGCTGCAGTCGTTCGCTGCTTTTTCTGACCGCGCTTGAATCGAGCAGACCGCCCTCCTTGACCTGCATCTCGCGGCGGATGACCTTGTCCCTGGTCCGGGTATTGCCTTTGATGTTGATCCGGTTTATGTGCACCAAGGTTCCCTTGGCAATCTTGAGCGACAGATCCATGCGCTTGTCTTCTTCATTCTTACTGAGCTTCGGGTCCACCTCGGCAAAGGCGTAGCCGCTTTCCGCGTAGCGGTCCGTAAGGCGCAGGACATCGTCCCGCAGGATTTTGCGGCTGAAGAATTTCTCCTTGCTCAACTCAAGCAAGCCGAACAGCTCGTTCTTATCGCCAACGATATCCCCCTCGATCTCAATGGTGCCAACCCGGTAGCGGTCGCCCTCCTGAATATCAAAGGTGACATAGAGCCAATCGCCTTCATCGGTTATCTCCGGCTCGCTGATCCTAGCCTCGATGTAACCGCTGTTGTGATACATGG
>JBAZSA010000128.1:0-7363 GCA_041662645.1 Desulfurivibrionaceae bacterium
GGGCAGGGTGCGCAGGTAATGGGCATTGATGTTGATTGCCTTGGGATCGGTGAAGAATTTGGGGTCGTCCTTGCGGTAATTGAAGATGGAGTTGGACCGGGTGATGCCGGAAAGATCGAAGGCCTCGATGAGCTCTTCCCGAGAGAAGATCTCCCGGTCATCCGGGGTGGACCAGCCCAGTAGGACGAGAAAGTTTGCCAGGGCCCAGGGGAGAAACCCCTGCTCCCGGTAGAACTGAACCGAGACGATCTCGCCGTGGCTGCGCTTGGAGATCTTGGCCTTGTTCAGGTCAAGGGTCAGCGGCATGTGGGCAAAGGTCGGCAGTTCCGCGCCCAGGGCCCGGTAGAGCAAGATTTGGCGCGGGGTGTTGCTCAGGCCGTCCTGGCCCCTGATGACGTGGGTGATGCGGTCGCGGATATCGTCCACCACGTTGCAGAGCAGGTACAGCGGCATGCCGTTGGAACGGACGATGACGAAATCCTCGATATCCTCGTAAGCGCGCTCAACCCGGCCATAGACCTGGTCGTCGAATCCGACCTTGCCCGGTTCCTGCGGCACCTTGAAACGGATGACATACGGAAGCCCCTGGGCTTCTTTTTCCTTTACCTGCTCGGGAGTAAGCTTGCGGCAGACGCCGTCGTAGCGGTAATCGCCCTTGGCTGCCGCAGCGGCTTCCCGTTTGGCCTCAAGCTCTTCCTTGCTGCAAAAACACTTATAGGCATTGCCGCTTTCCAGCAGTCTCTGGGCGGCAGCCCGATGCTCGGAGGCATATTCCGACTGAAAATAGGGGCCCTCATCCCAAGTCACTCCGAGCCACTCCAGGCCGTCGAGAATGCCTTGGATGGATTCCTGGGTGGAGCGTTCCGCGTCCGTATCCTCGATGCGCAGTACCAGCTTGCCCCCGTGCTTGCGGGCAAACAGCCAGTTGTAGATGGCGGTTCTTGCCCCGCCGATATGAAGATAGCCGGTCGGGCTGGGTGGGAAGCGGACACGGACCTCGGTCATGGTGTTCTCCTTGCAAAAAAAATAAGCGATGCGGAGCCAAGCTGCGCATTGCGGACAGATCGTATTCAAGCTGTGTTTTATATATCGTTTTACAGGGTTATTCAAGAGGATGCTTGGGAAAAAGCAGGGAAAGGCGGGCGGCAACCGGGGCGGGAATCTTTTTCTTTAAGGGATTGCTTTATTTTAAATGGAAATTATAGTATTGTTATATCAAAATAGATGCGTCCGCACACAGGAGGTGGAACAATGCCTTTAGACCCCAGCGCTACTTCAGTACAAACCAATGTCAGGACCGAACGGCCCGTTTCTCCTTATGCCGGGTCAGAAGGAGAAAAGCGGGCGGAACGCAACAGGTCCGAGTCCGGCCAAACCAGTCAGGCCGCTCCCGACGTCGTAACCAAGATTTCCGCTGCTGCCCTGGAGGCATCCAGAGCCCTCACCCAGGCACAACAAGCCGCGGACCAGAATGCCGCGGAAGAATCGGTGCGTGAATCGGAAAGGCGTGAGCCGCCGGCGAGGCAGCAGCAGGAACAAAATACTCGGATGGAACAGCGATCACGCGGGGTGAATGTGGTTGTCTGAGCTGTAAAAAAAATAGAAAAGTTGCAAGCGGGGGACGATTTTCAGGAGTCGGCCCCCGTTTTATTTGCTAAAAGCCAAGTTCTCTCAGAAATCGGGGGTCGTTGGTCCAATCTTTTTGCACCTTTACCCACAGCTTGAGAAGCACATGCTGGTCGAGGAGCTCCTCAATATCTTTTCGGGCTGCCTGGCCAAGCTGTTTGAGCTTGCTGCCATTCTTGCCGATGATGATCCCTTTTTGCGAATCCTTTTCCACATAGATGGTAGCGTGGATCGTTATCAGCTGTTTCGCATCGTTTTCCTTGAAGCTTTCAATCATCACCGCAGTTGAGTAGGGGATCTCTTGGCCGGTCTGCAAAAAGATCTTTTCCCGGATGATCTCCGCGACAATGAACCGTTCCGTGGCATCGGTGGGGATATCCTCGGGGTAGAGGCGCGGGCCGGTGGGGAGCAGGGCGCAGAGCTCCCGGATGACCAGATCGGTGCCGTCGTTGGCCTTGGCGGACAGGGGCAGGATGGCCTGGAACGGAAAAAGCCCCTGGTAGGTGGCGATAATGGGCAGCAGTTTCTCCTTGTCGATCATGTCCATCTTGTTGAGCAGCAGCAGCACCGGTTTGTCGATGCCGTCCAGGCATTGGGTCAGGGTATTGCCTGTGTTCGGCAGGGGCATGGTGACATCCACCATGAAAACAATGGCGTCCACCTCGGCCAGGCTGCCCAGGGCGATCTTTACCATCTCCAGGTTCAGGGGGCTTCGCGCCTTGTGGATGCCGGGCGTGTCCAACATGACGATCTGGTAGTCCGGCCCGTTGACGATGCCAAGGATCCGGTTGCGGGTGGTCTGGGGCTTGGGCGAGACAATGGAGATCTTCTGGCCGAGCAGGCTGTTGAGTAAGGTGGATTTACCCACATTGGGAGGTCCGATGAGGGCGACAATGCCAGATTTGACCTGTTCCGGGGAGTTATTCATGGGGGCTTTTGCGCTCGTGTGTGTTAGTAAAAAAATACAGTGTTACATACCAGTATTCATGATTTTCCGCATCCCCTCTCTTTTTAGCGGGCACGGAAAAGGATGACAACCACGGGAATAGCTGGTACACAAGGGCCAGTTTCCCGTAACCGTTCAGCAGCACCACATCTGCTTTGTCATCGGCATGCTCATGTGCGATAGCACACTTCGCAGGCCTCTTGGTCGGCACTGCTGCCGACAATTGACACGCGCATCTGCGGCACTGCTGAACGGTTACGTTTTCTTTCATTACAAGGGCATATTACATGGGTTTGCAGGGCGCAATCATTGAATACATGGAACAGGGCAGGTTCATCTGCGCCATGGTTCTTGACGAGGACAGCAAGCGGCTGCGCCTGATCAATCAGAACGGCAGGGAGGTGAATCTTCCGCTGTCGCGCCTGTTGCACCAATCCGCACAACATCACTCGCTTACGCTCAGCCGGGATGAACAGCTCCGCCTGCTCAAGGAGGCGGATCAGACCCGCCAGGCCATGCTGCAGCAGATCGACCTGGCCGGAATCTGGCAATTGGCCAGCGAGGAGGAGGGGGGAAGTTTCAGCCCCGCTTTTCTCGCCGAGTTGGCCTTTGGGGAAGACGCCACGGATAACCATGTTGCCGCTTTTCTTCGCTCCATCTTTGTGGATCGCCTCTATTTCAAATACAAGGAAGGCATGGTCCTTGCCCACAGCCCGGAAGCGGTTGAAGGATTGCGCCTGAAGCAGGAAAGGGAAAAGGAGCAGGAGGCCCTGATGAGCACCGGGGCCATGGGGATCAAACGTCTCTGGGAGGGGGATGCCGCAACGGAGTGGCCTGAACGTGACCGTTGCCTCGGTCTGCTTGGCGATTACTATGTCTTTGGCAGCGAGGCCCAAGAGTATGAGCTTGCCCGGGAGCTGCTTAAAAAGGCTGGGCTTACCGGTCCGCACGATGTCTATCATCTCCTGATCAAGGCCGGGGTCTGGCAGCCCCATGAAAATGTGGCCCTGCTGCGCTATGCAATCCCGGTTGATTTTTCCGGGGAACTCAGCGCTGCGGCGGCCCAGGCTCCAGAGCCCATTGCCGAGGAGCTTGTCGGCAGAAACCGGCGGGATTTTAGGGCGCTGCCGCTCATCACCATCGATGGCGAATCAACCCGCGATTATGACGACGCCCTGCATGTGGAACGGAAGGGCGACGATTTTTGGGTGGGCATCCATATCTCCGACGTGGCCCATTACGTTGCTCCTGGAACGCCCATTTATGAAGAGGCGGCCCGGCGGATGACCTCGCTCTATTTTCCCGAGACCCAGATTCCCATGCTGCCGCCTGCGCTTTCCGAGGGGGTGTGCAGCCTGGTTGCCGGCAAGGCGCGGGCGGCCATGAGTGTCATGGTGTTGCTGAGCCCCAAGGGCGAGGTGCTGGAGTTTGATCTTGTCCCGAGCTTGGTGGAGGTAAAGCGGCAGTTGAACTACCCGGAGGCGGAACGGCTGGTAGCGAGCGGCGACTGGGAGCTGCAAACTTTGGCCCGGCTCAGCGAGCAGCTCAAGCAGCGGCGCATTGAAAAAGGGGCGCTCCTGCTGCCGGTGCCGGATGTGAATATCAGCATCGATCCGGAAGGACGGGTCTCGGTGGCCCTGTCTCCGGTGGATACCATCTCCCGCAGTCTGGTGGCGGAGTTCATGGTGCTGGCCAATACCCTCTCCGCCCAGTTTGTGGCGGACCGCCAGGCCCCAGGGCTGTTCCGGGCCCAGGACGATCCCCATCAGCGGCTGGTTGCTGGCGGGGAAAAGGATCTGTTTTCGATTTTTCGTCAGCGCAAGCAGCTCAAGCCCGGAGAGCTGCTGGTCTATCCCAAGCCCCACAGCGGTGTCGGGGTCATGCAGTACACCACGGTTACCTCTCCCATCCGGAGGTTTCTTGATCTGGTCATGCAGCACCAGATCAAACAGCTGCTTTCTGGTCGGGGTGCGCTGTTTTCCGCGGACGAGCTGGCCGGGGTTGCCGGGGATATCAATACGGTGTTGGCCAGGGTCAGTCAGGTGCGGCGCACGCGGCATCGGTACTGGCTGCTCAGGTATCTGGAGCAAAGGGTTGGAGGGAGGGTCGAGGCGTTGTTGGTCAACAAGGGGCCCAAGCGGATCAACCTGACTCTGCTCGATTGCCTGCTGGATGCCGATATGCCGCCGAGTCAGTCTGTGTCGGCAAAACCAGGGGATACCGTGTCACTGCGGGTGGCCAAGGTCGATGCCCTCGACAATGTGCTGCGGCTGGAGTGGTGATCAGTCGTAGATGATGCAGGTCCAGCGGGAGAGAACCTCTTCGGTCGCCTCGTCCAGCTGGTCGGCCACCTCATGGATCTGGTATTCATGGCCGCATTTCTGGCATCGCATGCGGATCCTGCGGCAGGACCGGGAAACCTCCAGCCTGCCCTTGCATTTTGTGCACTGCATTCCCATCTTGCAATCCTATTGCAGTAAGGTGTGCCGGGTGAAGATGGCTTCCAATCGGTAGCCTTTTTCGGCCAAGGCCTCTGCCCCGCCTTCCAGCCGGTCCACCACGGTCACCACCAATCCCACCTTGAACCCTGCCGCCTCAACCCGCTCGATTACCGTGAGCAGGGTGCCGCCCGTGGTGACCACGTCCTCCAGCAGGGCAACGGTGCAGCCAGGAGGCATGTTGCTCAACCCCTCGATGTACTGCCCGGTGCCGTGGCCCTTGGATTCCTTGCGCACGATGAAGGCCGGGATCGGAGCCTGCTCCAGATGACTCACCACCGACACTGCCGTAACCAGAGGGTCAGCGCCCAGGGTCATGCCGCCCACCGCATCGATTTTTTCCGGGTTGTTCTTGATGATCTCAAAGATCAGTTTGCCGCAGAGATATGCGCCTTCCGCAGACAGGGTGGTCTGTTTGCCGTCGATGTAGAAATCCGATTCCCGTCCGGAGGAGAGTTTGAACTTCCCGTGGCGGTACGACTTGGTCAGCAGCAGTTGTTTGAGTTGTTCCCTGTGGTTCACGGCGTATCCTTTCTTGTCTGTGGTTCGCGGGGGCTTATTTTATCTTGGCAAAATAGGTGGTCAGGTTTGCCTTGGCGCTGATCTTCGGTACTAGCAGGCCGTCCTTCGAGGTCATGGCGATCATCACCCCCGGACCGTGCCCGGCCAGCACGCAGCTGGCGTGGGCAACGATGCCGATCACCACGCCGCCGGTCTTGTAGATCCGGCCATAGGTGGCGTCCGCATCGAGAATGGCGACAAAATCACCGAGCCTGAGGTCGGCAAGGCCGTATTCCTTGACAATGGCCGCATCGAACAGCTGGATGTCGTAATCGCCGCTGTGACTGTGGGAAGCGCCGATGCCGGAACCCATGATCTTGGCGGGCACGGTGTGGGTTACTGGAACCTCCAGCCTGCCGTCTTTGAGCTTTTTTAGCGGCATGGCGGCCAGCAGGGCTGGGTCCAGGTTCATTATCTTGATCCCCGGAAAATCCGGGAGATTCAGGCCGCAGCCGCACGCCTTGATCTGGATCTTGTCGCCGATGGTGAGACGTTCCAGTACTTCCGGGGCAAAATCCACCAGCACATGTTCGATGCCGCCATGCTTGCCCGTTACCCGGCCGGTTTCTCCTTTGGCATCGCCGGAAACCACTTTGGCGAGGTTGCCCACGCAGGAAAACTGGTTCAAGGCCCGGTTGGGGCCGGGCTGCCCCTGGATCTGGGTGAAGTTGCTGATGGAAACACCGGGCTCCACATGGTCGCCGAATTTCTCTCCGGCCAGATCGCCGATGCGCAGGTTGTAGGTGATGCCGCCCACGCCGGGGTATACGTCGGAATGCCCGTCCGGGTTGATCCGGTATGGGTTGATTCCTCCCTGGGGCGAGGTGATCTCGCCGATCACCGACTGGCAGACAAGTTGTTCCGTGTTGGTTTTGATCATCGTTGCGCCCTTCGCTGCTAGACGTTGAAGCGGAAGTTCATGCAGTCGCCGTCCTGCACCACGTATTCCTTGCCTTCCAGCCGCAGCAGACCCTTTTCCCTGGCCTTGGCCTCGCCGCCGCAGGCCACGAAATCGGCGTAGGAGATGACCTCGGCCCGGATAAAGCCGCGCTCGAAATCGGTGTGGATAACCGCGGCTGCCTGCGGCGCCTTGGTGCCGCGCTTGATGGTCCAGGCCCGGGTTTCCTTCTCGCCCACGGTGAAGTAGTTGATCAACCCCAGCAGCTCGTAACCGGCCTTGATCAACCGGTTGAGCCCCGGCTCCTCAAGGCCGAGATCGGCCAGAAAATCCTGGCGCTCGGCCACGCTCAGGGCGCTCAGTTCCTCTTCAATGGCCCCGGAGATCATGACCACAGAGGCATTCTCTTCAGCCGCCGCCTTGCGGAGCGCATCCACCCACTGGTTGCCGGTGTTGATCTCCGCCTCGCTGACATTGGCCACATAAAGGATGGGTTTGGCGGTAAGCAGGCAGAGCTCCTTCATCAACTTCTGGCCCGTGTCGTCGAGTTCGATAATCCGGGCAGGTTTGCCGTCGTTGAGCAGTCCGTGCAGTTTTTCCAGGACAACCAGCTGCGCCTTGTAAACCGCGTCTCCGGATTTCGCCTGGGATGCGGTCTTGGTCATGCGCCGGCTCACAGTGTCGAGATCGGAGAGGATCAATTCGGTGTTGATGACATCGCGGTCGCGCAGAGGGTCGATGCTGCCCTCCACATGCACGATGTTCGTATCTTCAAAGCAGCGGACCACATGGGCGATGGCGTCTACCTGGCGGATATGGCCGAGGAACTGGTTG
>JBAZSA010000129.1:0-7360 GCA_041662645.1 Desulfurivibrionaceae bacterium
CCTTGAACGAGAACCGTTACCGCGCCCTGAAGATGATGAATCCGGCCCATGCGGATGAACTCATGGCCATGAGCCAAAAGGATGTGGAAAAATCCTGGAAGTTCCTGGAAGGCCGGGCCAAGGCTCTGGAGCCGGTAAAGAAGTAAAACATGGCTTGACCAAGTCTTGTTTGGGAATCCTGCCTTGCCTCGCAAGGCAGGATTTTTTTGTAACTCGTTAGCAGCACCACATCTGCGTCGGAGTCTCGCAGGCTCGCTTACCTGTCATCGGCCTGCTCATGTGCAATAGCACACTTCGCAGACCTTTTCCTAGCATCTGCGGTGCTGCTAACGAGTTACATTCCGTAGTTTTCGTTCCATTACGGATATTTTACGCAGTTGAGATCTGAAATGTACAGTGTTGCAATATGCAGGAGGAACAATGACCTTAATAAACGAAAACTATCTCAAACTCAAGGCAGGCTACCTCTTCCCGGAGATCGGCCGGAGGGTAAAAAGTTTTACCGACGCCAACCCAGATGCCAAGGTGATCCGCCTTGGCATCGGTGACGTCACTCAGCCGCTTGCCCCGGCAGTGATCAAGGCCTTCCATGAGGGGGTTGATGATCTGGCCCGGGGAGAATCCTTTCACGGCTATGGGCCGGAGCAGGGCTACGACTGGCTGAGCAGGATCATCATTGAAAAATCATACCAGCCGCTGGGCGTGGATCTCATGCCCTCGGAGGTCTTCATCTCCGACGGCTCCAAATGCGACAGCGCCAATATCCTCGACATCCTCGCCCTGGCAAACAAGGTAGCCATCTGCGATCCTGTGTATCCGGTGTATAACGATACCAATGTCATGATCGGCCGGACCGGCGAGGCGGACGACAAGGGCTACTACGAAGGGCTGGTTTATCTGCCTTGCACCGAGGCAAACAACTTTACCCCGGCCATCCCCAAGGAAAAAGTAGATATCGTCTATCTCTGCTATCCCAACAACCCCACCGGCGTGGTGGCCACCAGGGCGGAGCTGAAGGCGTGGGTGGACTATGCCAATGCCCAGGGCTCGATCATCTTTTTTGATGCAGCCTACGAGGCATTCATCACCGAACCGGGCATCCCCCACTCGATCTACGAGATTGAAGGGGCAAAAACCTGCGCCATTGAATTCCGCTCCTTTTCCAAGACCGCTGGCTTTACCGGGGTACGCTGCGGCCTCACCGTGGTGCCCGAGCAGCTCATGGCCCTTACTGCGGGCGGCGAAAAAGTGGCACTAAACAAACTCTGGAACCGCAGGCAATGCACCAAGTTCAACGGGGTTTCCTATCCGGTGCAGCGGGCCGCGGCTGCGGTCTATTCGGAGGAGGGATGGCCCCAAGTGCGGGAAACCATCGTCTTTTATCTGGACAACGCCCGCCTCATCCTGGAGGGGCTGAAAGCGGCAGGCATCACCTGCTACGGCGGAGTGAACGCGCCCTATATCTGGCTGAAAACGCCGGGCGGCCTGAAAAGCTGGGACTTCTTCGACAAACTGCTCAATGAATGCCATGTGGTCGGCACGCCGGGCAGCGGCTTCGGGCCCAGTGGCGAAGGCTACTTTCGGCTCTCCGCCTTTGGCTCCCGGGAGAATGTGCAGGAAGCGGTCCGCCGCATCCAAGAGAAATGGGGTAACCGGTAACGCCAACAGCACAACCAATCGAAGCAACAAAAAAGGGGGGGAATCGCTGAGTTCGATTCCCCCCCTTTTTGTTGCGTATCGTATCCTGAAAATCTACGAGAATGTCACCTTGCAAAAACGACGCTTGCCGACCTTGAGGATAATTTCCCCTTGAGTTGTCACCAGGTGTTCGATGTCGCTCACCTTGTCGCCATTGAGGGAAACTGCATTCTGCTGGATCATCCTCCGCGCCTCGCCGGTGCCGCTAACCAATTGGGCCTCCACCAAAAGCTTGGGCAGCCAGATCCCTTCCGCTGTGGCAGGGAGAACAACCTCGGGCATTTCCTCCGGGTTGTCGTGCTGGCTGAAAATCTTCTCAAAATTCTCCTCCGCTTTCTGGGCTGTCACTGCATCATAAAACCGGCCCGTAATCTCGCGGGCCAACTGCTGTTTGACCGCCTTGGGATGCATTCTGCCAGACTCCATCTCCGCCTTGAGCGCAGCTATCTGCTCTTCGGCAAGATCGCTGAGCAACTCGAAATACCGGAACATGAGGCTGTCGGAGACCGACATGGTTTTTCCGTAGATATCCTCGGGTTTTTCCGTAATGCCGATATAGTTGCCCAAGGACTTGCTCATCTTGTTGACTCCATCGAGTCCTTCGAGCAAGGGCATGGTGATGACTACCTGGGGAGCCTGCCCCCAGACGCGTTGCAGGTCACGACCCATGAGCAGGTTGAACAGCTGGTCCGTGCCGCCGATTTCCACATCCGCCTTGAGCGCGACAGAATCATACCCCTGGATCAGGGGGTAGAGGAACTCGTGGATGCTGATGGGCCGTTCGTTTTCAAAACGGACCTTGAAATCCTCGCGCTCAAGCATGCGCGCCACGGTAAGTTGCGAGGCGAGCATGATGAAATCCTTCGAGGTGAGGGTGTTCAGCCAGGTGCTGTTAAAAACAATCTTCGTTTTCTCCGGGTCGAGAATTTTAAAAATCTGCTCTTTGTAGCTCTCGGCGTTTTTCTCCACCTGCTCAACGGTCAATGGCTTCCTGGTCTCGGACTTGCCGGTCGGGTCCCCGATCATGCCGGTAAAATCCCCGATCAGAAAATTGATCTCATGCCCCAGATCCTGAAAATGCTTCAATTTCTGGATGAGTACGGTATGGCCCAGATGGAGATCCGGCGCGGTCGGATCAAACCCTGCCTTGATCTTGAGAGGCGTTCCGGTCGCTTCCGACTTTTCCAGCTTCTTGACGAGATCTTCCCGGGAAATGACGTTAACCGCCCCGCGCTCTATCAGCTCAACCTGTTTTGCAATCGATGTCTTCATGTGGTGGTCAATGGTTGGAGGTCCAGCAAAAAAAATGCTGATGGAATCGTGAACAACCGTGTTCCACCAGCATTTCGGATCGTTATTATTTGGCGTATTCCACTGCCCGGGTTTCCCGAATTACGGTGACACGGATCTGGCCGGGGTAGGTCAACTCCTGCTCGATCTTCTTGACAATGTCCTTACTGACGATCATTGCCTCCGCGTCGCTGACCACCCCACTGTTGACGATGATCCGAACCTCGCGGCCAGCCTGGATGGCATAGGATTTTTCCACTCCCTTGAAGGAATTGGCAATCTTCTCAAGATCCTCAAGCCGCTTGACATACGACTCCAGCATTTCCTTCCGCGCCCCAGGCCGGGCACCGGAAAGCGCATCGGCGGATTGCACGAGAACATCAAGCACCCCATCCGGCGGCACATCTTCATGATGCGCGGCAATGGCATGCACGATAACCGGAGACTCACCATATTTCTTCGCCAGATCAGCGCCGATGCTGGCGTGCGATCCTTCGATCTCATGATCCACAGCCTTGCCGATATCGTGCAACAAGCCGGCCCGCTTTGCCCGCTTCACATCGATGCCGAGCTCGGCCGCCATCACCCCGCACAAAAAGGCAACCTCCAGGGAGTGCTGCAAGACATTCTGGCCATAGCTGGTCCGGTATTTGAGACGGCCCAGCAGCTTGATCAACTCGGGATTGACGCCATGGGCGCCAACATCGAAGGTCGCCTGTTCCCCGGCCTCCCGCATGGTCACCTCAAGCTCCTCGCTCACCTTTTCCACAATCTCCTCGATTCTGGCGGGATGAATACGGCCATCGGTGATCAACCGCTCCAAGGACTGCCTGGCAACCTCACGGCGAACAGGATTGAAGCCGGAGAGAATGACGGCCTCGGGAGTATCATCGATAATGATATCGATCCCGGTAGCGGCTTCGATGGCCCGGATATTCCGGCCTTCACGGCCGATAATCCGCCCTTTCATCTCCTCATTGGGCAGGGGCACGACGGAAACGGTTTTTTCCGCGACATAGTCGCCGGCATATCGAGAAATGGCCAGGGCGATAATATCCTTCGCCTTTTTATCGGCCTGCATCTTCATTTCGTTCTCGATCTTAACCACCATCTTGGCGGCTTCCATCCGGGCTTCGCTTTCAATGCTGTCGGTTAGCTGTTTTTTAGCTTCCTCCCGGGATATTCCGGAAATTTTTTCAAGCTGCACCCGTTGCTCTTCGATGACAAGATCGATCTCTTTTTGGCGGCGGCCCAGGACTTCTTCCTCGCGTGCAAAAGCCTGTTCTTTTTTCAGAAAATCCATCTCCCGCTTGTCCAGAAAATCCATTTTCCTTTCAATCTGTTCAAGCTTCTGGATAAATTTCTTTTCTTCCTCAAGAACATCCTTTTTGAGCGCCTTGATTTCCCTTTCCGCTTCCTGCTTCAGGGCAAAAGCTTCATCCTTGCTTTGCAGGACAGCTTCTTTTTTAATCTGCTCCGCTTCGGCCAGGGCATTTTCAATAAGTTTGCGGCCCTGCGCCTCAAGATTCTCCGTACGGTCTTCGAGAAATTTCTTACGCACCAAAAAACCCAGGCCAACGCCACTACAGATGCCAAGTACAATTGCTAATATTATCTGTACAGTCACGGAGACAACCTCATGTCGAATTTATCTAAAAAGCACGCACAAACCCCTCAGGGGCATATCGCACTCATGCCTTAAAAGAAATGGCGGGAAAAGAGATATTGCCAGCCCGGACTAGCAAGCTTGCAACACAACAAACCAGCCCTTATTGATGACCGAAGGGAATCAGGAGGGAATAAAAACGGAAAGAAAAGGAGTACTTCAGGTGTAAAGCTCTTGTCTTGGCAGCAAATCCTCAGACGACTTTTTTTTCCAATACCAATATAATATCTCTCCATGTTCCGAGAGTTTTTCTGTCGTATGATGCAAACAAGTGACCTGAACCACAACCTCTATGCCAATTCCCGCTTTGGGATAGTCGGCAAACGCTACCGTTCTTGCATCCTCTTGATGGGCAGAATCGTGATTGCTCTATATTCTGCCTGCCCGTAGGCCTCGCTACACATTTATATAAATGCCCCATCCATTTTTTGCGAAAGGACAATGAAATCATCCAAATCCCCCGCCATTGAAGTGTCCTGGAGTGACATCGAACCTAACTGGGTTAGGTGGGCGGTACTTGAATTCCCTTTAAGGAATTCCACCAAAATGGATTCCTTTCCAAGAACAACAAAGTCGCCCTCAATTTCAATGTTGGCTCGAGACACTCTCCCTGATCACTAACAAGGCAGGGGAAAGCTCTTTTTCTCTAAAAATTCTTTTCTATTTTATTACTAAGCAAACTGATTTTTTCTTCAACCCGTTGCTTGTACTCTTCGTATTCCCTTTTCATCTTCACATATTTGCCTGCAATGTTCAAGCTCGTTAAGATACCGAGCTTGTTTGCAGGCAAAACATGCTGAGAGGCTTGACCAGCATGTTCCAGTTGCGTTTTCACCAAAGACAAGATTTCCTGCACATCTTTTTCCGGGGCATCTGTATAGAGCGGATACTCCTGGCCAAGCACTTTAAAGGTGACCAATCGTTCCACAATGCACCATTAATGAAAGGGTTAACAGAATAACTCCCTGAAAGCAATATATTTTCACAATCAGTTGCCTATCAGAACCCCTTGAACAGGCTCCGAGGATTCCTTACCGATAACATTTGCGGAAGAGAGCGACGCGGTTTCCAGCGCCGTTGATTTCTCCCATTTTTCTATGGACCCAAGCAGACCTGAAACCCGTTGGTGGATACTCTTCTTCTCTTCCTTCAGACGCTTGATCTGCTCCTCAAGCCCCTTCTTATCCAGCTCCAGGCGAGCAATATCCGCTTGCAATTTTATCTTGTCCCCTTGAACGGAATCGAGACTGCTCAACATTTTCTCGACATTGTCCTCAAGCTTTTTCAAATCTTCCTCGTATTCCATACAGAACGCCTCTTTTCCCATAATATCGATGGGCTGGATAGATTTTACACTCAGAAAAGCCCACGCTCCAGAGTAAAAAAGCGCAAGCAAAACGCCAAAAACATTCCTCAGATAACATGTAGGAGTAATGCGAAATTTACTCCTTCGGAAAAAAGAAAGTCAAGCCATTTATCTCGAAAAGAAAGACCGTGGCCGGGCTATAAAAGCATCTCCACAGCTTACCGCATTTTTATATCGATGGTGTGAGGAGCCACTGTACTCCAAGACGGGATGTGCGTCTGCTGCAAATGGGTAAAGGAGCCGATGTGAACACAATCTCCGATCGTACAGTCCTGTATTTTCACAAAAGAATCAACGCGCACCCCAGAGCCAATATTACAAACGCCGGTGAGAGAGGTGTTGGGATATATCACGGAATCATTCCCGACTGTTACGGTCTTCTCTATGGTTACGGATTCTGGCTGGATAATCGTTACCCCGCGATCCATGAGCATTCCGAGATAGCGTTGCTGCAAGATTGAATGGGCTTGCGCCAGTTCACGCCTGGAGTTCACCCCCAAAATTTCCTCGCTGTCCGGACAACAGAATTTATGCACATGAACCCCGTCGCCGACGGCAATGGCTACAATATCGGTAAGATAGACCTCGCCCTGTTTATTGTCTGTACCAACTCTGCGGAGGGCCTCAAACAGAAATTGCGCGTCGACACAATAAATACCAGCGTTTATTTCTCTGATCTCTTTTTGGGTAGGCGTAGCATCTTTTTCTTCGACAATGCGCACAATATTTCCCTGCTCATCGGAGACAATCCTTCCATAGTTGTCTGGCGTTGCGACGGTGGTCGTCATTACCGTAAGAAGAGAGGCGCTTTCAAGATGACTTCGAAGGAACTGCTGAATTGTTTCCGTTCTGACCAGGGGCGTATCGCCACACAAAATAAGAACAGAGCCCTTATGCGACTGCAACTCCCCCTCGCAGGCCATAACAGCATGGCCGGTTCCCAGTTGTTGTGACTGATGGACAAAGGATATGGGATATCCGCGCAGTGCCTCTTCAACCAATTGGCGCTGATGGCCGGTAACAACAATATTTTTTGCCAGAGATATGGGCTGAAGCGCATCCAAGACATGGTGTATCATCGGGGAAAAAAAGGCTTCATGCAGCACCTTTGGTCTGTCCGATTTCATCCGGGTGCCCTTCCCGGCCGCCAACACAAGACCAACAACAGAAGAATACTGCATAGAAGTTCCTCCCCGAAAAATACCAGCCTGTTGAGCCACGCAAAAAAACATACCCAAGAACCGGGCAAAAAAAAACCCTTCCTTTTAAGGGGAAGGGTTTTACAACAAAAATGAATCGGCGGCGACCTACTCTCCCACCAAGCTTCCCTGGCAGTACCA
>JBAZSA010000130.1:0-7049 GCA_041662645.1 Desulfurivibrionaceae bacterium
GGTTTTGTGGGCGAACCATTCCCGTACCAGGCCGGTGCGGGAGGAGGTGGTCATCTCGTGGGTGCGGATCTTGAACAGGTAGTTGCACCCCTTGATATTGGCCCGGGTATGCAGGCTCTGGTAGCCGGTGGCCTTGGGGTTGGCGATAAAATCACGGATGGTGCGGGGGATGGGCGGATAATTCTGGTGGATGACCCCGAGAATCCGGTAACAGGTCTGGATATCGTTGGCAATGATGATGAATTCCAGAGGATTGGCAATGGTTTTGTTAAGAACCTTCTGCGACGGATCATAGTAGGCCCAAAGCCCCTTGGGGTTGAGGCGGATTTCATGGGTGATCCACGCCTCCTTCATCCGGTCCTCAAGGGTGCGCTTGATGGCCAGCACCTCTTCGCTGCTCTGCAGCCGTTTGATGGCAGCCCGCACCTTCTGGCTCTGCCGCGGAAATTTATACATCAGGGCCAGGGTGTAGAGTTCGCGCTTGATGGAGTTCAAGCCCATGACCTTGGCCAGGGGCGCGTAGATATCCAGGGTTTCCTCGGCGATCTTCTGCCGCTTGTCCTTGGGCATGGAAGCCATGGTCCGCAGGTTGTGCAGACGATCGGCCAGCTTGATCAACAGGACTTCCAGATGGGCTGCCGCCCCGGAGAAAAGCTTGCGGTGGACCAGCTTGTAAAAGGTCTGTTTGTTTCCAGAGAAGTTGGCGATCTTGGTGCAGGCATCGACAATGATCTCGATGTTCTTGCCGAAGATTCCGCCGATCACCTCGCTGGTCACTTCGGGCACATCCTCCACCGTGTCGTGGAGCACGGCTGCGGCCAGCAGCTCCGGATCGCGGATGTCCAGCTCCTCAACGAGGATTTTCGCCACCTGGAGGGGATGGCTGACATAGGCCTCGCCGGATTTGCGCCGCTGGTCCTGATGGGCGGAAACCGCAAAGGACAACGCCTCCCAGAAGACCTTGGCCACCCCTTCCTGCCCGCCGAGAAGCTGCTCCATGCGCTCGCAGTAGGCGGCTATGTTAAATTTTTTGGAAGGGGCCATGGATGGTCGCTGTCTTTCTTATCCGGTTATGGGGAAATGGATGATCTGTCCCTGCAAATAAGGTACAATCGCAGTTGTCAGGTTGTTTTCTAAGGGTATTTCGTTCTCCGCCCTTGTGCAACGATTTTCCATTTCTTTAAAAAAAATAGCGCAACTCTCCAGCTTGATGCCGGAATCAGACGAAAACCACAAGAGGCACGCCTGTGACACAGAGAAGAAAGGTTTTCCACAGCAAGCATGGCCGGCCGGGAAAGCGGCAGCGCGAGAGCGGCAGGCCGGGGCGCCAGCACCAGGACGCACGCTTTGAAGGCGAGATTCTGGGCCGGCTCTATACGGCGGAGATGCCGCTTTCTGCGGCTGATATCTTTACGGCCCTGGGGTTGAGCAAGAGCCACCGGCAGGAGGTGCTGGGGGTGCTGGATGATCTCTGCCGGCGCAAGGTGGTTTCCTGCAAACGGGACACCTTCAGCCTGCGCAAAAACGTGGAGCTGTTTGCCGGGCCGATCAGCGTGACCACCAAGGGGTATGGCTTTGTCGCGCCCGCCGAGGCCCCGGCCGAGCTTATGATCGACCAGGATGTCTTTATCCCGCCCGGCATGCTGGGCGGCTCGGCCCACAACGACAAGGTGCTGGTCCAGTTGATGAGCCGCCGCCAGGGCCGCTACGAGGGGCGGGTGATCGCGGTTCTGAGCCGGGCCACCACCCGGCTGGTCGGGACTTACATGGCCGGAGGCAACACCGGCCTGGTGACCCCGGAGGACAGCCGCTTCCCCTACAATCTGATCATCCGCAAGGAAGACAGCCGGGGGGCCAAGAACGGCGACGCGGTCTTGGCCGAGGTCACCTCCTTTGCCGCCGGGCAGCGCAACCTGGACGGCATCATCCTCGAGGTGCTGGGCAACCCCAAGGACATCCAGGTGCAGACCGAGATGGTCATCCGCAAGTTCGACCTGCCCCATGTCTTCACCCAGGAGGTGACCACCCAGGTGGAAGGGCTGGACCCGGAGGTGAAACTGACTTCGGGGCGCACCGATCTGCGCCAGGTAACCCATGTGACCATCGACGGCGAAACGGCCCGCGACTTTGACGACGCCGTGGCCATTGAGCCGCTGAAAAAAGGCTATCGCCTCTATGTCTCCATCGCCGATGTCAGCCATTACGTGCGGCCGCAAACCCCGGTGGATATGGAGGCCTACCAGCGCGGCACCAGCGTCTATTTCCCCACCCGGGTCATCCCCATGCTGCCGGAGCGGTTGTCCAACAACCTCTGCAGCCTGGTGCCCAATGAGGACCGCTACACCTTCACCGCCATGCTTGATTTCGACGAGCACGGCAACCGGCTGGCCAAACGGTTCGTGAAAAGCATCATCCGCAGCAAATATCGCCTCACCTACACAAAGGTCAAGCAGATCCTGGTGGACAAGGATGCGGCCATGCGCAACCAATACGGTGACATGGTGGAGGATCTGGAACGCATGGGCCAACTGGCCCTGAGCCTGGAAAAGCAGCGGACAAAACGGGGGAGCATCGGCTTTGAACTGCCGGAGCCCCTGGTGGTGCTGGGCGAGGACAACACCGTGCAGACCATCAAGCGCAGCGAGCGCAACCAGGCGCACAAGCTCATCGAGGAGTTCATGCTCGCGGCCAACGAAGCGGTGGCTCTCACCCTGACCGAAGGCAAAATCGACTCCCTCTATCGCATCCACGAACCGCCCGACCCGCTCAAGGTGGCCGAGTTCACCGAGTTTGCGCAAAGCATGGGGCTTCCGGTCGATGACGACGGCTCCGGCTCACCCCAGTGGTTCGGCAAGGTCTTGAGCATGGCGGCAGGCACCCCCCAGGAGTACATCATCAGCAATCTCTTGCTGCGCACCATGCAGCAGGCCCGCTACTCCCCGCACAATCTCGGCCATTTCGGCCTGGCCGCCACCCACTACACCCATTTCACCTCCCCCATCCGGAGGTACCCGGACCTCATGGTCCACCGGGCCCTGGCCGCGAGCCTGCAAAAAAAGGGGGCTCCAAAACCCGGCCCCGAGGCGGTATCCACCGAGGAGTCCGGCACCTTTCTTTCCAAACGGGAGCGGGTGGCGGTGGATGCCGACCGGGAGATGGTGGAACGGCTCCAGGTCCATTTCATGGCCGACAAGATCGACGAGACCTTTGAAGCCATCATCTCCGGGGTTACGGCCTTCGGGTTGTTCGTCGAGCTGACCGAGGTCTTTGTCAACGGCGCCGTGCCCATCACCGAGATGCGCGACGATTATTACGAACTGGAGCAAGGCCGCCACCGGCTCATCGGCCAGCGGACCAAGAGTGTCTTTCAGATCGGCGATCTGGTGCGGGTGCGGCTGACCAGCGTGGAGATCCCCAGAAGGCGGATCAATTTCACGGTGGAGGAAAAGCTGGCACGGGCCACGGATTTGGTGCAGGGTGCCTCCAAAAAGCGCCCACCAAGCGAGGCCAAACCCCGCAAAAAACCAGCCGCGCAACCGAAGAAGCGCCCTGTTCCAGGCAAATGAACGAGGCTGTGCAGGATACGGTGCGGGAGCTGATGGCCCAGGCGGCCATCGTCCTGGTCTCGCCCAAGTTTGCCGAGAACATCGGCTCGGCGGCGCGCATTGCGGCAAACATGGGGATCAGCCAGCTCATTCTCGTCTGCCGGGAGATGCCCGACCGCGACCGGATGCTCACCCTGGCCACGGCCAAGGCAGCCCATCTCATCGACAATCTGGAACACCACCAAGATCTGGGGGAAGCCCTGGCCCCCTTCGGCTGGGTGCTGGGCACCTCGGCCCGGCAGGGCAGAAAGCGGACCACGGTCAACAGCCCCAGACAGCTCATGGCAGAAGTTTTGCCCCAGCTTAGAAACAACCGGGTCGCCCTGCTCTTCGGCCCGGAAGACCGGGGCTTGGCCAATGAGGAACTCCGCTTCTGCAATCAGATCACCACCATCCCCACGGCGGATTTCTCCTCCCTCAACCTGGCCCAGGCCGTGGCCATCCTCTGCCACGAACTCCACTACAGCGTTCTCGATGCGGTGAGCCGCAACACCTTCCCCCCATCTGTGCCCAAACAGGGAGACAAGCGGGAGCTGGAGGCCATGTTCACCCATGTGGAAGAGGCGCTCACCACCATCGGCTTTTTGAAAAACGGGGAGGATGACTACTGGATGAAGAGCATCCGCCAATTTCTCGGGCGGATCGGGCTGAAATCAAAGGAAATCAAGATCATCCGCGGCGTCTGCCGCCAGCTGCTCTGGCGGGATGGCCAGCAGCGCAGGAACGAAGAAGCAGGCGAAGAACAAGGGAATTGAGAGCTCATTAAAAAATTTCCACACTCCCCGCAGTCAAGCCCCTCCCTGATCAGCGGATCGCCTTTCCCTAAAACATCCGTTTTTTCCAGAGCACATACCCGGCCATGCCGGTGAGGGCCAGCGAAAAAAGCAGCACGTACCAGAAACCAAAATGATGATCCGGGAAGGGCACCCCCACGTTCATGCCCCAGAAGCTGGAGATCATGGTCGGGATGGAGATCAGGATGGTGATGGAGGCGAGCAGTTTCATCACCTGGTTGAGATTGTTGGAGATAACCGAGGTGAAGGCGTCCATCATGCCGCTGAGGATGTCGGAATACATCTTCACCATCTCCAGGGCCTGACGGTTTTCAATAATTGCGTCCTCAAGGATGTCCTCATCCTCTTCGTACTGCGGCAGCAGATGCTGCAGAGCGCTGGTCTTTCTCAACCGCAGCAGCCGCTCCAGCACCAGGCCGTTGGCGCGCAGGGCCACGGTGAAGTAGGTAAGGCCTTTTTCCAGATCGAGGAGCTGGAACACCTCCGCATTGTTCATCGATTTTCGCAGATGGCGCTCAATGACATCGGTCTGGCGGTTGATCTGATGGATGTACCGCAGATAGACCTTGGCGGTCTTGTAGAGGATCTGAAAGAGAAAGCGGGTGCGCTTGCCGGTGTTGTAATAGGCCGGAGCCCCTGGGCCGACAATGTTGCCGGGCAGGATTTCGGTTTCTTCCAGGGAGACGGTGATGACCTGGTCCGGGGTCAGGATGATGCCCAGCGGCAGGGTGTCATACATGTCCGGACCGCGCAACATCGGGAAATTGGTCAGCACCAGCATGCAGTTGTCTTCGATTTCGATACGGGAGCGCTCTTCTTCGTCCAGGGCGGCGCGGAGAAAGTCTTCCGGCACTTTGGTCGCCTCGGAAACCGTGCGAATTTCATCCGGCGTCGGGTTGACCATGCGGATCCAGGATCTGGGCACAGGACCGCTGTCCGTGACGATCTGCAGCTGATGGTCAAAGCGCTTGTACACGGTAAGCATGTCAGTACGCCTCCTGTCCGGGGCGGAGTTGTTTCGGCCAGCGCCTCATTATTGTGGGCCGACCAGTGGCAACTCCGGGAACACAACAGTCGCTTGCTTGAGTTGACGCGAGAGGATGGGGGAAGGCGACAAGGAAATCAGGGGTCCGCACCGCCCCGACACAATTCAAACCAGCAAAAGCTCTTTACTTGGTTTTTCAAACCCATGTCAACCGAAAAACAGACCGGCCGGAGCGAGAGGAAGCTCTCCGGCTGATCGTGACAACGGGAATTACTAGAACTGGCTCCGGCTAGAGCCCCAGGAGGGGGCAACTGTCGCAGAGCGGGTTGGATTTCTTGCAGTATTCCTTGGCAAGGCGGACGAGAAGAGCGTGGTACTCGTTGAAGAGCTGGGTATCGCTGGGCAGCTTGCCGAGGAAAAGATCCTGAATCTCCTCATACCCGGCGTCTTCGGCAATGAGATCATGCCGGAGCAGGATGCGGTAGGTGTAGGCATCCACCACGAACACCGGCTTGCCCGCGGCGTAGAGGGTGATGGAGTCCGCGGTTTCCGGGCCAATGCCCTTGACTGCCAGCAACTTTTCCCGGAGGGTCTGGGTGTCTTGCGCAAAGAAGGTTTCGAGATCCCCGCTATCTTCGCGGATGGCGGCAAAGAGGCCCTTGAGACGCTTGGCCTTTTGGTTATAGTAGCCGGACGGCCGGATCTTTTCGGCAAGAATCTCTACGGGCAAGGCTTCCAGGGCTTCGAAGGAGAGAAGCCCATCCTGGCGCAACGCCTCGATTACCATGCTCACGTTGCGCCAGCTGGTGTTCTGGGTCAGAACAGCGCCGAGCATGATCTCAAAGGGGGTTTCGCCGGGCCACCAGTGCTGGGGCCCGAAATGGCCGGACAGGCGGGTATGGATTTCCTCAATCCGGTTGCTCACGGTTGTTGCGTCCCTGAAAAAAAAATCAGTCGGTGCGCATGAAGAGGAAATACACGGCAACGGCGATGGCGCCGATGAACACCCCGGCCACGGGCAGGATCTTGCCGATCTGGATAGTCCCGTCCACAATCAGCCCGTCCATGTAGCTGCTCCCGGTGAAAAGCCAGAGGCCGAGGGCAAGGCCGGTCATCACCAGGCTGTCCACGGCCTGCTTGTAGAGGCTGTAGCAGATAAAAGCGATAAAAGGGACCAGAAACCAGGCATTGGTAAACAGCGCCTTGGCATCTACCTCGCGGAGCTGTTGCGGCACATTGGTGTTGTTGATGAAATCGACAATCTGCCCCAGGAATTCGGTCATACGGTGCGTCCTCCTCTGTGGTGATTACGAAATTATTTCTGCAAGCGGTCGGGCGCGGTGGCCTGCTTGTACACCTTGATGGCGCAGTACGAGCCGCACATGCTGCAGGCGTCGCCCTTATAGGAACTCCCCTCCTCCCGGAACCGCCGGGCTTTTTCCGGATCAATGGAGAGATCGATCTGGCCTTTCCAGTCCAGATTGTTGCGGCACTTGGCCATGGCGATGTCCTTGTCGATGGCGCCGGGCAGCCCCTTGGCGATGTCCGCCGCATGGGCGGCGATGCGGGAGGCCATGACCCCCTCGTGCACATCCTCGGCGCTGGGCAGTTTGAGATGCTCGGCCGGGGTCACGTAGCAAAGGAAGTCGGCCCCTGCCGCGCCGG
>JBAZSA010000131.1:0-6829 GCA_041662645.1 Desulfurivibrionaceae bacterium
GGTGACATGGCCCACCAGGAAGATGGCCACCCCGGTCTGCTTGGCAAACTGGGTAAGGAGAGCGGCGGACTCCCGCACCTGACTGACGCTGCCCGGCGCGGACTGGCTGTCCGCCACCTGCATGGTCTGGATCGAGTCGATCACCATGACCTCGGGCTTTTCCTTAAGCGCCGTGGCGCAGATATCCTCCACCCTGGTCTCGGCCAGGAGAAGCAACGCCTGATCCGGCAACCCAAGCCGCCTGGCCCGCATGGCGATCTGCTGGAGCGACTCCTCGCCGGTGACGTAGAGGCATTTGCGAGTGAGGCTTAAGCTGCAGCAGACCTGGAGCAAGCCGGTGGACTTGCCCACCCCCGGATCGCCGCCGATGAGCACCACCGAGCCCGGCACCAAACCGCCGCCCAGTACCCGGTCCAGCTCGCCCATGGTGGTGGAAAAACGGACCAGCTCGTCCTTGCCCACCTGGGCCATGGTCTGCACCTGGGCCAGGGAGCCGGAATAGCCTTGAAAACGGCCCGCCGCCACGGAGAGCGGCTGCTGCTCGGCCAGGGTGTCCCAGGCGCCGCAGCCGTCGCACTGCCCCGCCCATTTGCTGAACACCCCGCTGCAGACGCTGCACACGTAGGATATTTTCTCTTTTGCCATTACAGGCAGCCCCGCCCTTTTAATTTTTCACTCTGCACGTTTCACTGCCCCAAAGCCTTGCGCACCGTCTCGGTCAGCATCCGCATGGTAAGAGGCTTCATGAGAAAATAATTGATGCCCTGCGCTGCGGCGGATTCTTCCTCGATCGCCGCGCTGTACCCGGTGCAGAGGATCACCGGCAGTCCAGGCCGGATATCATGGACTTCCTGGGCCAGTTGCACCCCGGACAGCTTGGGCATGGTTTGATCGGTGATCAACAGATCAAAATCCCCAGGCTGGCGGCGAAACTCTTCCAGGGCCTCAAGGGGGTTGGTTCTGGCGGTCACCCGGTAGCCAAGCCCGGAGAGCATGGCCTTGCCCATCTCGACAATGCTTGTCTCGTCATCGACAAAAAGAATCCGCTCCTGACCGCCCGAAGGAAGCGCCCACTCCTGCACGCTCTCCGGCGCATCCGCCCCACTGCCGATCCGGGGCAGATAGACGCGAAAAACCGTGCCGCTGCCCATGGTGCTGTCCACCTGCACCATGCCGCCATAATTTTTGACTATGCCATGCACCACCGCCAACCCCATGCCCGAACCCTTGCCCACACTCTTGGTGGTGAAATACGGGTCGAAGATGCGGGAGAGAACCTCCGGCGTCATCCCGGGCCCGGTGTCGCCGACACTGAACAGCACATACGGCCCGGGTTGCAGATCCCCTTCCCCGGCGAGCTCGCCTGCGTCCAGCTCCACGTTTTTCAGGATCGCGGTCAGGACTCCCCCTGCCGCCTCCATGGCATGGAAGGCGTTGGTGCAAAGGTTTACCACGATCTGGTGGATATTCGTGGGATCGGCCAGGATGGCGCCACAGTCCGAGGCAATATCCTCGCGGATTTCAACGCTTGCCGGAATCGAGGCCCGCAGAAACTTGAGCGCCTCCTTGACAATGGGCCTGGGCGAGATCGGCGCCCGCTCTTCCCCGCTTTTCCGGCTGAAGGTCAGAATCTGCTTCACCAGATCCCTGGCCCGCAACCCGGCCCGCAGAACCTGCTGGATATCGGCCTTGGCGCTGCCTGCTTCCGGGGGCAGGCTCCTTGCCGCCATCTCGGCATAGCCAAGGATCGCGGCAAGAATATTGTTAAAATCATGGGCGATTCCACCGGCCAGGGTGCCGATGGCCTCCATCTTCTGGGCTTGGCGCAACTGCTCTTCCATCTGTTTTCTCAGGCTGACGTCATGGCAGATGGTGAGAATCTCCGGCTGCCCCTCCCCTTGCACCACCGTGGCATTGAGTTCCATTGGGGTAAGCTCCCCCTGGCCATCGACATAATCGATCTGCAGATGGCGGATAAAACCAAGCCTGGCGCATTCCTGCACCGCCTCACGGTTTTTGGCCAAATCATGCTCCGCAGTCCACTCGGTCACCCTCCGGCCCAAAATCTCGGCCAGATCCCCGTGTCCGGTCATCCGCACATACTCCTGGTTGGCGTCCAACACCCTCCCCTCGCCATCTATCTTTACAAACCCGGTGCCCGTGGTATCGATCAGGACCCGATATTTTTCTTCGCTTTTGCGCAGCCCTTCTTCCATGGTCCGCCGCTCAACCAGCATCTGGTTTGCCGCCTTGGCCAGGGAGCGAAATTCCTCGAAATGCAAGCCTGAGGTCTGCATTTCCACCTTTTCCCGCGCCGCCTTGTCAAAAAAGGTTTTAAAAGCGGCAAAGGCCTGCTGAATTTGCTCCGCCGTTTTCCGGACGACAAACAACCCAGCCAGAAAAATAGCAAGCATCAAGAACAGGGAAAGACCGACAATCATGGCAATCTCGCGCCGCAACTCCCGCCTGGCCCCGGCGCTGGCAGCCTCGAGATCATCCAGATAAACCCCGGAACCCACATACCATTGCCAATCCTTGACACCGCGCACGTAGCTGAGTTTCAGCGAATTGCGCTCCTCACCCAGTTTCGGCATCACATACAAGAGAAAACCGCCTTCCTTCCGGGCCAGGGCAATGGCTTCCGCCACAACCTTCACCCCGTTGGCATCGGTCACCCCCAGCATGTTGCGGCCCTTGGTCGGGTAGGCCAGGGAAACCCCGTCCCATTGCCCGGCAAAGATATACTCGCCCCCTCCGAAACGGCTTTTTTCAATACGCTCCAACACCTCGGCCTTGACCTCGGCCTCGGTGTCATCCAGGTATTCGCCCGCCCCGATGAAACAGTCAAGATACGGCAGGTATTTGATAAAGGAAATTTTCTCAAACTCCTGATCCGGGGGAAACCCCGGCTTTGGCCAAAGGTAGGAAACAAACCCCTCTCCCTTGCTCCGGGCAAGCGCGATCATCTCCCGGACTACGAAGGTGCCCTCGGTATCCTGCATGGCCAGAAGATTTTTTTGCTCAAATTCAGGTTGGGCCGCATGGAGCAGCACCGTGCCATCCATGGCAAAGATGAAAAAATAACCCCTGCCGTTGTTAAAGCGCTGCTTGCGCAACGCCTCACGGACCAGACTACGAAGTTCCTTGGCGCTGTGCGAGTCTTTGCTGATCTCGTAGAGATGGCATGCCACGCCGTGGGCATCACGAACCCTGGATTCGAGACCCCCCTGCACCCTGGCGCGAACTTGGGTTTTTTTGAATTCGATGTAGGAGACCACATCCGAGACCTGTATCTCGAGCTGCTTCTTGCGCGCTGCAACCTGCTGCCCCCAGAGCGCATCGACCTCATGCCGGTAACGGCCATATTCCTGCGCGATTTCAAAACCGCCAAGGACCAGAACCAGTCCGGCAACCACCAACGACATGGTGACCAACAATTTTCTAGCAATGCTGTTAGCGGGAAAAATCATCGCGGAGAAATACCCCTAAGAAATCGTTCAAACAAGCCGGGCCAAGACCTGATTCGCCACGGGCAGCCCTGCCACGGTAAGGCGCAGGCTGTCTTGCGTGACCGCGACCAACCCTTGCGCCTGCAATTCATCCAGTATATTCCCATAATAGCCCACAGGCGTCAAACCAAACCGGCGCTGCAACGGGGCAAAGGAAACCCCTTGAATCATCCTGAGTCCCATAACCACGCTTTCCCGGAACCGGGCCGCCAGCGGCAGGCATTCCCCCTCGGCCAGCGGCAGCTCTCCTTTTTGAACTAACCCGGTAAACGGTTCGGGCTCCCGTACCGTGCTGAACCTGAAGCCGGAGAGGCAGGAGACCGCCCCGGCGCCCAAGCCGAGATAGGAGCCGTTTCGCCAGTAGTTGAGGTTGTGGCGGCATTCTTTACCCGGTATGGCGTAGTTGGAGATCTCGTAGCGCTGCAACCCAGCCTGGGCAAGAAGATCGTGGGTGAGCGCGGCCATGGCCAACGCCTCTTCCTCTTCGGGCAGGATCAGTTCACCCCTTTCCACCAGCCGGGCAAAGGGGGTTTCTTCCTCGATGGTCAGCTCGTAGCAAGCAAGATGCTCCGGCCCGAAGGCAAGGGCCTGGTCCAGGCTCTCCCGCCAATCCGCCACGCCCTGGCCGGGCAGGCCGTACATCAGATCCAGGTTGATATTGGCAAACCCAGCCTTTCGCGCTGCCTTGATCGCGGCGCAGGCCTCGGCCTTCGTATGGCTCCGGCCAAGCGCACCCAGCAACCGGCCGGAAAAAGCCTGCACCCCAAGGCTCAACCGGTTGACCCCGGCCCTCCGCAGATTGGCCAACGCCTGCTCGGTCACGGTGTTGGGGTTAGCCTCCACCGTGATCTCGGCATCTTCCGTGAAGTTAAATGAGTTGAGGCACAGGCCCACCAGATGGGCCAGCTCATTGCCGCCATAAATGGTCGGGGTGCCACCGCCGATGAACAGGGTGGCGAAGGTCCGTTCCCGGCACCACGGCTGATCAGCCCAGTGACGGATCTGGCTGGCAAGGGCTGCCAGGTATGCGGCCGGAGGGGACTGGCAGGCATGGGAGTTGAAGGAGCAATACGCGCAGCGGCTTTTGCAAAAGGGGATGTGCAGATAGAGGCCGGGCGGTTCTTCGCCGCTGGCGGGAGTAAACCCGGTGGGCAGGGATTCGGGCGACATCATTCTCCGGCGATCAACGCACGGGACTGGCGACGGATATCCTCCAGCAACCCGTGATCGGCAAAGCTGAACGGGAGCTCACCCTCCCCCACGATGAGATGATCGAGAAGCTGGATCCCGGCAAAGCCCAGGGCGATGAAGAGATGACGGGTGAGCTTTTTATCCTCTGCCGAAGGGGTCAGACTGCCAGAGGGATGGTTGTGGGCGATAACCACCGAGGCGGCATGGTGCTCCAGGGCCATCCTGATCAACTCCCTGGGATGCACGGTGTTGCTGGCCAGGGTGCCTTCCGCCACCCGCTGGGTGCCGATGATGGCCAGCGACGCGTCGAGAAAAACCGCCATCAGCACCTCCCGCTTGAGCCCCCGCATGGAGTGAACCAGATACTCCCCAACCTCGCGGGAGGAGCGGAGGTACTCCTTGGCCACCAGCCGCTGCTTGAGATACCGCCGGGCCACACCTTGAACAAAGTGCAGGGCGAAGCCGTTTTTCGGCCCGATGCCGTCGACCAGCTCAAGCTCACCCTGGCTCGCATCCAGGGCCTGGGCCAGGGTACCAAATCGCTTAAGCAGCAAGCGGGCACTCTCCTTGCAATCCTTGCGCGGGGTACCCAGGGAGAGAAGCAACTCCAAAACCTCGGCATCGGTAAAGCCCTCAAGGCCATGGCCAAGAAACCTGTCCCGCAGCCGCTGCCGGTGGCCCTCGCCTTTTTTCTGCCAGTCGGTTTTATCCATATTTGGCCGCGAACTCCGGGAGGTTTTCACATATGCGGTGGCACGTTACGTAAAATCCCATTGGCATGCAGCCGAGCACCGGAGAGGCTGCCGAAAAAGGGCTTTGCACTGTCTGAGCGAAGCGAGTTTGCAAAGCCCCGGCAGCATCGAGGAGCGCAGGGCATCCCGCCTTCGGCGGGACAAGTGACACGGGTGCCCTTTCTTTGGTTCGTTTCTTTGGGCAAGCAAAGAAATGAACAATACAGCAGAGTTACTCCGCCAGCGCCTTAACAAACAACTCGTTGGCCAGCCCCGGATTGGCCTTGCCCCCAGTCTGCTTCATGAGCTGGCCCACGAAAAAGCCCATGACCTTGGTCTTGCCCTCGCGGAACTGCTGGGCCTGCTCGGGGTTGGCAGCAATGATCTCCTTGACGATGGCCAGGATCTCGCCCTGGTCGCTCATCTGCACCAGACCCTTCTCCTTGACCACCGTCTCCGGGTCCTTGCCGGAGACCATCATCTCCTCGAACACGGTCTTGGCGATCTTGCCGCTGATGGTGCCTGCGTCGATCATGGCCAGGAGCGCGGCCAGGTTCTCGGGCGAGACCGGACACTGCGTAATATCCATGGCTTCCTCGCCCTTCAGCAACCGCATCAGCTCGGTCATCAGCCAGTTGCCGAGTTTCTTGGCATTGGAATACCCTGCATACGCCGCCTCGAAATAATCGGCCAGCTCGCGGGAGGAGGTGAGCACTGCGGCGTCGTCTTCCGGCAGCCCCAGCTGCTCGACAAAACGGCGTTTCCGGTCATCGGGCAGCTCCGGCAGGGTGGCGCGGATCGCCTCGATCCAGGCCGCGTCGATCACCACCGGCACCAGGTCAGGGTCCGGGAAGTAGCGGTAGTCGTGGGCCTCTTCCTTGGAACGCATGGCATTGGTCACATTGCGATCCGCATCCCAGAGCAGGGTCTCCTGGGTGATCTTCTCCCCATCCAGCAAACGGTCGCGCTGGCGGCGCACCTCGAATTCCAGGGCCTTCTGCACGTTTTTAAAGGAGTTCATGTTCTTGAGCTCGGTGCGGGTGCCGAACTCCTTCTGGCCCACGGGCCTCAGCGAGATGTTGGCGTCGCAGCGGAAACTGCCCTCCTGCATGTTGCCGTCGCAGATGTCGAGATAACGCAGGATGGCGTGCAGCTTTTTCAGATAGGCCGCAGCCTCCTCCGGCGAGCGGATGTCCGGCTCGCTGACGATCTCGATGAGCGGAGTCCCGGTGCGGTTGAGGTCCACGTAGCTCTTGGGCTCGCGCTCGTCGTGGATGAGCTTGCCTGCGTCCTCCTCCATGTGGATGCGGGTGAGGCCGATCCTTCTGGTCTTACCATTCACCTCGACCTCGACCCAGCCGTGCTCGGCAATGGGCAGGTCGAACTGGGAGGTCTGGT
>JBAZSA010000132.1:0-6767 GCA_041662645.1 Desulfurivibrionaceae bacterium
CCCGCCACATGTGGCCGCATTCGCCGCCGAGGATCCACTTGACCCCTAGACGCTTGGCTTCGGCGTACATCTTGCCGTTGAGCTTCTTCATCATCTCGTTGTTGGTGAAGAGGCCGAAGTTGCCGCCCTCCGAAGCATAGGTGGACCAAGTGTAGTCCAAACCGATGTGGTGGAAGAGCAGCAGGTAGCCCATGGCCGTGTAGATGCCCGGCTCGGCGAACACATCCGCCGACGGGGTGATGAACAGCACCTCGGCGCCCTTGCGATTGAAGGTCGGGTCGACGCGGATGCCGGTGATCTCTTCGATATCATCGCAGAGATACATGATGTTGTCTTTAAAGGTATGGGGCTGCAGACCCATGTGGTTGCCGGTGCGGTTGGAGTTGGCTGCCGGCTCCATGATCCAGTTGATGTTCACGCCGACCAGATGCAGCAGTTCGCGGCCGATCATGGTGATCTCGGCGGTGTCGATGCCGTAGGGGCAGAACACCGAGCAGCGCCGGCATTCCGTGCACTGGTAGTAGTACATGAACCACTCTTTCAGCACCCCGAAGGTCATGGGCCGGCCGCCGGCCATCTTGCCGAGGATCTTGCCGCCCAGGGTAAAATCGTTCCGGTACACCGAACGCAGAAGCTCGGCCCGGAGAACCGGCATGTTCTTCGGATCGCCGGTGCCCAGGAAGAAGTGGCACTTGTCCGCGCAGGCGCCGCAACGGACGCAGCAATCCATGAAGATTTTCAGGGAACGGAATTTATCGAGCCGCTCCTTCAGGCCATTGAGAATGATATTCTCCCAGCCGTCCGGCAGTTTCCAGTCGTCGGTCTCGGGATCCCAATCGCGCGGTTGACCAAACAGCCCAGGATGGCTGGGAAAGGTCTTTTGCGTGTGGTATTCAATGATTTCTTTTTTTGCGGGATAGGCATAGTTCCCCGGTTTGAATGTGGCCGGGACATCCCACCAATCCTTTTTCGGAACAGCCCCTGTCATGAGGGACGGACCCTTCGCAACGCTTACACCCAGTTTGTCTGCTTTCATGATTGCCATCGTTCTTATTCCTTCTCAACGGGTATTCCGCCTTCCTTCATGAACTCCCTGAACTCGTCCTCGTATCCAGCGTAGGAGTGCGGCTTGATGTTGGGGTCATTCCACGGATTGATGTGCCGGACCATCCGGCTGTTGTTGATCATGTTCCGGGTGGGGCTCATGAAGACGCCGGCCATGTGCATCAGTTTGCTGTAGGGGAAGTAGATCAGCAGGGCGCAAACCAGGAAGACATGGATGAAAAAGACCGGGCTGATCTGCCCGGCGGCGATGACCGGGGTAAAGGTTGCCAGGCCGTGGGTGAGTTCCTTGATTGCCACCACGTCAGCCCTGAAGACATAACGCATCAGGATGCCGGTCAGGCCGATGCCGAAGATCAGGAACAGGGGAAAATAGTCGGCGGGCAACGAGATGTACCGGATGTTGTTGAGCATCACCCTGCGCAGGAACAGAAAGGCGATGGCGCCCAGGAAGATGGCATCGGTCTGGTAGAATACCGGTGCGCCGATCTGCAAAAAGCCGTCGCCGAACTCAAGGGCGGCGACAAAGCCGGGAACCGGGTCCATGAACAACCGCATATGCCTCAGAACGATGACCAGGAAGCAGTAGTGGAACAGCAGGGCGAACAGCCAGAGAAACTTGCTGGAGCCGTACACCAGTTTGGGGCCTTCGTGCATCTCCGCCTTGGTGTTGCGGAACAGGGAGCGGAACAGAAAGACCTCCAGGATCATCCTGGCGATTACCCCAAGCTTGGTGGAGGGGCAGTCGATCTTGTTCTGCTTGATCCAGGGCAGGGAATTGGCCTGGCCACAGGTGGTCGGAATCCGGAAGGGAACCGGGGATTTAGCCCATTGCAGCACGCGATAGGCAAACCCTCCCAGAAAGAGGGCAAAGGCAAGATAGGGCAAGATGATCCCCACCAAGACCTGCCCACCCGGCACCAGGGCGGCCGCCAAGGCGACCGCGATAAGCGCCAACACTGCGATGAATGGATTCAGGATTCTCATTTACTGTTACCTCGCATCATGTTTACACATTAATGGTTTTAAGCTCCGCCTTTGGGGCGGTATTTTCGTCCATCAGTTTCGAAGGGCACCCGCCATCCGTCGTGATGTGGTTTCCGCTTTTGATCTCCGCGATCCGGGTTTGGTAGAGTCTTTCCCGGCTGGCGGCATACAGGTCGAACAAGGTGTAGGCCAGGATGTCGGCCTTTTCTTCAAACGCGTGCCAGCCGTCAAGATCCGCCACCTTTTCTTTTTGGCAGGCGGACTTGACCACCCTTTTCAGGGTGTAGGCCATGGCGACCGCCTCGGATGGGGCAAAGGTCTGCACGGCGCGGATCCGGACCAGCTGCTCCAGGCAGGGAACGATCTTTTCCGGTTCGTTCTTTTCGAAAAGCAGGGCGTACACTTCCCAAAGGCTGCTTTTCACCGCATAGCCCACCGGGTTGGCAAACTGGTCCTTTACTTTTTTAAAGATTCTGGAGCCATCCTCCGGATACGTTTCCAGTACTTGGGCGACCCAAGTATCCAGAATTTCACCTTTATTTTCGATAAGCAGTTCTTGCAGCAGCATGATTTCTCCGCTTGACCACCCTGTTTTTTAGGGGGAAGCACCTATATCCTGAATGACCATTCAGAATATGAAAGGCATTGGTAGCATGTTTCAATTCAGATTTCAACAAGAAAAATATGCGGGGAGGGGCGCGGATTATGAGACGGTGTCGAGGAGAATGCCAGCTTCCTGCTGGAGGTTTTTGAGGAGGGCTGGCAGGTCGTTTAGGTCAATGGCCACGTCGCCGATAATGGCGCACTGCTCATTGCCGGTGCAGTCATAGACGTCAAGGGAGTAGCCGCGTTCGTCCTTGATGAGTACAAGATGGATGGGGATTCTTTGGTTTTCCAGGTGGGTGTTGACCTGTTCCACCAAGCGCCGCACCGAGGTTTCCTCGGGCAAGGGAAGAAGTTGTTCCCGCCGCTGGCGTTCCTCCCTGTTGCGCTGCCATTCCCGGGTGAAGGCGCCAATGCGCGCCACCTGGCTAAGGCCGTCAATGGGAGCGATCTTTTTTTTCGGGTCATACCGGTTGACCCGTACCGGCCGCGGAAATTTGATCTCATCGGAAATAACCATTGCTTCCCCCCTGCCCGTGGCTGTTCCCTTGTGGTGGTTATGCTTCTCCTTGATATTCTGTCACTATACCCATCGACACTATTGCCGGCGAACTATAATGTTTTAGCTGTTAAGCCTAAATTTCCAAATCCACGCCTTCCCTGGCAAAGAAAATTTCCGTCCCCCCCTGCCCTGCCGCCACGCAATATTTTTCCGTCAAGGCGTCGATCTGCTCATCGGTGCGCATGGGATCATGATGAAACAGGACCAGGGATTTCACCCCGGCTCGCTTGGCAGCGGCTACGGCATGCTCAAAGGACGAATGCCCCCAGCCCAGAAATCTGGCCGTGTATTCCTCGTCGGTGTACTGGGAGTCATGCACCAAGAGATCCACCCCGGAAAAAAATTGCTCCAAAACGCCATTTTGTTCCTGGGCCACCAGCTCGCCCTCGGTGGCCATGCCTTCGTCATAGGAGGGGTCTTCCGGGTCCGTGCAGAAAACATTGCGGAACGGCTCGGTGTCGTAGGCCGTGCAGAACGTTTTCCCCCGCCAGGAAAAGCGGTAGCCAAGGCAGAGGATGGGATGATTCAGGTATTTTGTCGTCACGGTAATGCCGTCGCCAAGATCGAATTCGCCCTCCTTGAGATCGAGATACTCGATCTTGGCGGCGAGCTCTGCCTGGCGCACCGGGAAATACCGGTAGGTCAGCTGACCGCCCACGATCTTTTCCAGGGTGTCGCCCTCGAAACTGACCGGACCATGGACCCTGATGGTGCTGCCCGGCACATAGATGGGGGTGAAGAAGGGGAACCCCATGATGTGGTCCCAGTGGGTATGGGTCAGAAAGATATCCGTGTTGATCGGACCTTGTTTGAAATCGTTGGCCATCATGAAATTGCCCAGTTCCCGGATGCCGGACCCGGCGTCGATGATGATGAGGCGGTTGATTTCCGGGAAGCGCAACTCAATGCAGGCCGTGTTTCCGCCATACTTCATGGTCTTTGGGCCGGGACAGGGGATGGAGCCACGAACGCCCCAGAATTTGATCCGCATGCTCATGATGTCTCCCTGGCGACCTGGAGAAAAATTTGGGCCTTTTCGATTTCCTGTTGCACAACCAGATGCAGGCTTGAAAGATCAAGCCATTTCAGGCCGACCTGGGTGAGAAGCGCCTCGACCTTGGCGATGTCCGGATAGCGGTCCCCAGCGGAGCCGACGTCAAAGAGATTGGCGTAGGTGTTGGCCAGGGCCACCACACCGATCATCTGCTGGTTGTTTGTCGAGGCCTTTTCCGGGGCATGGTGGAAACGGAGCAGTTCGGTGAGCGCGAGGTTGAGCTGCCACTTGTCAGCGATCATCTTCCCTGCGCGGGCATGGTCGAAGCCCAGCAGCATCTCCTCTGCTTTTGACAATGGTCCCTGCTCAATGGCGGATAATTCCATGGCCTGCCGGTATTCCTCGGCAAAACAGTTGTTCAAGGGGATTTTCCCCAGATCGTGGAGGAGCCCTGCCACAAAGAATTCCTCCTGCAGCATGCCGGGGATTCCCTTAAGGCCGGCCAGGGCCTTGGCCATCACCCCCACACAGAGGGAGTGGGTCCAGAACGCATCCATGGACAGCGAGCGGAAGGAGTCTTCCCTGCCCATGCTGCCCAGGACCGCGGTGCTCAAGGCCAGGTTTTTCACGGTGTTGATTCCGAGCATGATGATCGCCCGGGTCAGGGAGTTGATCTGGTTGGGCAGTGAATAATAGGCGGAGTTGATGAGTTTGAGGACCTGGCCGGTCAGGACCGGGTCCAAGGCGATGATCCGGTTCAGGTCGTTGGCCGAGGTGTTGGGGCGATTGCAGACCTCCAGAACCTTTGTCACCGTGGTGGACAGGCTCGGCATCCGCTCGATATATTTCTGGATCCGCGCGAAGCGCTGTTCGTTGGTCAGGGGAGCCCCGGGCATCAGCAGACCTATTCGTATCGTTTGGGAACAGTCACAAAATTATCTTGGCCGTTAGCCGCGAAAGCCGCCTTGTTGCCGGATTGGCTGGCTTTCCAGATGCGACATCTTGTACTATACGGCTTTGCACATAGTAGCTGAGGCTGAGCGCGCGGTCAAGGAAGGGTTGGTCAGCAGCCATGTTTTATAAGAAAATCGCGGACCATTTCATTCATGATCTCAATTCTGGGCCTGCCGGTTTCATGGACAATGATCCAGACCCCCCGTTGAAAGGCGCGGAAAAGGTCGCGGTCGATCTGGAGGGTCAGCTGTTCGGTTTCTCCGGCAGTGGTGGCCTCCCGGTCCGGGCTGGAGTCCTGGGCCACGGTCAGCACCCCTCTTGTCTGTTAAAGGCAACCGCCTCGGCATAGGTGATCCCGGTGCCGCCAAAGATATCCAGGGCGCTGCCGATGGTGGCGTCCAGGCGGTTTTGCCCCAATTCCTTGACCCGGTAGAGATCGGCAAGATTCTTCACCCCGCCCGCATAGGTGGTGGGAATGGGGCTGAAGCACCCGAGCAGGGAGGTGAGTTCTTCCTCGATGCCTGCGCATTTGCCCTCCACGTCAACGGCGTGGATGAGAAACTCGCAGCAGTGGCTGGCAAAATACTCCAGCGATTGCGCGGAAACCGTTACCTGGGTGAATTTCTGCCACCGGTCGGTAACGATATAATAGGCATCCCCTTTTTTCCGGCAGCTCAGGTCAAGGACCAGCCGGTCCTTGCCCACGCGCCGGACCAGATGGGCAAGGCGGTCTTCATGCACCACCCCGTCCTTGAACACCGCCGAGGTGACGATCACCGCGCTTGCCCCCTGATCCAGCCAATGACCGGCATTGTCCGCCGTGATCCCGCCGCCCACCTGCAATCCTTGGGGAAAGGCTTGCAAGGCCTCGGTGGCCGCCGCCTCGTTGCCAGGACCCAGCATGATCACATGGCCGCCGAAGAGCCGATCTGCCTTGTACATGGCGGCGTAGTGGGAGGCGGGCTGGTCCGAGGCAAAGTTGGTGGTCAGGCTCCCCTGCTCCATGTCGGAGAGGGTGGAGCCGACAATCTGCTTTACCCGGCCATGGTGGAGGTCAATGCACGGTCTGAATTTCATGGGATTCTGTCCTGGGCAAGGGGCTGAATTTCTGGCAAAGGTAGCCTTTTCTTTTGGAAAAGGTCAACAAAAAAGGCGAACAGCTTACGCCATTCGCCTTGTGTCGAACCATATTGATACAGCCTGCTTACTTGCAGTCTTCCTTGAGCATGAAGGTTCTGGTGTCGAGCTTGAGGAGCTTGCCGCATTTGCTGACCGCAGCCGACCCTTTGATGATCTTCAGATCGATGCAGTCACTTTGCGCCACGGGCTGGAGGAGAACCACGGTATTGAATAGATCCTCCATGCCCGTGCAGGGGGCAGGCACCCCGGTTTGGCTGTCAGCGCCATCGTCGCACACGGCGGAAAACCAGATCTGCAGATTCATGGTCTTGGCCATGTCCCGCATCCCTTCCAGCACCGCGCGGCCGGTTTGGGCAAAATCAAAGCCGTCAACCACCATGCAGCTCGGCTTGATGACGTTCTGCTGCATCAGGTCATGCAGCCGTTCTTCCAGCTTAGCCAGGCTGAACTTGGACTCGTTGAAGG
>JBAZSA010000133.1:0-6645 GCA_041662645.1 Desulfurivibrionaceae bacterium
CCGCATGGGCCGCGGCGCGGAAGAGTCTGGCCGTCTGCTTAAAGCCCTCCTTGTCCGCCTTGTCGGCAAAGGCGAGATACTTGCGGTTTGCCTGCGATTCCCCGGCAAAGGCCTCCCAAAGATTCTTCTCGGTTTTCGTCATACAATTTCTCCTTTTTCTAGGGGGAGTGGTTGTGCCGGCCTGACAAAAAAGGCCTGCGGCACTGAAAAACAATGACAGACCATGGCAAAAAAAGGCTTTAAAAAAACACTATTCATGGGTAAATAGGTACAATTTCCTAAAAAGACAGGTCCGGCCATCAGGCCGCCATTATTTTCAGAGTATTCGCTAAAAATAAGGAAAACACCATGAAAAAAAGAATCCTTCTTCCCGACGAAGAGCGCATTACCCAATGGTACAACGTCATGCCCGACATGCCCGGCGGCATGCACCCTCCCCTGAATCCGGCCACCAAGGAGCCGCTCACCCCTGAGCTGATGGCGCCCATCTTCCCCATGGGGCTCCTGGAACAGGAGATGAGCGACAAGCGCTGGATCGATATCCCCGAGGAGATCCAGGACATCTGGTCCATCTGGCGGCCCTCCCCCCTGGTGCGCGCCAACTTCTTGGAAGAAAAGCTGGGCACCAAGGCAAAGATTTACTTCAAGTACGAGGGGGTCTCCCCCTCCGGCAGCCATAAAACCAACAGCGCCGTGGTGCAGGCCTATTACAACAAGCGGGAAGGCGTCAAGCGGTTGGCCACCGAAACCGGGGCCGGCCAGTGGGGCAGCGCTCTCTCCTTTGCCACCCACAAGTTCGGCCTGGAGTGCAAGGTGTACATGGTGCGGGTTTCCTACGACCAGAAACCGTACCGCAAATCGATGATGAACACCTACGGCGCGGAGATCGTGCCCAGCCCCAGCCCGGATACCCCCACTGGCCGGGCCATTCTCGCCAAGGACCCCAACAGCCCCGGCTCCCTGGGAATCGCCATCAGCGAGGCCTTGGAAGACGCGGTTTCCCGCGAGGACACCAAGTACGCCCTGGGTTCGGTGTTAAACCACGTCTGCCTGCACCAGACCGTGATCGGTCTGGAGGCCAAGAAACAGCTGGCCATGATCGGCGAAACCCCGGATGTGGTGATC
Source organism: Desulfurivibrionaceae bacterium (assembly GCA_041662645.1). GTDB lineage: Bacteria > Desulfobacterota > Desulfobulbia > Desulfobulbales > Desulfurivibrionaceae > Thiovibrio. The sequence continues at coordinate 1,126 of JBAZSA010000133.1, forward strand.
GGCTGCTGCGGCGGCGGCTCCAACTTTGCCGGGTTGGCCGCGCCTTTTCTGCCCGATAAGCTGGAAGGCAAAAATATCCGGCTGGTCGGGGTGGAACCGGCATCCTGTCCCTCGCTGACCAAGGGCATCTATGCCTATGATTTCGGCGATGTTTCCGAGCGCACCCCGCTCTTGTACATGTACACCCTGGGTCATGATTTCATGCCGCCGGGCATCCATGCCGGAGGCTTACGGTACCACGGCATGTCCCCCATTGTCAGCGCCATGCTCAGGGAAAACCTGATGGAGGCCATGGCGTTGAATCAGGTGGAATGCTTTGAGGCCGGGGTGCTTTTCGCCCAGACCGAGGGGATTATCCCGGCGCCCGAATCCTGCCACGCAATCCGGGCCGCCATCATCGAGGCCATGAAAGATCCGAAGGAACCCAAGACCATCCTGTTCAATCTTTCGGGCCACGGTCACCTCGATCTTTCCAGCTACGACAAGTTTTTCGCCGGCGAGTTGCACAACTTCGAGTACCCCGCCGAGGCGGTAGCCGAGGCTAAAAAGCACCTGCCGAAGATCTGAGCCTGACATTGCCCATGACAATCCTGCGCGCCGCATCCCTGCTCCGGAAACCGAGGGGAATGCGGCGCGTTTTTTTTCTTTGCCTGGGGTTCTGTCTCGCCCTGCCCGCGCCGCTTTGGGCCGGGGGCGGCCAGTCCCTTGAAACCCTGGTGGAAAACGGCGGCCTCATCGTTACCAGAAACGGGGCCATTGTTTACGAACAGAACGGAGACCGCCAATTCATGCCGGCCAGCGTGTTGAAGATCGGCACGGCCCTGGCCGCCATCCAAATCCTTGGCAAGGATTACCGCTTCATCACCCGGTTTTACCTCAACGCTGACCGAGACCTCTACATTCGTGGCTTTGGCGACCCTCTGCTGGTTTCCGAGGAGGTGGCCAAGATTGTTGCCACGCTTCGAGGCCGGGGAATTTCTTCGATCCGGAACATCCATGTCGACGGCAGCAGCTGCCGGCTTGAAAACGGAACCGAAGGGTCTACCAACACCCTCAATCCCTACGATGCCCAAGATAGCTGTCTGGCAATGAACTTCAACACCATGAGTCTTCTGAAGGCTGCGAATGGCAACGTTCGTTCAGGTGAAGAACAGACCCCCATCCTGCCGCTCATGCTGAAATTGGCTCAAGGTCTCCCGCCAGGCAACCACCGAATCAATGTCACGGCCAGCGGTGACCGGAGCCTGCGTTATGTTGGGGAATTGTTTGGTGCCATATTCAAACAGCAAGGAGTGACAGTGAGCGGCGAGATCATCCCTGGTCCGGTACCGGAGGGGCTCAAGCCGGTGTATGAGCATATCTCGAGCAAGTCGTTGGACGAGATCCTAACCGAGTTGCTCAAATATTCCACTAACTTCATTGCCAACCAACTTTTTCTGGCCATGGGCGTAAAAGAGTACGGCTGGCCCGCCACCTGGGACAAGGGTCAGCGGGCCATGACCGGATTTTATCGCAAGGAGTTGGGGCTTTCAGAAAAGGATATCGTGGTCCGCGAAGGCTCCGGCCTCTCCCGGCAAAACCGGGTGACGCCCAGGGCAATGCTCGCCATCCTGGAGGCGTTTAAGCCCCATGCGGGATTGCTGCCCTTTGAGAACAACTGCCTGCGCAAGTCCGGCACCCTTACCGGGGTATACGGGTATGCTGGATATTTTGCCGGAGAGCGCGGGCTGGACAGCTTTGTTCTTATCCTTAATCAGCCGAAAAACACCCGGGATCGGGTGTTGGAGGTGCTTGGTGCCATGCATGGGGCAAAAGGGAAACGGAAGAATTGAATAAAGAGTATAGTGTCCCCTGAATCGCTCCATGACCGTGTATCCGCGTCGTGGTTCTTCTGCCACTGGACCAGCTTGACCTTGTATTCCTCAAGCTGCCGGATTTTTTCTTCTGCTTCCACGATCTCTCCTTGCAACCTAACGTCAAGGCTAACCAGACCGCGCCTATGAAGTTGCAGAAAAATCACCGGGCGTTCTCGCGGTCTGGTTAAGCCGCTCGTTAGGGATATTTTGATTGGTTGTTTACATGTCATCAGGAAATTGTTTGCATCTATTAGGCATATATTTACGCGTGTCGCTGAAAATCTTTCTTTTTGTCTTCAGATCAGAAATGCTACGTGGAATATCAATCTGAAAAAGATAGCCTTCTCTTTCTTTTATCAAGTTTTTATACTTTATTCCTGCAACTGTTTGATAACCAAATCTCTTGTCTTCTGGTATTTTTGAAATTCTTTCACGCTCATCTTCTTGCATTATTTTTAGATCTGGCATCAAAGTTTTGTCATACCCAATTAGTACATACGATAAATTAGCAGACTTGATAAACGCTGGTGCATTCTCTGGTTTAACCATAACCCAATTTTTGCGCTGTTCGTGTTGCAAAAAAACATACGGTGGAAAAATACATCCATATTTATTCTCTGTATTGTCAAAATCAGATACATAAACTACTAAATATGTTGTTGCTCCATCAAAATCTATCAATATTGGTAATACACCACTTTCTTTACTGTCCCACGATACAGTTTCTCCTGTATTCGGGTTCTGAGTTTCGATATTATGAAATTCCGGAACACCTTTGGTTTCTGGTAGCCTAATTAACGCAACGTCAAAACCAGTTTTTATTGCTCTGGTTACATGAATAATACGTCCATCATGCAGTAATGCTTCTTCAATCCATTGAGTTTTTTGGGGAGCACGAGTGGCACAGGCAGTTATAAGATTAAGAGCACACAATAGTAACAAAGTTTTTATAAGGTTCATGAGATTCCTAACTATATTATTATCTAGCCGGAGTATTATCCAGACCCACGCTGCATGATTTTGAAGCGTATCTTAGAGCGTAATTCAGGGGGCAGTATATCCAATTCCCTTTTTCAGAAAATCCAAAATTTCCCCGGTGGGTTAAGAGTTAACTGCTACACGTTGGACACCCACAAACTCATTTGATACGGATCTTCCTCTTCTCTGGTTGAATGGCACATATTGCGATCCTATGTGATAGGAATGGGGAAGTCAAAAGAAAAACAAGGCGTAATCTTCTCCCCTACCCCCGTGCCAGCCGCACCATAGTCTCCTGGTGTGCAGTCTGCGGGAACATATCTACCAACCGGACTTCGGCCAGCCGGTAGCCGGCCTGGATAAGCCCGGCCAGATCGCGGGCCAGGGTGGCGGGATCGCAGGAGATGTAGATGATCCCCTTTGCCTCAAGGCCGGGCAGCATGGGGATAAGTTCGGCGCAGCCCGAACGGGGCGGGTCGAGCAGGAGGCAGTCAAAGGTGGCCTTTTCGGCCAGCATTCGTCTGGCCGCCTTGGTGGCGCTTCCCTGACTGAATCGGCAGCGGTCACCAAGCCCGGCACCCTCGGCATTGCGCACCGCGCTGCGGATGGTGGAGCGTTGCATGTCCATGCCGGTTACGTCCCAGCCCTGCATGGCCAGGGGGAGAGAAAAATTGCCCATGCCGCAGAACAGGTCCAGCGCCTTGGTGGGCTGCATCCCCTGTGTCCACTCCAGCAGCAGTTTGATGCAGTTCTCGTTCTGCCCGAGATTCACCTGGCAGAATCCCCCCGGCTCCAGGCCAAGGGTCAATGGCTGGCCGCACAGCTCACCAGGCAGGGAAAATTCCACCAAGAGCCCGCTTAAAGGAATCTCACTCGTGCCGTTAAAACACGGCCCCTTGGCCTGGCCTTCCACACTGAAAATCACCGCTTCCAGCAGAGGCAGCGCCTGACATATGAGCTTGGCTGCCTGGTGATCTCCAGGCCGGGTTTTTCTGGTGTAGTGAATGAGCAGGATGATCGAGTTGTGACCGGGGTTTTCGAGAAGCTCGATGGCCGAGGCATTGGAAAGCAGTGACTGGAACTCTCTGCTGGCCGAAAGCGCGGCAAGCACCGCGTTGATATCCTCTCCGGCCAAGGGACATCGGGAAACAGGGATCAGGCTGTGGCTCTGGCGGCCGAAATATCCCATCACCCCCTGCGCCACCTGCAACCTGATCCGTTGCCGGTAGCCAAAGGGTTTGGGCGAGGCCAGGGGGGCGCCCAAAAGGACGGGAATTTCTTCCTCCCGGCACAGCCCACCCCGGCAAAGCGTTTCCCTCAGGATACCGTTTTTCAACCGGAGCTGTTCGTCGTAACTCGCATGCTGGAAATCGCAGCCGCCGCAGGTGTCGTACACCGGGCAGATCGGGGGTATCCGCTGAGCCGAGGATTGGAGCACCTCCAAGAGGTCCGCTTCCTGGTATTGCTTGTGCTGACGGCGCAGTTGCACCCGCACTCGCTCTCCGGGCAGCACGCGCGGCACCATGACCACCTGGCCATCGGCCAAACGGCCCAGGCCAAGCCCACCCTTGATTACCTTGTCAACCGTGAGTTCCACGGATTTGCTCATCGGCTGCTCCGCATAAAATATGTTCATTTCTTTGCTTGCCCAAAGAAACGAACCAAAGAAAAGGCACCCGTGTCACTTGTCCCGCCGAAGGCGGGATGCCCTCTGCTCCTCGATGCTGCCGGGGCTTTGCAAACTCGGCTTCGCCTCAAACAGTGCAAAGCCCTTTTTCGGCAGCCTCTCCGGTGCTCGGCGGCGTGCCAATGGGATTTTCTCCTTCCCTCATTTGTTCTGCCGCGCCTCGCAGACGGGGGCGGAAAAAGACGCTGGAGGTAAGCGAAAACTCCTACTGTCTGAGGGCAAAGCCCGAGTTTTTCAGCGTCCCGCCCATCGGCTGCTCCGCAATAATTCCCTCCCCCCTGGCGGGGGAGGGTTAGGGAGAGGGGGAATCACCCATGAACCCGGCAGGTTGCAGTTTCACCCACCCTCAGCCCCCTCCCGTCGAGGGAGGGGGATTCAATAACAAACAAAAAAAACCGGTACAGGGCCTTTGCCCCATACCGGCATGTTGGGGACAATCCTCCCCGTTACAATCTAATAATTCTTGTCAGCATAGGCGAGCCAACCGCCTGCTTCCACGAGTTTTTTGTCAAATTCGTTGAGCTTGAACGGGATAACCACCTTCTTGCTGCCCTGGGCAGTGATCGTGCAACCAGCCAAATCCACCCCGATCTTCACCGCCTCGCCCAGGCCAAAAATGGTTTCGATATCCTTTTTCGGCAACTCGATGGCCAGCATGCCGCAGTTGTACATGTTCTGCCGGAATATGCGGGCGAAGCTTTCGGCAATGACCACGTTGATGTCGTTGACCTCAAAGACCCAGACCGCGTGCTCGCGGGAGGAACCGCAGCCGAAATTGGCCCGGGTGACGATAACCCCCTTGCCCTCGATGTCCTTGCGCGGGTTAAAGCCCCCGAGCTTGAGATCTTCGAGAATAAAGGGCTCCAGGGCCATCTTGGTGTTTTCGGTCAGGTACTTGGCCGGGATGATCTCGTCGGTATTGATGTCGTTTCTATCAAGAAACAGCGCTTTGCCGCCAAACTCTTTCATTATCGTTTACTCCATTATCGTTGGGTTTAG
>JBAZSA010000134.1:0-6579 GCA_041662645.1 Desulfurivibrionaceae bacterium
AGCTGGGGCCGGAACTGGAGGATGGCGTCGTCGCGCTCCACGATCATGGCCAGCACCGGGGTCTGCACCCTGCCGATGCTCCAGAGCACCCGGTCGTTGGCGCCGCCGATCCGGCCGTGACGCACGGTATAGTACCGGGTGGCGTTGAGCCCGACGATCCAGTCGGACTCGCTGCGGCAGCGGGCCGCAGCATAGAGCGCGTCGTAATCATGGCCGTCCTTGAGATCCTTGAACGCCTCGGCAATCGCATCCGGGGTGAGCGAATTGAGCCAGAGGCGGCGGATCGGCTTGTCCTCGCAGTTGCACAGGGCCAGGATGTAGCGAAAGATCAGCTCCCCTTCCCGCCCGGCATCCGTGGCGCAGATGATCTCCTCGGCCTGCTGGCACAGGGTTTCGATGACCTGAAACTGCTCGTCCACCCCGCGGTTCTTGATCAGGGTGAGCTTGAACTGCTCCGGCACGAAAGGCAGGGTATCGAGGGACCAGTGCTTGAGGGCCGGATCATAGTCGCCCGGCTCCTGCAGGGTCACGAGATGGCCGAAGGCCCAGGTGATCGCGCAGCCCCGCCCCTCGATATACCCCTTTTTCTTGCCCTTGATCTCGAGGACCTCGGCAATGTCGCGGGCCACGGAGGGCTTCTCGGCAATAACAACTTTCATTCTACGATTTTCTCGCGGTCGATATTTTCTTCTGTTACAAAGGAGAGGGTCTGGCAGTTGACGCCCTGCCGCACACCCGGCGGTGCACCCTAAACCGGATTATCCCGTGACGCAAGCCGGGATGCCCCAAAAAAGCGGAAAGAATTGTTTAATCCCATGAGAAACAAGCAGTTACGAGCACAAAAACCGTGAAAATCCGTGCACTCACCCCGGAAAATTATCCCAAGGCTGCCGCCCTGTTGCGCCAGGCCTTCCCCCGCAGCGCCCAGGAGGTGCAATTGGTGGAAAACCTGCACAAGCATGGCAAACCAATGCACGAGTGGGTCTGTCTCCACATCAATGCGGTCATTGCCTATATAGCCTTTACCAATGCCTACAACGGCCCGGCTGTCTGCGGCCTGCATCTGGCGCCGCTGGCCGTGAAGCCGGAGTTTCAGAGACAGGGAATCGGTTCCGAGCTGCTGCGCTTTGCCCTGCGGCAGGAGGCGATCAGGGAAACGGCCGTCTTTGTCTTGGGTGATCCCCGCTTTTACCGGAGATTCGGCTTTGCGCCCTGCACCATGCCGATCTGCCCCTTTGACACAAACAATGCCCATTTCCTGAGCCTGCGTAATAATACGACAAGCCAGTTCACCGTGGGGTATGAAGCGGAGTTTGGGGCCCCGGCTGGACATGGGCGGTTATCGAAGGACAGATGCCGGAGCAAGTCCGTTCGCCCGAAGGGATAGGATACGGCACGGGAGAGCGAATCTTCCCCGCGCTACTTCATCTTTGACTTCAACTTGATCCTTTCTCCCCCAACCATGAAGTTGCCGCTGCCGAGATGGTGGATCGTCCGCGGGTTTTTCACCGCAGGGTCGATCCAGGCCTTGATCACCTCAAGGACAAACAGGCAATACTTGGCCACCATCCCGGTATCGGCCACCCGGCACTCGAGATTGGCAAAGCACTCCTTGATGAGCGGTGCGCCGACCAGCGCGGCAGGCTCGGGCGTGAGGCCAAACACCGCGAATTTGTCAATGTCGACCCCCGAGGTATTGCCGCACCCCACCACCTTTTCCGCGATCTCCACCGCAGGGATATTGATGACGCATGCGTTGGTTGCCTGCAGCAGGCCGAAGGAATGGTTGCGATCGCTGACAACGCAGCCCACCAGCGGCGGCTCGAACTCGAGCATGGTGTGCCACGACATGGCCATGATGTTTGGGCGCCCGTCGCGGGCGGTGGTGAGCAAGACAACCGGCCCCGGCTCAAGCAGGCCGTAGACCTTGGACAGAGGCAAGGATTTCCGGGCCATGTCACCACCCCCTTTCGACAGCCATTGGCATCGACAGCCATCGTTTCTGGATACCCAGCAAACCTCCCCGGATCATGATCCTTTCTGAACGATCCGCCAGGAGCAATCATTCTCCGGCATGGGGGTTCCCGGCAACCCAAACGCTGCTTGCCTGCGGCCCTTCATCGCCGGCCTGCTCGACAAAGCGGACCTCGGTGCCGATCTCCAGCGCGTCGAACTCCATGTTCAGGACGCTGTTGCGGTGGAAATAGATATCTCCCCCATCTGCGCTGGCGATCCGGCCGTAGTCCTCCATGGGATACAACTCGGAGATGCGGCCGTGCGGGCTTGTCTCATGGGTTTTCACCTCGCCCTTCTGGCGGCTTACGTAAGCCCTGAGTTGTTTCTGGGCCGCATCAAAGGCGTCCCGCACCGCGACATGGGCGTCCTGATGGGCCTGGTGCAATTCCGGTTCACGGTTGATGATAATGCTTTCCTTGGGCAGGGTGATATCGATGCTCACATGGAAGAGGCCGCCCTTATGCTGATGCTTGTGGGGCGCTTCCACCACCACCCGGCAACTGACCATGTTTTTACAGGAGCCATCCAGCTTTGCCGCCCGCTCCCGGATGTAGGTGTCGATGGCCTCGGAAACCTCCATGTTACGGTAGGTGATCTGTAGTGGTATCTGCATGTTTCCCTCCTTTTCAGGCAAACACCACCGGTGTTTGCCTGTTTTCAACAACGCCGCTTAGTCCCGGAGCCAGGTGAGCCGGATACTTTTTTCTCCATCGCCGTAGGCAAAATCAAGCTCGCCCTGGTAGGCGCTTTTCAGGGACTCGCCGATCCGCCGGGCCAGATGGATGCCGGTGGTGGTTACGAGGGTGCAATCCTTTTCCTCTGCAATGGCCATGAGCCGCTCCATGGGATGCGCTTTTTTTTCCTGGTCCTCCAGATTGTGGATCAGGTTGTTGATCTCCTCGCGATGCGTCCCGAAAAATCCCCCCCTGATCTCCAGGGTGCCTGCCGGGAAATTGTCCTTGATCCGCTGGCAGGCCGGACAAACGATGGCATGGGCATTGACCGCCGGATCCCACCAGGCCCAACGTCCTTCCAGAAACACGGCCCCGCATTCGCTGCAGACCGTCGGCTCCGGCAACTTTCGCTGCTCATGGTAGGTATCATGCCGCTTTTCCTGAATCAGCCGGTCCCTTCTTCCATATTGGCCTTTGTCCATGACGTTTTTCTCCTTGTCTTTTACTGTTCACCTACAGACAGCCATAATTCCTGCAACAGCAGACAGGCCATGCCCGTTTCGCTCTCTTCATGGAACAACGGGAGGCATTTTCATCTTCCCCTCTTTTTTAATGGCGCAGTCGAGACAATACGGCGTGGCGGGCAGGGCTTCAAGGCGGGCCAGGGAAATCGGCTTCCGGCAACCATCGCAGATCCCGTAGGTGGCGGCGGCCATTTTGCTCAAGGCCAGATTGATTTCCTCGATCTCCTGCTGTTCCCGCTCGTCCAGCCGGGCGAAAAGTTTCGCAAGCTCCGCCTTCTGGGCCTCTTCCTCAAACTCGCTCTCGTGGCCGCCCAAATCCTGCCACCCCTTGTCCAGATCGTGCAGTCCTTGAAAAACTTCCTCCCGCTGCCTGAGAAGTTTTTCCCTCAGCCGTTCCAGATCCTGTTTCATCATGATGGCCACCCTCTTTGTTTTCTTGAACCGGTCACCCCATGTTTAAATTATACATCCAGCTACCGGGGAAAACACAAGCTCCAAATCAGTTTTATTTACACGCACCTCTTCACCCATGCTGCATGGGTCATCTCCGGTATCCTCCCATTTTTTCGCAAAAATCCGCCCTTGACTTTCGGCTGCGCAATCATCCATCATCTTTACAGGGCAATTAAACTTTTTTGAGGGAGGGCAGCGGAATGGACATGACGGCACTCAAAGAAAAGGCGAAACAGCTCGGCATCCAGGCCAGCAAGATGAAGAAGGAGGATTTGATCCGGGCCATTCAGAGCAAGGAAGGAAATTTCCCCTGCTTTAAAACGGCAAAGGATTACTGCAATCAATTATCCTGCGCCTGGCGAAAGGCCTGCCTGCCTTCAAAAAACCTTGAACGGAAATACGAACAGACCAAGGAACTCTACCTCAAAAAAATAAAGGCGGAGCTGGAAACCCTCGCAAACAAGCTTGCCAGCCTGAAGCAAAAATCACAAAAAACAATGGGAGCCGGCAAGGCAGAGACCACTGCCGACATCCACCAGCTTGAAAAAAAGATTGAGGATCTCAAGAGAAAGGCCCATACCCTTGCGTCAGCAAGCGAAGATGCCTGGAATATTACCAAGCAGGGGGTCGATAAGGCATGGAATGAATTGCGCAGCTCCGCCAAGAAGGCCTTGGCGAAATTCAGCTGAGGGATTGCGGGGTTGCGTGCTGCAAAACGGCCGGTTTTCAGAACCCATTGGCCCGGCGAAAGCCGGGCCAATGGGGGATCGCTTATACCCGGCGTGAGCTTTTGCCTGAAATCACAAAAAAATCAGGGGGATATGGCGAAATCCCAGCCCATTTCAATCGCCAACCCCTGCGGCAGAAGCATCATTGTCCGGGAAAAATCCAGGCCTGTATTTTCGATCTGATCCCGCATTGCCATTGAAAACGGACTTGCCGCCGCCACCACGGACTTGAGCACCACCGGAGCGTCTTCCGTGGATTCGGGGTCGTTTGCCGCGCAGCAGGAGCTGGGCGGGGATGACACAAAATGCGCCCGGCACACCACCGGCCTCACCGGATAAACGCTGCAGGCGTTGTTTACCACCAGAGGGCAGCAATGCTCATAACTGGAAATATCCGCCTGCCCCTTGATGCTGGCCAACGGCCTTCCCGGCCTGGAATTATCCCATTCGTGCCATTGTTGGGTCCGCAGCCGCAGGTCGTGTATCTGCTCGGCCGACAATTCCCGCCTGACATATTGCGCCAAGACATGGGCCTCGGCAATATTGGTCAGGATATGATAGCGGCAGCAGTGGCAGCAGCCAGGCTGGCAACTTGCGATAATCCCGTCTTCGCTGCGCAGCCGGGCCAGTTCACAGGCCAAAGCCGCATCCACGGAAGAATACACGCCATTGACGAAGTTCTCCTCCGAAACAGGTGGCATCCCGGCGCCGCATTCCTTCGGGGCCGTAGCCAAATCGCACAGTTCAAGCAAAGGCATCGTTCTCCATTTTTTTTAACAGGGGCTTCAGGCAGACAACAAGCAGGGGGGCTACCATACTTAATTCTACGTAATTAGGCGATCTTTTTCGGTTCCCTCCCCTTCCGGTCAAATAAGATCGCGGTACTCGCCATACCTGTTCAGCACCTCCAGCATCTTGTCCCGATGGCTTCCTGCCCAGTAAATCTTACCGCAGCCAAGGCATTGGCGAAAAGAGTCGTAATATTTCTTGGTGAGCGGCTCCAGCTGCTCGATGATCCGCCCCTTTTCGACCGGCTGCAAGAGCCCGTTGCAGCGCAGGCATCGGCTCAGCGGCTTGAATTGTTCCTTTATGCCAAAGAGGCGGACAATCTCCGCCAACTGCTTTTCCGGATCAATTTCCCGCACCAGATAGCCAAAGGCCACCTCTTTACGTTTCAAGAGATCCATATCCTTGCTCAGCAGGATGCGTTTTTCCCGCACGGCCGCCTCGACCAATTCCGGATCGGAGATATCATTGCGAAAAAAGGTGTCAAAGCCTGCCATGCGCAACAGGGTGGCCAGCTTGCCGACGTTCATATCCACGGCAAAGGCGACGCCGGGCAAGGACTTGGGGCGAAGCAGGGTTGGGACAGTTACATCCACGGGGGGAGAGAGAGGATATACATCAAGGGTGTCATCATCGGCGCCGGGAGCGGAGAAAGAAATCTCCCTGCCGGCAACAATCAAGCGCCCCACCTCGGTATGCGGAACGCCCAAGGCCTCGATGATATCCTTGACCGAGGCCTGCCGGGTGAGTTGGTACTCAACCCGCTTCTGCCCCCTGAACGGGAGGCGCAATAGTCCTTTCAGGTTTCCCCAAAAGTTGATGATCATCGCGGGAAGAGGCCCCCTATCAGTGAAGGGTTTGCCGCCAGAAACAAGGGTGTCCTATTTGCCAAACCCCACAAGCATGAGCAGTTCATAGGAAAGCGCGGCCACCAACCCGGCGGCGGGGAGGGTCAAAACCCAGGCCATGACCATGCTCTGGGCCACGCCCCAGCGCACGGCGGACAGCCGCTTGCTGGTGCCTACCCCAAAGATGCTGCCGGAGATGACATGGGTGGTGCTCACCGGCATGCCGAAGTGGCTGGTGACAAAAAGGACGATGGCCGACGAGGTCTCGGCGGCGAAACCATGCACCGGCTCCAGCCGGATGATCTTATGCCCCATGGTTTTAATGATCCGCCAGCCGCCCACGGAGGTGCCCAGGGCCATGACCGTGGCGCAGGACAACACCACCCACAGGGGAACCACGGGCTCGGGAATCATCCGGGCGCTCACCAGGGCCATGGTGATGATGCCCATGCTCTTCTGGGCGTCGTTGAGGCCGTGGGTAAAGGCCATGGCCGCGGCGGAAACAATCTGCAGATGGCGAAAGCTCGCGCCCCCCCGGCCGGGGTGCACC
>JBAZSA010000135.1:0-6556 GCA_041662645.1 Desulfurivibrionaceae bacterium
GGGTCGGGGCGGAGCGCACCGAGGGCTGCACCATGCCTTTGGAGTCAACGATCCGGGGCGCGGCCAGGCCAGCTTCCGGGGTTTCATCGAGAAAATGGATCAGGGCGTCGAGGCTGCCGGGTTGGGGGCGGAGATTTTCATCCCAGAAGGAGAGATAGCGGGCCGTGGCCAAACGGCAGGCGTGGTTGCGCGCCTTGGCCGGGTGGTCACCCCCGCTGTTTTCCAGAATGACGATCTCCGGAAAGGCCCGTTCCAGCCGGGCAAGAGCGGGATGCTCCGGCTGGCTGGCCACCACGATGATTTCGAGAGCCACCTGATCGGCCAGGGGCAGGAGCGCGTCCAGAAAGGGGAAAAGCCCTTCGGGGTTCTCCGGGTTGTGGATCAGGCAGATCGCCAGGTCGGGTACGATGTCTTCCATGATGATTGATGGGCTCGCAAAAAGTCTCGCCTGGGATTTTGGTATTTGGCGGTAAATTCAGCAAGCGCCGCAGATGCTAGGAAGAGGCCGGCGAAGTGTGCTATTTGCACATGAGCAGGCCGATGACAACGCAGATGCGGTGCCTGCTGAATTTACCGCGGCAGCTTGTCTCGCACCGTGGGGAAGAGCGCCATGTCGGTGTGGGGCAAAAAGAGCGAGGCCATGTAGTGGCTCATGAACTGGGCGCTTTCCGACAGCTCCAGGTTGGTAATGAGCGAGCTGACGATCATCCGTTCCCTAAAACGGACATGGTCGGTGAGGCTGATCTGGCAGCCGAGCATGGAGCCGTTGCCCAGATAATAGAATTTGTCGCGGTCGATGTCCGGCAAAAGCCCGATGCAGATCGCCTGTTCGAGGTCGATGTAGGCGCCGAAGTTGCCCGCCATGATCACCCGGTCAAGGTCGTCGAAGGTCATGCCCACGGATTCCAGCAGGGTGACGTAACCAGCGTACATGGCGCCCTTGGCCCGGATCAGGTTGTCCAGGTCCACCTCGGTGATGGCGATATCCTCGCCCATGAGGGTGTTCTTGCCCCAGGCCAGAACGTACTCGAAGCCGTCGATTCCCTGGCGGAGGCGGGGGTGTTCGAGGTTGCGGTTGAATTTGCCCTGCTGGTCGATGACCCCGGCCTCCAGCAGCTCGGCCACGATGGCGATGAGCCCGGAGCCGCAGATGCCGCAAGGCTTGATGCGGTCGATGGTGATGATCATCGGCTCCAGGGTCTCGGGGTGGATGTGGAAGTTCTCGATGGCGCCGGCGTTGGCGCGCATGCCGTGACGGATGCCGCCGCCCTCAAAGGCCGGTCCTGCGGAGCAGGCAGCGCAGACCATCCACTCCTCGTTGCCCACCACGATTTCGCCGTTGGTGCCGATATCGATGAACAGGGTCAACTTCGGGCTCTTGTACATCTGGCAGGCATGCACCCCGGAGATGATGTCGCCGCCCACATAGCTGGCCACCGCCGGGTAGAGGAAGAGGCGCACCGAAGGGTGGGCGTGGATGCCCAAGGATGCGGCGCGGGTCAGCGGGAAGTGGCTGCAGGTGGGCACATAGGGCGATTCCCGGAGGTACTTGGGGTTTAAGCCCAGGAGCAGGTGGCTCATGATGGTGTTGCCCGCGGCCATGAGGTAGCTGATGTTGCTGGGGCTGATCATCACCTTCTTGCAAACGGTTTCGATCACCGCGTTGATGGTGCGGACCACCTTTTCCTGGAGAGCCGCAAGGCCGCCGGGGCGTTGCGAATAGATGATCCGGGAAATGACATCCTCGCCGCAGCTGATTTGGTCGTTGTAGGCCGAGGCCTCGGCAACCACCTCGCCGGAGTTGAGGTCGATCAATACCCCGCACACCGTGGTGGTGCCGATGTCCACCGCCAACCCGTAGAGGTTGCCCGTGGTGTCGCCCGGCTCCACGGCGATGATGCGGTCCGGCTCCTCGGCCCGCTTGCCGCGCAGCATGATCGCCGTCACCTGCCAGTCGGCCTCCCGCAGGGTGAACGGCAATTCCATCAACAGCTCCGGGTGGTCGTAGGTGGGCTCGGCGCAGTCGTGGCATTTCTTCTTGATGGCCCGCATCAACCGTTGCAGATCGGGGACGTTGTCTTCGAGCGTCGGCGGCTCCAGGGTGAGAAAGCGTTTTTCCACCGGCGGCGCCACCTGCCAGGTGCCGATCAGGTGATCCAGCGAGCGGGCGGAGATGGCGCGGGTGGTCTTGGGCTTGGCCTTGAGAGCCTTGCCGTCCTTGCTGGTAGCAACAGGGATGGAGACCACCAGATCCTCGATAACCGAAGACTGGCAGGCCAGGCGAAAACCGTCGGCGTGCTCCTCGGCCTTGAGCTGCATGGCCTTGTTGGCCGCCACCTCGCCCTGCTCGATCTTGACCTTGCATTTGCCGCATACCCCGTCGCCGCCGCAGGAGGCCTGGATATAGAGCCCGGCCTTGGCCGCGGCGCTCAGCAGGTTTTCGCCGGTATCCACCTCGATGGTGACGTTGTCGGGCAGGAAGGTTACGGTTTTTTTCATAAATCTCCGGTCTCCGGGGAAGTGTTGGCAAAGGGATGAATTATTGCCTCAAAGATAGCAGGAAGGAGGGGCTTGTCAAGCATCCTTTCCGGAAGGAGACGCCGGGGGTGCAGTGCTGCGTTGTGATGGGGCTTGGGAACGAGAGGGAGTTTTTTTGCGCCGCGTGTTCCGGGGCAACTTTGAAGGTCAGGCCATGAAACGGGGCAGAAATTCCTCAAGTTGCTGAAGGAGGTTGCGGGTAACAGGCTTTTTAATCACCGTCGTCACCAGCGGGCTGTCGGCCAGGGTATGCATTTGATCGATCTGTCTGGTGTCGAGCATGGAAACCAGCACCACCTTTGGTTTTTTGACGAGCTGGCCGCAGCGGTAGCACTCGTTGAGAACGTCCAGCACACCCCGGCCATCCATGATCGGCATCAGCATGTCCAGAAAGACGAGGTCCGGTTTTTTCTTGAAGAACAGGAACAGTCCTTGGGCTCCGTTGGGCGCCTCGCTGATCGTGCAGCCCTTGAACATGGCGCCCAGTTGGTTTTTCAGGGCGATGCGGGCAACACTGTCGTCGTCAATGATAAGAAAATGCATGGCTGGACCTGATTATGCTTTGCGGTGGAGGATTCTGAATCAGAAAATATGGCAGATTGTTTGGCGGAATGCAATACGGAAAAAATACGGGCGCACGAGCAAAAAGCCGCCCCGGAGCGGTGCAAGAGAGACTTTGGCTTGCCGTTATCACCCGGATGTTGTCAGGTGCAATTCTCTTGGTACTCCCTGGGAAAATGCGCTAATAACTACTATGTTCGCAGTGAAATCGTCCTGAATACACAAGGAGGTTCCCCATGCTTCAATTTCGCATCAATGAGGAGCGTTGCACCCAGTGCGGCGAATGTGCGCGTGAGTGTCCGGCGGCTGTGATCGCCATGGATGGGTATCCGAAAATGTCCAATGAAGCGGGCTGCTTTCAGTGCCAGCACTGCCTTGCCGTCTGTCCCACCGCGGCGGTTTCGATCCTCGGCAAGGATCCCGAAGCGAGCACGGAGCTTGAAGGAAACATGCCGAGCCCGGCACACCTTGCTACCCTGATCAAGGGAAGAAGGGCGGTGCGCCGTTACCGCGATCAGAATCTGGCCCCGGAGTTGATCGACCATCTGCTTGCGGTTTCCTGCCATGCGCCCACCGGGGTCAACGCCCGTTCGGTGCTGTTCACCGTGGTCAGGGAGCGCGCGGTGCTGGACCGGCTGCGGGAGCATCTGCTGATCCGCCTTGCCACGCTGAAGGATGCCGGCGCGTTGCCGGAAGGGTTGGCAGGCAAGTATCTCGGCGGAACAGTCAATGCCTGGCAGGAGGAGGGCAAGGATATCATTTTTCGTGGCGCCCCGCATCTGCTCATTACCAGCGCTCCGGCCGACGTCCCTTGCCCGGCCCAAGACGCTCTCATCGCCCTGACCACCTTTCAGCTGCTCGCCCATGCCCACGGAGTCGGCACGGTCTGGGACGGCATCTGCATGATGGCCCTGGCCGCTTGCCCCGAGGTGAAGGGCAAGCTCGGCATCCCTGAAAACCATACCCTGGGCTATGCCATGGCCTTTGGCGAACCAGCGGTGGAATACCAACGCACCGTGCAGCGGGGTCCGGCCCTGGTGAATGTGGTCAGATGGTAGTGGACCGTGTAGCCATGACGATTTTACCGCGGTTTTTTTTCCCGGCGTCTCCGCAAAAAATTCGGAACAGGCGCATAATGGCCCTGATCTTGATAACCGTCTTGGCTGGGCCGGTGGCGCCCGCCCAAGCGGGGCAGGAAGAGATTTACCAAAACTGGAGGATGCGATGCGATGATCAGTCCCAGTGGTCGCGTACATGTCATATTTATCAATCGGTACTGCTGCAAGAAACAGGGCAGAATGTCCTGAGGATCGTTGCCGGAACCATCGCGGAAAATGGCCACAGCATCCTCCATTTCACCTTGCCGCTCGGCCTGTATCTGCCAGCTGGGGTTGCCCTAAAAATCGATGACCAGGAACAAACCGTGATTCCGGTGGAAACCTGCACTGCGGGAGGCTGCGAGCTTGCAATTCCGCTTGACCCGCCTCTGCTTCACTCCTTACAGCGTGCGCAAGCGCTCCGGATCGGATTTTTGGACGCTGTCTCCCGCCGCCAGATCACGGTCGTGGTTTCCCTGCAGGGATTCAAAAACGCCTATGCGGCCCTGGCGCGGAAATGAGCATCAGCGGGGGGATCGTGGCCAGGGCGGGGTGTGCGGTTGTTTTGCTCGCGACGGTGCTGTTGAGCGGCTGCGCGGCGACCCCATCGCCCGTGGATAGGCGTGCGCACGCCGAGGCCATCGCCCAGGCGGCAGGTTTCGAAAAATTGACTATAAGCGCGAACGGGTTCGTTGTGCTGGCCTATCGACGCAATCGGGTTATGGGCGCTCCTTTGACGGTCTATATCGAAGGCGATGGCTACGCCTGGAAAAACCGGCGCCATCTCTCCGATGACCCTACCCCCACCGACCCTGTCGCCCTCAGGCTGGCAGTCCAGGACCCCTCGGCCAATGTCGTCTATCTCGCCCGGCCGTGCCAATATGTGGCGGGGGAAGACCGCCAGGGTTGCGATGCCGATTATTGGTCGAGCAAACGTTTTGCCGAGGAGGTAATCCACGCCACAGATCAGGCGCTCGACTCCTTGCGTGCTCAGGCTCAGGCGGCTAAACTCTCCCTGATCGGCTATTCCGGCGGCGGTGCGGTGGCGGTCTTGGTGGCGGCGCGACGCACGGATGTCGTGAGCCTGCGCACCGTCGCGGGCACCCTCAACCATGTGGCCTTTACAGATCGCCATGGTGTCACCCCCTTGCAGGGATCACTCAATCCCATTGATCAGGCAGCAGCCCTCTCGGCCATACCGCAACACCATTTCGTGGGCGGAGCGGATACGATCATCCCGCCCGATATCGCCCGTGAATTTGTTAATCGAGCAAATACTCACGGGTGCGCAACGCTTACCGTTGTCCCGGAGGCCACCCATTTTGAGGGGTGGGTTGCTCTCTGGCCCGCCTTGCTTTCCCGTCCGTTTCCGTGTCTTCGCTAACAGATTCGCGCGGTTTTTCCGCGAAGAATAAAATTGATATGATACTATAGTAATACTGACGCAATGTGCGCCGAATCCTTTTCTATGCAGGAGCTTGCAGCCCTATGGAGAAGCGATGAGCAACCGTCATGTCAGCTTATTTTTCGCGGGGGTTTCTCTCCTGGCCGTGGCGGCTTTGTCGACGGGCCGTAAGGCGGCCTGGGCGGCCGGGACCACCACCTGTGGCGATGGCATAGCCGCAACGGTTGGTGACGATGCCGATTGCACGGTCGCGCCAGGCCTGATTCCCACGACGGTCACCTTTTCGAGCAATCCGCAAAAGATCCTTATTCTCAACGGCGCCGCGCCGAGCGGGAACGTTACCAATCTCACCAATGGTCAGGGCGTGGTCACTGTGCAAGGCACGGTGACCAGCGCTGCCAAATTCGGTAATTCCCTCTTTCCCGGTCATTATTTGCAATCGCAAACCGTCAATGATGGGGCCACGTTCAACCTTGGTCACGAACTAAGTGCTGTCACCGTCACCGTCGGTCAGGGCGTGAGTGGCGCCCTCAGTCAATCGGCGGGGTTCATCAACGCCTCGGATTTGATTTTGTCTTCGGGCGCGACGTTGACCCAGAGCGGTAGCGGCGTGATCCAAGCCGGCGCTATCACTCTCGGCAACAATGCCTTTTTGACCCTTAAAAATCAAAGCTCAGGCACGATCAATGGAGCCGAGGCGGGGCAGGGGGAGTTGACGTTTACCGGCAACTTCGATACCGAGGTAGATGCAGCACTGGGCAGCACCAAATCCCTGGCTTCGATCACCGTCGCCGATACCGGCAACCTGACCCTGGATCAGAACGCCAGCGCCACCACCTTCACCGTTGGCCAGGGTACGAGCGGCACGGTCACGCAATCCGCTGGCACCCTCAGCGCCAACACCCTGGTCGTGGATGCCAACGGATCATTTATCCAGTCGGGAAGCGGCGTGGTC
>JBAZSA010000136.1:0-5224 GCA_041662645.1 Desulfurivibrionaceae bacterium
GAAAGGCGATGCTTGCCCGAGTAGAATTCCTCGGCAAAGTCATAGGCCTTGGTGAGCAGGACGAGATCCTCCTCGGGCATGTAGCCCCTGGCCCGTTCGACTATTGCTTCGATGGTAACCATGCTCTCACGGCGGTAAGGTTATGTGTTTGCGGCCGGTCACTCGGGCGGTGCCAGAGCGGTGCGAATCAGCTCGCCGAGTTTTGCTCCGGCTTCGGCCAGAGGCAGGCTCTGGGTGGCGCCGGTGGCCCGGTCCCTGATTTCCACCTCCCCTTTTTCGCTGAAGCTCTTGCCCACCATGACCCGGTAGGGGATGCCGAGGAGGTCCGCATCCTTGAACTTGCTGCCTGGCCGCTCATCGCGGTCGTCCAGGAGCACCTCGATTCCGTCCTTGCCCAGTTGCCGATACAGTTCGTTTGTCGCCGCGGTGATGGCCTCATCCTTGGGCGAGAGGTTCAGGAGGATGACCTGGAAGGGCGCGATGGGAACCGGAAAGATGATGCCGTCCTTGTCGTGGTTCTGTTCGATGGCCGCGGCAACGGTGCGGCTGACCCCGATGCCGTAGCAGCCCATGATGAAGGGCTGTTCCGCCCCCTGGTTATCGAGAAATGTTGCCTTGAGCGCTTCGCTGTATTTGGTTCCCAGCTTGAAGATATGTCCCACTTCGATGCCGCGGGTCAGTTCAAGGCTCCCGCCGCAGAGCGGGCACCGGTCTTCGCTGGTGACCTGGCGCAGGTCTGTGATGGTCTGCACGGTAAAGTCGCGGTTCAGGTTGGCATTGAGAAGGTGAAAATTCTTTTCGTTGGCACCGATGGCGAAGTTGTGCATCCGGGTGAGCTCGCTGTCCGCCAGCACCGGGATTTTCAAGCCGATGGGTCCGAGATAGCCGCTGGGCACGCCGGTGGCGTCGAAGATCTCTTTGTCGTCGGCCAAGCGCAGATTGTCGGTATTCACCCCCAGGGCATTGGCCAGTTTGACCGTCTGCACCTCGTGGTCGCCCCGGAGCAGGACCGCCACCGGCTTGTCCTCGGCCATGTAGACCAGGGTCTTGACCAGTTCCTTGGGCGAAATTTTCAAGAATTCCGTGACCGCGGCCACTTTTTTCTTGCCCGGGGTTTCGATTTTTTCCAGAGCGAGCAGGGCTGGCGCAGCAGGGGCTGTTGGCGTTTGGCAGCGGGCCTTTTCCATGTTGGCCGCGTATTCGCACCCCTTGCAGATGACGATGGTGTCTTCGCCGGTGTCGGCCAGGACCATGAATTCGTGGGAGAAGCTGCCGCCGATGGTGCCGGTGTCCGCTTCCACTGCCCGGAAGGCCAGGCCGCAGCGGGCAAAGATCCGGTGGTAGGCCTCGTGCATCTTCCGGTAGGTCGCATCCGCCCCATCCTCGGTGGCGTCAAAACTGTAGCCGTCCTTCATGATGAATTCCCTGCCGCGCATCAGGCCGAAGCGGGGCCGGATCTCATCCCGGAACTTGGTCTGGATCTGGTAGAGATTCAGAGGCAGTTCCTTGTAGGAATGGACATTGAACCGGATCAGGTCGGTGATCACCTCTTCATGCGTTGGTCCGAGGCAGCTTTCGCGCCCATGCCGGTCGGTGAAGCGCAGCAGCTCAGGGCCGTAGAACTCCCACCGTCCGGATTCCTGCCAGAGATCCCCCGGCTGGACCATGGGCAGGAGCAGTTCCTGGGCCCCGGCCCGGTTCATCTCCTCGCGGACGATGCGTTCGACCTTGCGGATGGAGGCAAGGCCCAGGGGCAGGTAGGAGTAAATGCCGGAGGAGAGTTTTCTGATATATCCGGCGCGCAGCAGCAGCTGGTGGCTGACCACTTCGGCCTCGGAGGGGGTTTCTTTCAGGGTGGGGATGAGCAGTTGGGAAAAACGCATGGGGCACCTGGTAAGCAGTTATGGATTATGGTGATTCGTTCATGGGAACGAAAAAATATGACTCAATTTTTGAGATGTAAATGTTCAGCAGCACCGCAGATGCGCGAAAGAGGTCTGCGAAGTGTGCTGTTGCACATGAGCAGGCCGATGACAAAGCAGATGCGGTGCTGCTGAACATTTACAAATTATGCGCCGTTCTGGCGCGCCTCTTCAATCATTGCATCAATCTCGGTCAGGAAAACAGCCAGGAGCTTGTCCTCGGCCACCTTCTTATACAGTTGGCCTTTCTTGAAAATAATGCCGACTCCGTGGCCGCCCGCCACCCCGATATCGGCCTCCTTCGCCTCGCCCGGTCCGTTGACCACGCAGCCCATGACAGCGATCTTCAGGGGGGTGTCGATGTTTTGGATATGGCGCTCCACCTGCTCGGCCAGGGAGAAGAGGTTTACCTGGCAGCGGCCGCAGGTGGGGCAGGAGATCAGCTCCGGGCCCCGTTCGCGGATGTGCAGGCTCCGCAGCAGTTCAAAGCCGACTCGAATCTCCTCCACCGGATCGCGGGTAAGGGAGATGCGGAAGGTGTCGCCGATGCCTTCGTTGAGGAGGATGCCCAGGGCCACGCTGGATTTGACCGTGCCGGCAATGAGGCCGCCCGCTTCGGTGACTCCGAGATGCAGGGGGTAATCGCACTGGCTGGAAAGGCGGCGGTAGGATTCAACCGTGGTCATGGCATCGGAGGACTTGAGGGAGATCTTGATCTCGTGAAAATCAAGGGCCTCCAGCAGACGCACATTGCGCAGGGCGCTTTCCACCAAGGCGTCCGGGGTGGGGTGCCCGTGTTTTTGCAGGATATCCTTTTCCACCGAGCCGGAGTTGACCCCCACCCGGATGGACACCCAGTGCTGTTTTGCCGCCGCGACAACACGGGCCAGTTTGTCTGGGCCACCGAGGTTGCCGGGATTGATGCGGATGCCCTGGGCGCCGTGCTCCATACTGGCCACGGCCAAGCGTGCGTCAAAATGAATATCGGCAATGAGCGGGATGCTGATCTGCTCCCGGATTTTGGTGATGGCCGCAGCCGCCTCCAGATCCAAAACCGCCACCCGGATGATCTCGCAGCCCGCCTCGGTGAGGCGCCCGATTTGAGCCACGGTGGCAGCCACATCCCTGGTGTCGGTATTGGTCATGGACTGCACGGCAATGGGGGCGTCTCCGCCCACCGTTACGTTGCCCACCTTGATTTGTCGTGTTTTTTTACGGGTTATCATGGTGCGGGATTATACACGGTTGCTTTTCTTCCTGCATCCATCTTTTGCCGGGCTGGCAACATGCCTGGAGACATTCTTTAACCCGCACCGCATGTTAGCGCATGGAACGGTTTGCGAAACTCGTTTCGGCGCAAAGAGGATGTCTGTTTTTTTGCCTAACAAAAAGCCTTTGACAAACAAGGCGCGTCGTTACTAGGATAGGCAGCCAGTATTATTTTCATGTGCGGGGAGTTTCATATGGTGTCCCCGGAATTCCGGAATTCCCTTGTCTAGTTGTTCTTCTCAGGATTCGGGAACACCGTTATATTAATTTCAAAGATCTGGACTGAATTTCATGGAAGTAATTCTTTTTCTGATACCAGTCGTCATTATTTATGGGGTTTTGATCGTATTCCCGATACTTATCGCGTATATCGCGTTTAAAATTGGACAACTGATTGATCTCACGGCAGGTATTTTTGCCTTTCAATGGATTGCTCCAGTTATTGTCATCGGAATTCCGGCCGCATGGGTGTTTGCTGGGTACAAGGTTTTTCAAGAGCAGTGCGCCAGTGTCCGCCCCCCTTCTTTTGTATCTTTTCCTAAATCGCGACCAGATGGCTTTTTATTGGAGGAAAAAGGTATTACGCAAAATCCTTATCATCGGATTTGTTTTATTTATGAATATAAGAAACAGCTACCTTTTGAGTACTTCGAGCACGGAACCCAGCCATTTGTTAGTCGCTGTTTTTCGAACGGAAAGAGTCAGATTGTTTCACAAGTGACAAGCGAATATGCTCTTGTATTCATGCCCCCCAAGCGGGTTGAATATTGGTGGAATCCTCCGATTTATTTATCTGAAATGGTCGTAATCGAACGTAGTTCTCAAAAAATACTTGCCACGGCGTCTGATTTGCTTTTCGGCGGAGGAATAATAGGGTTGTATCTTTCTCTTCCTAAAATGTCTAATGATTATAGATACATAAGTTTTGGGTTCGCTTCAAGGGAAGTTGGGTTATGGCGTCCAAAAGACAACCATAATCCCAGGTTTAATCAATATCTTCGAGCGGATGCTGATTTTATATCTAAAGCGTTGACTCCAGTTGTCCAGACAGGGGAAAACTAGGGACATCCGTGGTAAGGGCATTTAAAGGGGACGTTGTTGATTAGTTGACTAACGTGTCCGGCGGCTGACGTTTAGCGGCTTGCTTTGTGCCCCCACACCAGCGGGTCGGAAAGGTTGTCGATCACCGCCGGAGTCTTTGTCCTGTCAGGCATGTATCTTGGCGGTCATGTCTACGCCGAGCGCGCGCATCACCGCGATCATGGTTTTCAGAGTTGGGTTGCCTTTTTCGCTGAAAGAACGGTAAAGCTGTTCCCGTGACAATCCGGTTTCCCGGGCAAGCTCCGTCATGCCTTTGGCGCGGGCGACAACACCCAGTGCCTTGGCGATGTAGGCGGTGTCACCGGTTTCCAGGGCATCGGCCATGAAGACGGAAATGGCTTCCGGGCTATCCAGCGCGGCAGCCGGGTCGTAGTTGTAAAGCGGTTCGCTCATCATTCCCTCCACTCTTTTGCGAGTTGTTTTGCGTTTTCAATATCCCGGTTTTGGGAGCCTTTGTTGCCACCACACAGCAGGATGATAAGTTCCTGGCCCTGCTGCCGGAAGTACACCCGATAACCCGGTCCATAGTGGATACGTAGCTCACTGATACCCTGGCCCACGGGAGTCACGTCACCGGCCAGACCGTTGGCGAGGCGGAAAATACGCGCCGCGATGGCGGCTTTGGCGCGCCGGTCTTTCAGGGCATGCTCCCATTTCTGAAAGGTCGCTGTTTGCTTTATTTCGAGCATGATTCACTGTAGTTTAAAAACTACGTATTGTCAACTGCCCATGAGCTGCTTGCAAGCTGGATTTTTGCGATGCAATTCGTTGATCATCCTGGTCTTGAAAAAACGGTGGCCAGCTGGTAGGGTGCGGCCATGAAACTTCTTGTCACCGTCTTGGGTCTGTTTTTTGTTTTGGAAGCGATTCCCTATGTTCTCTTTCCCGAGGCCATGCAGCGGTGGCTGGCGCGAATCGGCCAGATGCCCGCC
>JBAZSA010000136.1:5234-6497 GCA_041662645.1 Desulfurivibrionaceae bacterium
TTGCCTTGGGCCTTGGCCTGCTGCTCTGCTATCTCACCCAGCGAACCGGACTGTTTCCCTGACCCAGGGTTCGGCTCCTCCGGTTTTTCTCTCCTTCCCGTGCCAGTAAACTCAAATGGAATCCATGGCCAGCAACGCTGATTTTTTTCTAGCCTCCTATCACTTCGTCCTGCCCGAGGAGAATATCGCCCAGCATCCCCTAACCCGCCGTGATTCTTCCCGTTTGCTGGTGGTGGATTGCCTGACCGGTGAGACCAGGGACCATCAATTTGCCGACCTCAGTGACTATCTTGCTCCGGGAGATCTTCTGGTGGTCAACAACACTCGGGTTTTTCCGGCCCGGTTGCTGGGCAGAAAGGAAACCGGCGGTAAGGTGGAGCTGTTGATCCTGGCATACCCGGTTCCGGAACCGGATTCCGGCAGCGGAGATACGGATGGCTGGCAGCAAGCCGAGGTGGTGGGGCTGGTGAAAAGCGCCAAGCGGCCGCAGCCGGAAGGAAAGTTGCTTTTTTCGGAGAATTTGTTCGGTATAGTGCGGGAGTTGCTCCCCGACGGCAAGGTGCGGGTTGTCTTGCGTTTTAGGGGAGATTTGGCTCGGCTTCTCGAAGAGCACGGACAGATGCCCCTGCCGCCTTATATCCGCAGGGAAGAAGGGCAGAGCGAGGACGACCGTCAACGCTATCAAACGGTGTATGCCGAAAATCCCGGCGCCGTGGCAGCGCCCACCGCAGGGCTCCATTTTACCCCCGAACTTCTGGCGAGGATTCAGGCGAAAGGGGTACGCATTGCCCAGGTCACCCTGCATGTCGGGTATGGAACCTTTGCCCCGGTGCGGGTCGAGGATATCCGGGAGCATGCGATCCACGCCGAATATCTTAAGGTCTCCGAAGAGACAGCCGTGTTGGTCAACGAAACAAGGGCAACAGGGGGGAGGGTTTGGGCGGTGGGCACCACCTCGGTTCGGGCCCTGGAGTTTGCCGCCAAGGACACGGGGCGGGTTTGCGCCCGCAGCGGGTTTTGCGACTTGTATATCTACCCGGGCTATCAATTCAGAGTGGTGGACAACCTGATCACCAACTTCCATCTGCCGCAGTCATCTCTGTTGTTTTTGGTCAGCGCCCTGGTGGGACGGGAGCGGATTCTTGCGGCGTACGAAGAAGCGGTGGAGAAGGGGTACAGATTTTACAGCTACGGGGATGCCATGGTCTTGATTACCCGGCATCCCCGGGGATGATTTCGTTCAGTCGCACTTGCAGGCGCAGT
>JBAZSA010000137.1:0-4596 GCA_041662645.1 Desulfurivibrionaceae bacterium
TTTTCCTTCCTGCGGCTGTTGACCGGAAAAAATAGTGAATCGCTGTTACAGCAGACAGGTTTATCTGGTCCGCTTCTGGCCTATGAATGGACAGGGACCTTGCGATAGGAGTGTATCAAACGATGTTGAAAAGGGATTTGGTAAATGCGGTGGCCGAAGAGATGGGCGCGTATCTGAAAAAGGATGTGAGCCAGGCCGTTGATATCATGCTGGACACCATAGTGGAGGCCCTGGCCGAGGACCGGCGCGTCGAGATCCGCGGCTTTGGCAGTTTTTCCGTGCGTCAGCGCAAGGCGCGGACCACCAAGAACCCCAGGACCGGCAAGGTCATGAAGATTACCTCCCGCAAGAATCTGCACTTCACCATGAGCAAATCGCTGAAAGACGCCCTGATCCAGAACGGGAAGTAAGCAGGGTAAGCGCTCACAGGGCACCGCCTCTGCTCCGCCGCTACGCTGCTGTCATTCGCCCTGCCCGCTCTAATGTAAAGCGAACAGGCCTCTTTGCCGGCCCTTCTGCCGACAATTGAGACGCTGTATCTGCGGCACCTGTGAGCGCTTAGTTCTGGGGTCAGAAATGGCCGGTATCACCCTTGCCCTGACGCAGCACCTCCGGGGTATCGCCGATCAGGGACACCACCGATGACGGCTCCGGATATACGGTGCCGCCGTCGATGATGATATCCACCTGTTTGCCGAATCGCTCCTCGATCTCGAAGGCCTCGCATATGGGCGGATCATCCGGATCCAGGATGGCGCTGGTGTTGAGCATCGGGTTGCCCAGCGCCTCGATGAGCGCCAGGCAGATACCGTTGTCCGGCACCCTGATCCCCACGGTTTTCTGCCGGCTGAGCATGATCTTGGGCACCAGCTTTGCCGCCTGGAGAATAAAGGTGTAAGGCCCGGGCAGATCTTTTTTCATGATCCTGTAGCTCATGTTGGACACATGGCAATAGGTGCTGACGTTTTTGAGGCTTGAGCACATGAAGCTGAAAGGCTGGTGTATCGGCCTCTTTTTTATTTGATGGATCCGCTTGATAGCCTTTTGGTTGAACATGTCGCAGCCGATGCCGTAGACCGTGTCGGTGGGGTAGCAGATCACCGCCCCTTTGCGCAGGGCCTCCGCCGCCTGTTGGATCAGGCGGGGCTGCGGGTTGTCCGGATTGATGGCAAGTATCACGCGATGATCCTTTTTTGGGGATATGGGGTGGCAGAGGCTAACCCCTTATGAGCATTGATATTCTTCCTTTATATTGTACGGGACACCCCACCAAAACGCAACAGCGAAGCGGTGACAGCGAAGCGGTGACAGGGAGGCCAGGATGACCATAGCCTGCGGCATGGATATCGGGACCAACAGCTTCCGTTTGCTGGTGGCCGAGGTGGAAGAAGGGCGCCTGCACCCCCTGGCCCAGGATCTGGTCACGGTCCGTTTGGGCGAAGGGCTTGGCGTGAACGGCGTGCTTACGCCTGCAGCCATGCTGCGGGCCGATGCGGCCCTGGCACGGTTTGCCCGGAAAATGGCCCCCTACCCTGTGCGGCATGTGCGGGCCTGCGCCACCCATGCGGTGCGCAAGGCTGCCAACCGGGAGGATTTTCTCCAGCGGGGTGAGGCCCTGATCGGGGTTCGGGTCGAGGTGCTTTCCGGCGAGGAGGAGGCCCGCCTTGCCTTGCTGGGGGCGCTTTCCGGCCTGCCTGCAGAGGGGCCCCGCTACCCCTTGCTGCTGGTGGATGTGGGCGGGGGCAGCACCGAGGTCATTCTCCAGGGGACAGCCGGAAGCAAGCCCTGGGTCATGAGCCTGCCCTTGGGCGCGGTGGGTCTAAGCGAGGAATCCGGTGCGGATTGCGAGGCCATGCGCGAGAAGATCAGGGCTACCCTTGCCCCGGCTCTCCGGAGTATGGCCCAAGAGAAAGTGGCAGGGCAAATTTCGTTGCTGATTGCCTCCGGCGGGACCGCGACCAGCTTGGCAGCTCTCGCTCTGGGACTTAAGCGCTATGATGCCCACCGGGTCCAGAATTATATCCTGCGCCAGGAAGGGCTGCATGATCTGGTTGCCAGCTTGGCCGCCATTTCGCCTCGGCAGCGCAATGGTCTGCCCGGCTTGGCTGACGGGCGCGGGGAGATTATCCTGGCTGGGGCGTTGATTTTGCAGGAACTGCAGCAGGCGCTGGCAAGCCCAGTGCGGGTGAGTGATGCCGGGTTGTTGGAGGGCATTCTCCTGAGCGGGGCAGCGCGCGGCTAAAGGTACGGGCAGATGCGCTTTGCTGCAAACTCGCCATTGACCTTCGGATTGAAAGTTTTCTATAGTGAAGACTCTATATTTTTTTTGCCGCCCGTTTTTCAGGTGGCGCTCCAGTATCCTAGTATCACGGGTCGCCTTGGCACACGAGGCGCACACCTGCCATAATTTTTTTGAGGGAGTCCGCTGATGTCACTCGATACAATCGAACACGCCTATACCTTTGATGATCTGCTCCTGGTGCCAGCCGCGTCCGAAGTGCTGCCCACCGAGGTGAACCTGGCCACGATGCTGACCAAGTCGATCACCCTGAATATCCCCTTGGTCAGCGCGGCCATGGATACGGTTACCGAGCACCGGGCCGCCATCACCATGGCCCGGGAGGGCGGGATCGGGATTATCCATAAGAACATGAGCGTGGAAGAACAGGTCCGCGAGGTGCGCAAGGTAAAAAAATCCGAGTCGGGCATGGTCATCGACCCGATCACGGTGAACGACGACCAGACCGTGCGCGAGGTCAACGAGATCATGCGCAACTACCGGATCTCCGGGGTGCCGGTCCTGCGGGGCACCAAGCTGGTGGGTATCGTCACCAACCGCGACCTGCGCTTTGTTTCCGACGAGGATCTGCTGGTCCGGGAGGTCATGACCAGCAAGAACCTGGTGACCGCCAAGGCCGGCATCACCCTGGAGCAGTCCAAGGCGTTGCTCCACGAGCATCGGATCGAAAAACTCCTGGTGGTGGATGACGAGGGCAACCTGCAGGGGTTGATCACCATCAAGGATATCGAAAAGGTGAAAAAATATCCCAATGCCGCCAAGGATGACCTGGGGCGGTTGCGGGTGGGCGCGGCCATCGGCGTGAATTCATCCCTGGAGCATGTGGAAAAATTGATCAACGTCGGGGTGGATGTGGTGGTTCTCGACTCCGCCCACGGCCATTCCCGCAATATCTTGAACGCCCTGACCCGAATCAAGGACGCCTTCCCCGAGCTGCAGGTCATCGCCGGCAACGTGGCCACGGCGGAAGGGGCCGAGGCCCTGATCCGGGCGGGAGCCGATTGCGTCAAGGTCGGGGTTGGGCCGGGCTCCATCTGCACGACCCGCATCGTGGCCGGGGTCGGGGTGCCGCAGATGACCGCGATTTATAACTGCTCCAAGGCCGCGGAAAAGTTCGGCATTCCGGTGATCGCCGACGGCGGGATCAAGTACTCCGGCGAGGTTGCCAAGGCCATCGGCATCGGGGCCCGGGTGGTGATGATCGGCAGCCTTTTTGCCGGCACCGACGAGTCCCCCGGCGAGACCTTTTTGTACCAGGGGCGAACCTACAAAGGCTACCGGGGCATGGGCTCGCTCGGCGCCATGAAGCAGGGTTCCAGCGACCGCTACTTCCAGGAAGGGGTGGAAAATCAGGCCAAGTTCGTGCCCGAGGGTATCGAAGGCAAGGTGCCCTACCGGGGGCCGCTCTCCGACATGATCTATCAGCTCATGGGCGGTCTGCGTTCCGGCATGGGCTATCTTGGCGCGGCCACCATCGAGGAGCTGCGTCAGAAGGCGAAGTTTGTCAAGATCACCGCCGCAGGGCTCAAGGAAAGCCATGTTCATGACGTGATCATCACCAAAGAGGCCCCGAATTACCGGTTGGGCTGAAAATATCTGGCATGGCGCCCCGTTCCGTGACCCTGGACAAAGGTAAAACAATGGATATCCATAGCGAAAAGATACTGATTCTTGATTTCGGTTCCCAGTACACCCAGCTCATTGCCCGGCGGGTGCGGGAGGCCGGGGTGTATTGTGAACTCCACCCCTGGGACATGACCGCAGACGAGATCCGGGATTTCAAGCCCAACGGGATCATCCTCTCGGGCGGGCCGCAATCGGTGCATGAGGCCGAGACCCCCCGCGCCGCTGAGGTGGTTTTCACCCTGGGCGTGCCGGTGCTCGGCATCTGCTACGGCCAGCAGACCATGGCGGCCCAGCTGGGCGGCGAGGTGGAACCCTCCGCCCACCGGGAGTACGGCTATGCCCAGGTGCGGGCCCGGAACCACTCCCGGCTGCTCGCCGACATCGAGGATCACGCCAGTCCCGAGGGGTATGGGCTGCTCGACGTCTGGATGAGCCATGGCGACCGGGTCAACAAGCTGCCCAAGGGTTTCGTGGTTATCTGCGAGACCGACAGCGCGCCCATGGCCGGCATGGCGGACGAGACCCGCAACTTTTACGGCCTCCAGTTCCATCCGGAAGTGACCCATACCCGCCAGGGCCAGCGGATCATCGAGCGTTTTGTGCACGAGATTTGCGGCTGCGGCCGTTTGTGGACGCCGAGCAATATCATCGACAATGCCATCAAGCAGGTT
>JBAZSA010000137.1:4606-6434 GCA_041662645.1 Desulfurivibrionaceae bacterium
AAGCCAGGTGGGCGAAGACGAAGTGCTGCTCGGGCTTTCCGGCGGGGTTGACTCCTCGGTGGTCGCAGCCCTGCTGCACCGGGCCATCGGCACCCAGCTCACCTGTGTCTTCGTGGACAACGGCTTGTTGCGGCTCCACGAGGGCGATCAGGTCATGACCACCTTTGCCAAGCACATGGGAGTCAAGGTGCTGCGGGTGGACGCGGAGCAACTGTTTCTCGATGGGCTCAAGGGCGTGGAAGAGCCGGAACAGAAACGCAAGATCATCGGCAACACCTTTATCAATGTTTTCGAGGAAGAGGCGGAAAAGCTCGCCAATGCCAAGTGGCTGGCCCAGGGCACCATCTACCCGGATGTCATCGAATCGGCCGGGGCTAAAACCGGCAAGGCCAAGGTGATCAAGAGCCACCACAACGTGGGCGGGTTGCCCGAGTACATGAAATTGGGGCTGGTGGAGCCCCTGCGCGAGCTGTTCAAGGACGAGGTCCGCACCATCGGCGTCGAGCTTGGGTTGCCCTACGAGATGGTCTACCGCCATCCCTTTCCGGGACCGGGTCTCGGGGTGCGTATCCTGGGCGAGGTGCGCAAGGACTACGCCGACACCCTGCGCTTGGCCGATGAGATCTTCATCGAGGAGCTGCGCAAGAACGAGCTTTATGACAAGGTTTCCCAGGCCTTCACCGTGTTCCTCCCGGTGAAATCCGTGGGCGTGGTCGGCGACAATCGCCAGTACGCCCATGTGGTTGCCTTGCGGGCCGTGGAGACCCTGGATTTCATGACCGCCCGCTGGGCCCATCTTCCCTACGAGTTCCTCGACCATGTCTCCCGGCGGATCGTCAACGAGGTACGCGGCATCTCCCGGGTGGTCTACGATGTGACCGGCAAGCCGCCGGGAACCATCGAGTGGGAATAGCCGCCAGTTGCCGCTTTACCCAGCTGTTTTTTTTGTGCTACCATGGAAAGGCACAATGATTTTCCAAAGGAACCAGGGTATTGCCGACTAATCTCTAAGGGGAAAGGGGTTGCCGTGAAGGGTGGAAAGAAAGAGCTGCGGGATCTTGAGCTGGCCAACCGGCTCCTGGACAGTTTTTCCCGGATTTCAGGGGTGATCAACACCCGGCACCTTGATTATTCCGCGCGTCTTGGCCGGATTCTCAAGGTTATCCTGGAATATCTGGGGGTGGAGCAGGGCTCCCTCATGGTGCTTGAGCGCAAGAAATATTTGGTGGTCCGGGCGGCGAGCCGTGCCGAGATCATCGGTCATGAGCAAACCCTTGACGATGAGCGTTCCGTGGCCTCATGGGTGGCCAGGCACCAGGAGCCGCTGTTTATCAAGGACATCTGTAAGGATAAGCGTTTTGGCGGACAGTGCCGCGGCAACTACCGGCGCAATTCGCTGCTGTCCATGCCGATCCTTCATAAGGACAAGGTGCTCGGCGTCATCAATGTGACCGACAAGATAGGGGACCGGGATCTGCTCAAGGAAGACATCACCCGGCTTTTCGATTTCAGCAGCGTCATCCTCTCGTTGCTTGTCCAGGAAAACCTGCAACAGGATCTCCGGCGCCAGCAACGCACCCTCCGGCAACGCAACCAGGAGCTGCGGCACCAGGAGACCTTGCGCGCCGAACTCTCCCGCATGCTGATCCATGACCTCAAGGGCCCGCTTTCCGAGGTGGTGGCCAATCTTGATATCCTCTCCTACACCGTTTCCGGGGAAAACCGGGAGTTTTTGGAGTCGGCCCAGATGGGGTGCGACCGGGCGGTGCGCATGGTCTCGAATCTGGTGACCATCGGCAAGATCGAAGACGGCAAGCTCGCGCCCATC
>JBAZSA010000138.1:0-6421 GCA_041662645.1 Desulfurivibrionaceae bacterium
TCGAAGAGGCCAACCGCCTCGGCATTCCGGTGGTCGCCCTGATCGACACCAACTGTGATCCCCGTGGCATCGACTATCTGATCCCCGGCAACGACGACGCCATCCGCTCCATCAAGCTGATTGCCTCAAAAATGGCCGATGCCGTGTTGAGTGGCCAGGAAAAGCTTGCCACAGCCCACCAGGCCGCCACCGACAAGGACACCGAAGCCAAGGCTGCTGCTGCAAAAGGCGACGAATAACCAGCTCTCTGATACGCGCCCCGGCTCGGCTCCCTGAGCCAGCCGGGAAATTTCGCTAGAGGGACGCTTCCAGATCACACGAGAACATGAAGGTAGAACCGTGAATATTACAAGTCAAATGGTAAAAGAGCTCCGCGACAAAACCAACGCGGGGATGATGGATTGCAAAAAGGCCCTGACCGAAACCAGCGGCGACATGGAAAAGGCCATCGATCTGCTCCGGCAGAAAGGTCTGGCTGTTGCCCAGAAACGTGCAGGACGGGCAACCAGCGAAGGTTTGGTGGAAACCTACATCCAGGCCGACGGCAAGATGGGCGTCATGGTTGAGGTAAACTGCGAGACCGATTTTGTCGCCAAAAGCGATGCCTTTATCGATTTCGCCAAGAATGTCACCATGCAGGTTGCAGAGGGCACAGCCACTACCACCGACGAGCTTTTGGGACAGAAATTTGTCAAAAATCCCGCACTCACCATTCAGGACATGCTCAACGAAATGGTGGCCAAGCTCGGCGAGAACAGCGGGGTTAAACGCTTCGTCAAATTCAACGAAGGCTTGGTTGAAACCTACATCCATGCCGGCGGCAAATTGGGCGTGATGGTCGAATTGGCCTGCGATACCGACGCAGTTGCCAAGAACGCTGATTTCAGCGAGTTTGCCAAGAACATCTGCATGCATGTTGCCGCGGCTAACCCTGTCTCCATCAGCCGCGACGAAGTCCCCGCCGACCTGGCGGAGCGTGAGCGCAACATCTTCATCCAGCAGGCCATCGACTCCGGCAAGCCCGCGAACATCGCCGAAAAGATGGTGGGCGGCAAGATGGATCGCTTCTTTGCCGAGAGCTGCCTGCTGGAGCAAAAGTTCGTCAAGAACCCCGATATCTCCATCCAGGACCTCATCAAGGAAATTGCGGCCAAACTTGGCGCGAACATCAGCATCAAACGTTTTGCCCGTTTTCAGGTTGGCGCATAAGGCTGTTTCCACAACCCTTTCGATGAGCTGATCGTGACCAAAGCCAAGCCGTGGCTGACAAATAGCCTTGGTAGTAAATATAAAAAAACGGCATAAGCGGCCGTAAATGAATAACCAGAAAAACATGGATAATTCTTTGACGGCCCCTAAATACTCCAGAGTTCTTCTGAAGCTGAGCGGCGAAGCCCTTATGGGCGACGCCGCTTTCGGCATCAGCACCAAGGTGCTTGACTACCTCGCCACGGAGATCCAGACCCTTGTGGATCTCAAGGTGGAAACCAGCCTGGTCATCGGCGCGGGCAACATCTTCCGGGGGGTATCCGGCGCTTCCACCGGCATGGACCGGGCCGCCGCCGACAACATGGGTATGCTGGCCACGGTCATCAATGCCTTGGCCCTGCAGGACGCCCTGGAAAGAAAAGGCATCCCGGCCAGGGTTCTTTCCGCCATCCCCATGCTCACGGTCTGCGAACCCTATTCCCGGCAAAAGGCAGTGCATCATCTGCGAAAAGGAAGAGTCGTGATCTTCGGGGCAGGCACAGCCAACCCCTACTTCACCACCGATACGGCCGCCGTGCTCCGGGGTCTGGAGATCAATGCCGAGCTGATCTGCAAGGCCACCAGGGTCGATGGCGTCTACGACAAGGACCCTCTCAAGCACAAGGAGGCGGTCAAGTTTTCCCGACTCAGCTTCAGCGAGGTTCTGCAGCGGCGGCTCAAGGTCATGGATGCGGCGGCAATCTCGCTGGCCATGGACAACAACACCTCCATCATGGTTTTTGACATGAATATCCCCGGCAATATGAAGAAAGCCATCTGCGGAAAACAGATCGGCACCTTGATACAGGGAGAGGACAATGAGTGAAATTATCGACGGCCTGACCGAAAAAATGACGGCCAATATCGAGGCCTTCAAGCGAGACCTCACCAAGATCCGGACCGGCCGTGCCACCACCTCTCTGCTCGATGGGGTAAAGGTAATGGCCTACGGCACGCCCATGCCGCTTAATCAGGTCGGCTCCGTGACCATTCCGGAAAGCAGGATGCTGGTCATCCAGCCCTGGGACACCAAACTCCTGCCCGCCATTGAGAAGGCCATCTTCTCTTCTGATCTGGGCCTCAATCCATCCAGCGACGGCAAGATGATCCGGATCTCCATCCCGCAGCTCACCGAGGAACGGCGCAAGGAGCTGGTGAAAAACGTCAAAAAGATCAGCGAGGAGCACCGGGTTGCCGCTCGCAATCTGCGACGCGAGGCCATCGATGTCCTGAAGAAACAGAAAAACAACAAAGAAATCCCGGAAGACGACTTTTTCAAGCTGCAGGATGAGGCCCAACACGCCACCGACAGGTTCATCAAACAGATCGATGAAATCATGGCGGAAAAAGAAAAAGAGGTCATGGCGGTTTAAATACCCCCTCCCTGACCCTCCTTGCTTCAACCGGTTGCAAGCTGTAATCCGCTGAAAATCGAGACAGTTCCCATGCCCAAGCTTGACACCGCAGCCCTGCCCCGCCATATCGCCATCATCATGGACGGCAATGGCCGTTGGGCCCAACAGCAGGGCAAACCCCGCATTATGGGGCACAAGGCCGGGGTCGAATCCGTACAGGATATCGTTCGCGCCGCCCGGGAACTTGGCATCGGCGTGCTTACCCTGTACGCCTTTTCCACGGAAAACTGGAAACGCCCGCCCCTCGAAGTTCAGGCCCTCATGGGACTGCTGAAGAGTTTTCTGGAAAGTGAACTGGCCACCATGGTCCATAACAATGTGAGCCTGCGCTGCATTGGCCAGAAAGACCGCATCCCCCCGGAAGTCCGCGAGGTTCTGGAACGGGTGATCCGGGAAACCGCAGACAATACAGGGCTGATTCTCAATCTCGCCTTGAGTTATGGCGGCAGGAGTGAAATTACCCAGGCCGTGCAGGCAATTGCCAAAAAATGCATGGATGGGGCCCTGAACCCCGAGGAGATTGACCAAGCGTTCCTGGAACAGCACCTGTACACTGCTGGCCTGCCAGACCCCGACCTGCTGATCCGCACCGGAGGGGAAACACGGTTGAGCAACTTCCTCCTGTGGCAGGCATCCTATGCGGAACTCTATTTCACGGAGATTCTCTGGCCGGATTTCAGGAAAAAAGATCTGCTGCATGCCATTCTGGATTTCCAGAAACGGCAGCGGCGTTTTGGCAAAACAGGCGAACAGGCGGAGCAGCCTCCCGGCCATTGATCATATGCCGCTGAATCGGGCTATGACAGGAACAGTATGAAACGACTCATTACCGGTGTTCTGGCTTCTGCCGCCTGGCTGCTCCTCCTTTCCATGGGGCCGTTCCCGTTATTCTGGCTGATCATCACCGGTTTGGCCGGGGTGGCGCTGGCAGAGTACCTGACCATTGTCCTGCCCGATCTCAACAGGCAGACGAAAGTCCCTCTTATCCTTTTCGGCCTGTTGCCTCTGTTCGGCGCATATTCCGGCGACACCGCCCTTCTGCTCTGCGGCCTGATCCTTTCGCTGATCGCCCTTCTGCTCTATACCCTTTTGCGGTATGCAACCTTTACCCATCCCTACGAAATTATCAGCCGCGGAGGATTTGGCTACCTCTACCTCGGCCTGTGCAGCGCCCACCTGATCCTGCTCATGGGCCTGCCGCAGGGCCGCGCCTGGCTGCTGCTGCTCACCGCCATCACCGCGGCCTCGGACACCGCAGCCTTCTATACCGGCAGCAAATTCGGCAAGCACAAGCTCTGCCCGGCCATCAGCCCCAAGAAAACCTGGGAAGGCTTTGTCGGCGGCCTGGCTGGCAGCCTTGGCGCCGCCTTGCTCGTCCGGCACTTTTCCTGCCCGAGCAAGGCCTGCTCTGGATATGCCTCATCGTTGGCCTGCTGGGCTGCCTCGGCGCGGCAGGGGATCTTTCCGAATCGGTCATCAAGCGCGCCTTTGGCGTGAAGGATTCCGGCAGCATTCTCCCAGGACACGGCGGATTGCTGGATCGCATCGATTCTCTGCTGCTCACCGCGCCAGTGCTGTATTATCTGCTGTATGTGGGAACAAAGCTGTGCATAATGTAAGCCATACGGTTGCAATCCCCTGCTGACCGTCATTTTTCAAGAGAACAGAAGAACCCATGAAAAATATCTCCCTGCTTGGCTCAACAGGTTCGATTGGCCGCAATGTCTTGGAAGTAGTGCGCCAGTTTCCCGGACGCTTCCGCATTGTGGGGCTGGCCGCCGGCACCAATGGCCGCCTGCTGCGCGAACAGATAGAAGCCTTCAATCCGGAAAAAGTCTCCCTCGGCGACACGAAACTTGCGGGCGAACTGGTCCAAAGCCTTCCCCCTGGCTGGGCTGATAAGATTCTGACCGGCAAGGAAGGCAATATTGCCGTTGCCACCCTGCCTGGCGCGGACACGGTTGTTTCCGCAATCGTCGGCGCAGCTGGCCTCATCCCCACCATGGCTGCCATTGAAGCCGGGAAAAATATCGCCCTGGCCAACAAGGAAACCCTGGTCATGGCCGGCCATCTGGTCATGGCAGCGGTAAAACGGAGCAAGGTAACCCTGCTGCCCATTGACAGCGAACACAGCGCCATTGCCCAGGCGCTGGAGGCCGGGAAAAAAGCGGATGTCAGCAAGCTCATCCTCACCGCTTCCGGCGGGCCGTTCCGCAATCTGGCCGAACGCGATCTCTGGGCAGTCACCCAGGAACAGGCTTTGAATCACCCCAACTGGGAGATGGGCAAAAAGATCTCCATCGACTCCGCCACCTTGATGAACAAAGGGCTGGAAGTCATCGAGGCCCGCTGGCTTTTTGATATCGCAGTCGAGGACATAGAGGTGCTCATCCACCCGCAGAGCATTGTCCACTCCATGGTGGAATACGTTGACGGCTCGGTGGTCGCCCAGCTGGGGGTTCCGGACATGCGCATCCCCATCGCCTACGCCTTGTCCTATCCGGAACGGTTGCGGATGAATCTGCCCCGCCTCAACCTGGCACAGGCCTCGGATTTGAGTTTTTCCCGCCCGGATTTTGAAAAATTCCCCGGCCTGAAACTTGCCTATCAGGTGTGCAAGCGGGGCGGCAGCCTGCCCGCCGTGCTCAATGCCGCCAACGAAGTGGCGGTGGAGGCCTTTCTCGCTGGCACCATCCGCTTTCCGGAAATCGCCCTGGTGGTTGCGGAAACAGTGAGCCGCTTGCCCAGGGAAGAGGCGGCCAGCCTGACCGCCATCCTTGACGCCGATCTTGCCGCCCGGATGCAGGCGGCCTCGATTATCGAGGCCCTGCGAATGCAAACCCAACAACGCCTTGGCAAAGACGTTCTCAGTCCGGAGCTACCGCCCGGGCACACACCCTTAACCATCTGAAGAGACCATGAACTCTATCCTTGCCTTTATCCTCGTCCTTGGCCCCCTGATCTTTATCCACGAATTCGGCCATTTTCTCTGCGCCAAACTGTTCGGCATCCGGGTGCTCAAATTCTCCCTGGGATTCGGCCCCAAGGTGTTTGGCCGCACCGTGGGTGACACCGAATACCTGCTGAGCGCCTTTCCCCTGGGCGGCTACGTGAAAATGTACGGCGAAAGCCTCACCGATGAGGTGGCCAGCGGCCAGGAAAAATTTTCCTTTTCACATAAGGCCATCTGGCAGCGCTTTGTGGTGGTTTTAGCAGGGCCGCTCTTCAATCTCCTGTTCGCAGTCCTGCTTTTTTCTTCCATCTTTGCAGCCATGGGCATTTCCCAGCCGGTCAACGAGGCTAGAATCGGCGGGGTCACCGTGGATTCCCCGGCGGACAAGGCCGGACTCAAGCCAAACGATCTTATCCTGAGCATCAACGATGCCCCGGTCAAGAAATGGACCGATGTCGCGCGCCTCATCAAGATCAACGGCGGAAATCCCGTGACTCTTCTGGTCCAGCGGAGCGGCCAAACCCTGACCCTTACCGGCCAGCCCACAATGGAGCAGGACAAAAATATCTTCGGCGAGGTAATCGACACCCGCTACATGCTCGGCATCCGGGTCGCCGACGAACTGATCCATATTTCTCCCCTCGAAGCGCTCCAGACCGGGGCTTTGCACACCTGGACCCTGATCAAGATTACCCTCCTGGGCATTGTCAAGATCATCCAGAAGGTGGTCCCGGCCAGCGAACTGGGCGGCCCCATCCGCATCGCCCAGATCGCCGGCCAGCAGATGGCGGCCGGCTGGGTCAAT
>JBAZSA010000139.1:0-6416 GCA_041662645.1 Desulfurivibrionaceae bacterium
GTTCACTCTGCCGGTGAAGGGGGCGGGTGTCAAGCAGGCCATCGGGTACCAGCTCGACATGCTGCTGCCTTTTCCGCAGGAGGATTGTTTTTTCAGTTACGAAACCGAGCGAAGAAAACAGGAAACCCGCGTCACCCTGTACGCCGTGCCGAAAGAGGCTGTTGCCTCCCATTTGCAGGAGTTGGCCGCAAGCGGCCACAGCCTCACCGGCCTGTTCCCCCTGAGCCAGCGTTACCTAAGCCGTAGCCAGGCCAAGAGAAAATGGGCCTTGCTGTTGCCCGGCACCATGGCCACCCTCCTAACCTTTGCCAATGGGTGTCTGCGTCAGCGTTTGCTCTGCCCATCCCTGCCCACGGTTGGCGAGGCCATGGAGCTGAGCGGTTGCGAGACGGTCTATTTTCCAGGGGCTTCCGAGGAAAGCGGGTTTGCCGAGGGTGAGGCCCTGCTGACCGACGTTCCTCTTGACAAAGGTTTTAATCTGTTGCCCGCCCCCTACCGGCGTCCTGATTATTTCAAAGTCCTGATTGCCGGGTTGGCTTTGCTCAATGTGCTTTCCCTGTTTTTGCTGCTGGGCATGAAGGAGTACCGCTTCCACTCCACCAGCAACCGGGTTGAGGCGGAGATCGCTAAGCTCCAGCCGACCATGAAAAAGATCAACGGGCTGGGCAGCAAGGAAAACCGCAGCCAAAAAGAAATCGCCAGACTGGAGGAGATCGGCAAAAACCCCGACCTTCTTGTCCTTTTGAGCAACCTGACCAATAGGCTCCCGCCTTCGGCCTACCTTGAGCAACTCCGGATGGAAAAGAAAGAGGCGGCCATCCTCTATCTCGACGGGTATGCGGACGATATGGGCGAGATGTCCACCAGCCTGCAGGGGCTGGGCGAGGTGAGCCTCAAGTCAACCAGCCGCCGCAACAACAAAAATTATTTCCAGATGGAGATCACCCTGCCGTGAACCAGATCATGGAGTTCATCCACCGGTTCGACCGGCGGCATCTCCTCGCTGGGGTGGCGGCGGTGCTGCTGGCCGCCAATCTCGGCAGCTGGGCCTGGGATTATCTCGATTCCCGCCAGGCGGAACTTGAGGACCGCATGGCCATGCTGGCGCAATACCGCGAGGCGGTCCAGCGGCTGCCGGAGCTGGAGGATCGGGCCGCCCTGCTGGCCCGTCGGCAACAGCAGCTGGAATCCTTTCTCTTCCAGGGCGAAAACGAAGAGAAGGTCGCCTCGGCCATGCAGATCATGCTGCAATCGGAGGTGAGCAACGCCGGGCTTGAGCCGGAGTTCATCCAGCCGGTGCGGGCAGGCGAAGGGAGCGGGGGCGATCGCAAGGAACACGGGGAGATCGCCATCAAGATGCGGATGTCCGGCACGCTCAACGATCTTGGCCGGTTTTTGCACAGCCGCTATTCGAGCAAGCACTTTTTCCGGATCGAAAGCCTTACCATCAAGCCATTTAAGCCCGGGGTGCTGAAGATATCCCTGGATGTCCGCGGGTATTACAAGATCGGCAAGGAAGGTGGTGAGGCGATATGACGACCCGGCTCGCCATGGCGGTTGCGCTTCTGCTGGTGCTGTTGGCTCAGGCCTGGGGATTAGTCTCGGTCTGGCGGGATGACCCTCTGCAGAGCCTTACGGCCACGCGAAAAAAAGAGGGCTCGCCCCAGGCCCCGCTGCCCGGAAAAATCCAGAGTTTGCAACCGACGGTCTCCGGCGACGTGCCTGATCTCAATCAGGGCTATATCTTCAATGCCGAGCGCAGCTTTGCCGGTGGAGGCGGGAAAAGCGGAGCCCAGAATGCCGCGAACGTGGCCATCGACAAGATTCATTACAGCGGTTCCATCATCACCGACACCAACCCGAGGGCGCTGCTCAGTTATGCGCTGGGCGGCCCGCCGGACTCCGCTGGCGGGGGTGGGGGCCAGAAACAAGGCTTTTTGCGGGTTACGGTCGGGGATACGGTGAACGGCTATAAGGTCACGGAGATCCTGCCGGAAAAAATCACCTTCAGCCGGGATGGCCAGAAGATAACAAAATTATTATATGATAAGGCAAAAGAGCGGAGCCAGGGGTCGATGCCCCTGGCAGACCGTGGACAGAGCGGACAGATACCCGCGGCTCTTCCTGTTCCTCCGGAGCCAGGGCAGAATGCACCGCGGATTCTCGCCCCTTCTCCAGCCGTAAAAATAACGGAACCGTTGCAGGCTCCTGCGCCGCGAAAACAGTTGAAGCCCAAGCTTCAGCCTCCACCGAGCGACGAAGAACTGCGACAACGCCCGCTGCGGAAACGCCCGGAGCCGCCACCAGAATGATGATAAACTTCGGAACAAAAAAGGGAATCCGTCCATGAAGCCTCGCCAGAGCCATATCCTGTTCGTTCTCCTGCTGCTCATCCTCGGTCAGGGCTGCAGTCCCCCGGCCACCCGGCCCTGGGTTGATCTCAAGGAAATCAACGACCAGATCGTGAGGACCCCGGCACAAAATCAGGCCCAAGAGCCGGGCAAGGAAACCGCCGCCCCGCCCCGGATCAAGGACATGAGCGTTTCCGCAGCCCCCACGCCCGAGGGGCAAAAGAATCAGGCCGGGGTAAAGCCGCGCAAGGCCGAGCCGGCGGACGGGATTTTGCTTAACTTTGACAACGCCGATATCTACGAATTCATCCAGGTCATCTCCGAAACCCTTGGCATCAATTACATCGTCGATCCCAAGGTCAAGGGCAGCGTCAATATTCATTCCGCCCAGAAGATCCCCAAGGATCAGTTGTTCGGGGTTTTCCAGAAGATTTTGCACATCAACGGGCTCGATGTGCGCAACGAGGGCGATTATTATTCCATCCACCCCTCCAAGGGCGGCGTGCCCCAGCAGATTTACGGGCCGGGCGAGTCCGGGTCGCTTAAGGCCTCCTCGCGGCTGGTGGTGCAGGTGCTGCCCGTGGCGCATCTCGCCTCGGCCGAGGCCCAGAAACTGGTGGAGCCCTATCTCTCCGAGGTCGGCACCATCTACAATCTCGCCAGTCAGAACACCCTCATTGTCAGCGATTTCGAGGGCAAGGTGCTGGACATCGTCAGCGTCCTCTCCCGCCTGGATATCTCGCCGCTTGCGGCGCTCAAGGTGCGCATGGTCCGGGTGGAAAACGCGCCGCTCTTCACCCTGCGGGACGAGCTGCAGGAAATCCTCTCCGCCATGGCGGTCAACCCCAAGGAGCACGAGGCGGTTTCCATCATCGCCCTGGAGCGGGTCAACTCCCTGCTGCTGATCAGCAAGAGCGAACAGCTGCTGGACAGCACCGACCGCTGGATCAGGGAGCTGGATGTCGTCCCCGCCGAGGGCCGCGACCCGGTCTATCTCTATAACGTGCGCAACTCGGTGGCTTCGGAGCTGGCTGCCCTGGTAAACGCCTTTATCTCAGGAGGGGAAGCCCCGGTTGCCGAGCGGATGAAAACGGGCCTTGAGCCGGAAATCGGAGCAGGGCTGAACAAGTCCACGTTGTCGAGCGGCAGCGGGGACACGCAGGGCAAGAGCCTGACCGGGCCGACATCCTCCGGGTTGAAGACGGACACCGGGTTTGACGCGCCGGGCACTGGCAAGTCTGCTTCGGCGCGGACCGGTATGGGCAAGCGGGGCGGCAAAAACGCGACCAGCCTTCAATTTGGCGGGGAGCCAAGCCTGCTGCCGGATGATGGACGCAACATCATTTTGATCCGGGCGGAAAGGGCG
This sequence comes from Desulfurivibrionaceae bacterium, assembly GCA_041662645.1. GTDB lineage: Bacteria > Desulfobacterota > Desulfobulbia > Desulfobulbales > Desulfurivibrionaceae > Thiovibrio. The sequence continues at coordinate 3,718 of JBAZSA010000139.1, forward strand.
GATTATATCCGCCTGCTCAAGCTCTTGGAAAAGTTGGACAATCTCCCCAAGCAGGTGCTCATCGAGGTGATGGTGGCCGAGGTGACGCTCAACGATTCCTGGGAGTTCGGCATCGAATGGGCCTTGAAGAACAACAAGCTCAATATTAACGGCTCCAAATACAGCCAGTATTTTTCCACAACCGCTGGGTCCACGACCACCTCCGGTCTGACAAAGATCAACGAGCCGGTGGGCAAGGCGTACGGCTTTGCCTATTCGATTTTTAACAGCTCCGGGGATCTTGTCGGATTGCTCAACGCCCTGGCCGCGCAAACCGATGTCTCCCTGCTCTCTTCCCCTCAGATTCTGGTGCTCAACAACGAGCAGGCCTTTGTCAATGTGGGCGACCAGGTGCCCATTGTCACCAGCACCACGGACCGGGGTCTGGATACCTCGGTGGTGGACAAGACCGTGCAGTACAAGGATACAGGCACCATTCTCAAGGTCAGGCCGCGGATCAACCATGATGGTTTGATTATCCTCGATGTTGACCAGCAGGTAAGCGCGGCCACCAAGAATACCCTGGGCGGCACCGACTCGCCGATCATCTCGACCAGGGAGCTCAAAACCAAGTTGGCCGTGAAAAACGGCCAATCCATCATGATGGGCGGCCTGATCAAGAAAGGCATCACCAACGAGGAAAACAAGATTCCTCTGCTGGGCGATATCGGTGCTGGGCTGGGCGTTCAAATACGGCAAGAAGAGCAATGCCAAGACTGAGCTTTTGGTGATGATCACCCCCTATGTGATCGAATCCGACGACGTGCTGGAACAGTACGTTAAAAAATTCCAGGAAAAGATGCAGGGGTTGCGCCAGGGGCTTGGCGAGAAGCAGCAACCTGGGGCGGCAGCGCGGCCTGTTATTCAGGAGACGTTGGAGGATAAACGGGAGAAGGATAACTGAAACAGGAAAGGGTCTATTGCCTCCTGCAGGCTCAGGGAAGGCTGGGGGCGTCAAATTGATCTCCCCCTAGGTTCACGGACACCATAGAAAGAATTGATCCCGGATGCGGTTTGCTCGCATTCAAACAACAAGTGGCGGCTGAAGCGTTTTCTTCGGTCGCCACTTTTTTTTTCTCGTGTCCAAAACACAGAGTTCCTGTGGAATCGCTCTCGTTACGAACGCGAAGTTGGCTGCGGCGAAAACCGGCAGAGCGACGGTTGTGTGACAATATGCCTAGTTTGCAGATGGAGCCTTGTGTGGTATTGATAACCAACTCTCTGTGTCTGTTTGAGGAGGTGATGCCTGTTGGTAGGGAATCGGTTTTTTGAAAAAATCAGATGAACCCAAACAAAAAGGTGAACGAAATGAAAAAAACAACAATGCTGCTTGTTTGTTGGCTGGTCAGCGTGATCGTACCCGTATCCGCGCAGGCCGGAGTGCTCGACATAGGGGAGGAGACGCATCTCATTTTCATGCGGGAAGAAGAAAAGCTTGCCCGTGACGTCTACCTCACCTTGAGCGGGATGTATCCCACTGCCGCCATCTTTGCAACTATTGGAGAGGGCTCGGAGCAGGTCCATACCGATACGGTGCGGGATATGCTGGCGAAATACGGAATTCCCGACCCCAACCCGGATGCCAATAACCTGCCGGAGAGTATCGGCGTTTTTACCGGCGTCGACTATGGCTGGTACTTTACAGAAAAATTCAATGCCCTGGTGAACAGGGGCACACAGGGATTGCTGGAGGCGCTTTATGTCGGCGCCTTTATCGAGGAACTGGACATGCTTGATATCGTCGGGTGTCCGAAAATCATTGTGGAAACGGATAACGGGATCGATGCGGGTGAATGTGGCCTGACATATACCGATGAAGCTGCACTGCAGACAATGTATACCAGTCTGCTGGAAGGCTCCAAGGACCATCTGCGGGCCTATGTGAAAAACATAGAGAATATAATCGGGGCAGGCAACTATGTTGCCCAGGTTCTCACCCAGGCAGAAGTGGACGCTATTTTGGGCAGATAACCTGAGACAGATGTGATGTGTTGAGGCAACGATGGGCGGCTGAAGCGTTTTCTTCAGCCGCCCCTTTTTTCACCGTGCGCTTATTTCCCAACCAGCCGCTCCAAAATCCTGTAGCTCCGCGCCACCATGTTCCTCGGCTCCACCATGAGGCCGGCCTGGATCATGGCGTTGTCGAAGATTTGCTCCACCACGCTTGCAGCCACCTCACCATCCTTTTCCTTCAGTCCGGCCAACCCCTTGATCAGGGGATGGCTGGTGTTGATTTCCAGATTCTTGCCGCCGAACTGCTGCAGCCCCTGGCCCGAAGCGCGCATGATCCGTTCCATGCTGCTGGTGACAAAGCCGTCGGGGTTGACCACCATGGCCGGGCTGTCGGTGAGGCGTTTTGAGGCGATGACCTCCTTTACCTGCTCGCCCAGCACCTCCTTCATCCAAGCGGTCATGGTTTCGGACTCCTTGGCGTCCATGGCCTCGCTCTGGGCTTTTTCCTTGTCCGCCTCGGTTTCCGCAGGCGCCTCGGGAAGATCGAGATCGCCGCGGTCGGCGGAGACCAGTTTTTTCTCGTCAAACATGCTGAGGTGGCTCATGGCGAAATCATCGATGGGCTCCAGGGTGTAGATCACCTCGATGTTGCGTTTCTTGAAGGCCTCGATGTAGGGGCCGTTTTCAATGGCCTCGCGGCTGGGGCC
>JBAZSA010000140.1:0-6383 GCA_041662645.1 Desulfurivibrionaceae bacterium
CGAACCCAAGCCCCCATGGTTCTTGATGCAGAGGACGATCTCGTTGCCGGTTACATCAAGAATCTCCTGGACCTTCTTCACATAAAATTCATTGGTGTGCTCGGGGCCGGTGGAAAAACAGATGCACGGCTCAAGGATCTTGCCTGCCCCCTGCACCTCTTCAAAAACCGCCTGCATGTTGGGCACATGATTCATGAAGTCGAACACCCGCCAGACATCGACATACTTGGCAAACTCCTTGACCACAAAACGGATGACATTCTGCGGGTACGGCCGGTAGCCGAAGAGGTTGATGCCGCGGCACAGGGTCTGGAACATGGTCTTGGGCATCTTCTCCCGCAGCAGTTCCAACTTAAGGAAAGGGTCCACCTGCTTGCGGAGGATATCCACATGCACCGAGGCGCCGCCGGTGATCTCCAGGGAGAAATACCCCGCCTCCTCGCGGGAGGGCGCGGCCAGCAGGTCCGTGTGCAGCAGGATCCTGTTCTTGTAATCCGACTGCGACATATCACGGGCGGTATTGGTGATATAATACCCATCCGCCTGCCGCATAATCTTGAGTACCTCGGTGATACCCATACCTTGAACAATGCGTTCCATTTCGACTCCTATCGTGCGCAGCAGTTGGCCGGAAAGCGCTCTATACCCTTCCGGATCAACAGATGATTTTTAAAATTAAACAGCGTAGGGGTTTTCCCCTTTGTAATGAATCTCCGCGATCAGGTGGGCCAGCTTGTTGCCTTCACTGGCTTGCTCCTCGTAGTTGATCAGGTGCGAGTGGGTTTCGATGAAGGAGGTGTCGAAATCACCCTTCTTGAAATCCGGGTCCTGCACCAGATTCACATAATAGGGGATCGTGGTCTTCGGACCGGTGATCACAAAGTTATTCAGGCAGCGGAGCAACCGGTCCACGGTTTCATTCCAGGAAAATCCGAAGACGGTCATCTTGACCAGCAACGAGTCGTACACCTTGGGAATGGTGAAGCCCTGGTAGACAAAGCCGTCCAGCCGCACGCCATAGCCGCCCGGCGAACGGTAGACCGAAACAGTCTTGCCGCCTTCGGGCATGAAGTTGTTCTGCGGGTCCTCGGCGTTGATCCGCATCTCCACGGCGTAGCCGCGGATATGCACGTCATCCTGGGTAAAGGAGAGCTTCTTGCCCAGGGCCAATTTGATCTGGGTCCGGACGATATCGATGCCGGTGACCATTTCGGTAACGGTATGCTCCACCTGGACCCGGGTATTGATCTCCATGAAATAAAAATTCCAGTCGCGATCAACCAGAAACTCGACGGTGCCCGCGTTCACATAGTGGGAGGCCTTGGCCGCCGTAACCGCGGTTTCGCAAATCTTGTCAACCAGAGCTTTGTCCTGGATCAGCGAAGGGGCGATCTCCACCAGTTTCTGGTTGCGGCGCTGGATCGAACAGTCCCTGGAGCCCAGATGCACGGTATTGCCTTCCTTGTCGGCAATGATCTGCACCTCGACATGCTTGGGATTGATCACCACTTTTTCCAGGTAAACCGAGTCGTTGTTAAAGGCAGACTTTGCCTCTGCCCTGGCCATGGGCAGCTCCGCCCGCAGCTGCTTCTCGTTCTCCACCCGCCGGATGCCGCGCCCGCCGCCGCCGGCCGTGGCTTTCAGCATCACCGGATAGCCGTATTTGTCGGCAAAATCAATGGCTTCCCTGAGGCCGGCATCACCGGCGGACAGATTGTCGGTGCCTGGCACCATGGGAATCCCGGCCTCCTTCATGATCCGCCGGGCCGTGACCTTGTCGCCCAGGGACTGGATTACCTCGGAGGGCGGGCCGATAAAGATGATGTCATTGTGCTCACATGCCTTGGCAAAATCAGGGTTTTCCGCCAGGAATCCGTACCCCGGATGGATGGCATCCGCCCCGGCTTTTTTGGCGACCGCGATAACCTTATCGATGTTCAAATAATCGCAGCGGGGTCCATCCCCGATCCAAATGGCCTCATCCGCCGTGCGGATATGCAGGGCGTCCTTGTCCGGCGTTTCATAGATAGCCACGGCAATATGCCCAAGCTCTTGCACCGCCCGAATAATCCGCAGGGCAATTTCACCTCGGTTGGCTATCAGGATCTTCTTCTTCAACGAATCACCTCATTTAAGACAATTTTCAGGCCATACACGCGATCCGGCCCATATATTATGAAATATCTTTTTTCAACACAATCAACGCAACACCGCATAAAAACGCGAAAAACGCTCATTGGGCAATATCCTGCCCAAGACACTCAACTTTGCAAATTACCATACCGGATTTTCAAGGGCAACATTTTATGTCCGCAAAAAAATAGGGGCCAGCGACGCACTTTTATTCATGTGAAATCACTTGAAAAATTATGGGTCAGAGATCAAGACCGCGCCGCTTCCCCTGCAAATCCATCCAGGACCATGGGCAGATGGGCGCGGCAAGCGGCAGCGAAATCCTCCGGAAAATGCCCATTGACCCAACGCAGCTGGGCCTCGCTGAAAGCGCCCATGGAATACGGAAGCTTGGGCAAAAGCGCATAGAGCAGCCGCTGCCCGGTGGGGCTTGCCGTTATCCGGCTGGAATATTCAATAGTGCTCACCAGCCGGGCGCCCATCCGGGCGAGAATATTCTGGGCGATGAGCAGGGCACGGTCCAGCGAGGCACGCGTGGCCGCGTCTGCCTCCAGGATATTGCCCACTTCCCCGAGGGACATGATCTGCAGCTCCCACTGGGAGGTTTGCGCCTTGGGCACGAAGAGCATGACGCGATCGTCCTCATAAACAACCAGGCTCGTATTTTCGTTTTCCAATCCGTCCATCCGCCGGTTGTTGCGGATCGCCCTGAGATAGGTGCTGAAAAAATCGCTGCCGGTCTCTTCCTTGTACTGCTCACAGAACTCGGCAATGAGGTCCCCGCAGGCGTAGCTTGGCATCGGCTCACTCGCCGGTTGGGCGCCATGATGCCAGGCAGCAACCGTCCGCGGCAATAAGGCGAACTGCTGATGAATTTGCTGATGCGAGGCATGGAGCCGGTAGCCGCTGGCCGCAAAATCAAACCCGTAGTTCCAGCCCCAGAGGGTGGCGGTGAAAGGCAAAGGCGGAGCGTCTTTTCGCCGCAGGGCTTGAACCACCGCCAGCCGCAGCTCTTCGAGCTCGGTTTGGGTCATGGCCTTCCGGCCGGGCGGCAGGGAAAGGCCAAGCTGGGCAGCAAGGCGGAGGAAAGTCCGCTGGTAATAGAGGTGCCGCAGCCCCTGCATGTCGGCGCCGGAAAGATCCGCCGTGCTGTAGCGGACAGCATCATCCGCCATGTTTGCCGCGTAATGCCCCCAGGGGATGTAGCTGTTGCTCCGCAGATACTCAAAAACATGACAACCCCGCGCCTCGCTGCGATACTCGCCCACGATTTCGCTGCCTCCCTGCACTCCGGGCCGCAGAACCATGATCTTTCGATACACCTCGGGCAGATGACGGTTGTTGACCACCACCTCAAACAGCTCGCGCCGGAGGATCTTGGCTCGCGCCGGGCCGCCATTTGCCCCCTCTGCGTAGCGGAGACCGGCCGGAGCCCCTGCTCCGTCATAAAGGAATTCGCAGCTCATACTGGCCAGCGCCACCAGATCCTCCGGGTCGGTGGATGTGGCGGCCAGGGCCAACAGCACGGGTTCAGGAAGGACCGCAAAACTTTTTTGCAGATTCAGACCGGCTCCGGCAGGCAGGAGATTCCGCAACGCCTGGGCCATGGAAACCGCCTCCGGCTCCGGCAGTTTGATGGAAGATGGGTTTGCCGCCTTGGCCTTGGCCCAAGCGCTGCTGATGTATGTCACCCCCCGGAACGAAAAAGGATTGGCGACCTCATAGATCATCTCCGCCTGCTCGACCTCGAGGTTGCCTTCGGGAAAATTCTCCCGGTTCAGATAGGGCGTGCCATCCGAAAAGGCCCCGAGCGGTTCGATAAAATCGTTTTCCCGCAAATTGGCAACCCGGTATGAAGGCGTATGCACGCCATAAACAAACCTTCCGGAAGGGTGGACGCAGGAACGCACGGTCATTATCAAAACCTCCGATGGGTCACACGAAAAAAACGGCAAGGGTGCAAGGGGCAATATAACCGGGAACCACTCCCCCGCTCCACAAGAAAAATCGAAAAAATCTCAACCGCGCTTGCCTTTGCCCCTAAATCTGCTACCATGGAAAAAATCTCCAGCTTGTTTCCTTCTGCCTTGCGGTGTGTTTCCCTTGATGAAAACCTTTTTCCACAAACTGCTGCCCAACAGGAACAGCGCTCCCCACTTGCCAGAGGAGTCCTGCTGCAACGCCGCCTGTATTTTCACCGATGTTTTGCGGAATATCGACACCGGGCTCATCATCCTCGACACCATGGAGAAAAAAGTTTTTTTCAAAAATTCCCATGCCGTGAAAATCCTTGAGCCGCTCAAGGCCGCCCAGGACTACGAAGGCCTCGCCACCCTGCTCTGCAACGATCTCGATCCCCTGCAGCAGCCGGGCCGGACCAGAAGCAGGCAAACCATCATCCATTATGAGCACCGGGTGCTTGGCTATACCGTATATCGGATTCCCGGGGATCAACGCCATGTTTCGATCTTCATTCAGGACATCACCGACCGGCACCGGTTGGCCGCCATCGACGAGGCCACGGAAACGATGAACAACATCGGCTGCCTTTTTTCCGGCATCCGCCACGAGATCGGCAACCCCCTCAATTCCATCAAGATGGCCTTGACCGTCCTGCAAAACAACATCACCAAATACTCCCCCGAGGAAATAGATGTCTATTTCAACAGGATTTCCGGGGAAATCAGCAAAATGGAGACACTGCTCAAATCGCTCAAGAACTTCAGCATGTTCGAGACGCCCCATACCAACGATATCGATCTGACGATGTTTTTCGACAACCTCATGCAGTTGCTGGGGGCGGAAATCCAGGCTAAAAAAGTGGAATTCAGGATAGACATCGCCCCGGACGCAAAGCAGGTTATGGTCGACCCCCGCGCCCTGCAGCACGTTATCATGAACCTGATGGCCAACGCCGTTGACGCCATGACCGAAACGCCCAATCCGTTGCTGCAGGTGCGCAGCCAAAGCCGCGGCAATGTCATCCTTCTCTCCATCACCGACAATGGCTGCGGCATGTCGGAAGAGTTGGCGCGCGATGCCTTCAAGCCATTTTTCACCACCAAAGCCCATGGCACCGGATTGGGGCTGGTGATTTCCAAAAAAATGCTGACCCAGATGCACTGCGGGATAGATTTGGCCAGCACAAAGGGCACTGGCACAACCTTCCACCTGACCTTGCCCAAGAGCACGACAAAAACACACCGGGGAGACGCCATCGCCGGAAGATCCCGCGAAAAGCAACCTCCTTCCGCTTTCGCCTGTTGAATACGACGCAGCGGTTGGAGTATAATCCATCCAGCATTCGGGACAGTGCTTCTTTTTCTGATCTGCCCCTATGGAACGACTACAATTTCAAGGAGAGATAGATGGGGATTCGATCACGCTTCATGATCATCATGGCAATCATTTTCGGTATCGCAACCGTGGGCATCGGGACGGCCAGCTACCTGTTCAGCAAGCGCAACGCCATGCTGGAAGCAAAAAGCAAAGGGGAGCTGATCTTCAACTATATTCTGGCCACCCGGGATTTTTACACGGAAAAACAACGCCCCCTCATCATGGAGGTTTTCGAGAAGGACCGCTTTTACCCAGAGCTGATGTCCGGCTTTGTTCTCACCCGCGGAACCTTTGACATCTTCCAAAAGAATCTGACCGGTTATAAATTCAAGCAGGCAACCATTGACCCCCTCTATCCGCCAAACAAGGCGGACGAATGGGAGGCAGGATTGATCGCCATGTTCGCCAAACAGCCAGAACTCAAGGCGCATGAAGGCACCATGCAACGCAACGGCGAAACCTTTTTCTATCTGGCAAAACCCATCAAGGTCGCGGGCAAGGATTGCCTGCGTTGCCATGGCGATGTGAACGACGCGCCCAAGGATCAAGTTGAGATTTATGGCTCGAACAATGGCTACAACTGGAAGGATGGCGATACGGTGGCCGCATACGTGGTCTATGTTTCCGTGGAAGAAGCCCTGACCAACGCCAAAAAGAGCGCCATCACCCTCTATCTCATCGGGGCAGGCTGCCTGCTGGTGGCCCTTATCGGCATCTGGCTGTTCATGGACCGGTTCGTGGTAAACCCCATTGTCCGGCTGAGCGCCAAGGCCGAAGAAATCAGTCTTGGCAAAAATATGGAAGAAAGCGTGGGCATCAAGCAAAACGACGAGATCGGCGCCCTGGCCAACGCAATCGAACGGTTGCGCATGAGCATGGTCCGCATCCTCAAACGGTGAGCATATGTCAAT
>JBAZSA010000141.1:0-6297 GCA_041662645.1 Desulfurivibrionaceae bacterium
GCTCAAGATCATGAAAAACAACGGCTCGATCCTCGCCTATCTCTGGGAAAAAAAAGACCGGGAAAAAAGCGGGGCCCTGCTCGTCTATCTGCCCTGAATGCACCCAAAAGGACCCTTGCCATGCCCCGCCATCAAGTCGCTGTGTTCAACCCCTTCCCCTTTGTCCTCGGCCAAAGGATTCATATTGCCGGAGGTCCGCGCAGCGGCGACTGGCAGGTGATCGGCCTAAGCGAGCGCAAAGTCCAGCTCAGATGCCCGGTTTCCGGCCGGGAGGTGGAGTGGGACCGCTTCTGCTATCTTGCCGAGACCCATGAGCAGGAATGGCCCATGCCCCGCTGACATTTTCACGCCGTGGAGCCTTGACTTGGGTGCAGCCGGAATTATATTCCCTGACAACACTCGGGCCTTATGCCCAGAGAAAGACGCGGGCAATCCGCAACGAGGATATCCATGGGAAACACAGTGAAAACAGGCATGCTGATGGCGGCCCTCACCGCCCTCTTCATGGTGGCCGGCCAGGCCATGGGCGGCCAAAGCGGCATGACCGTGGCCCTGCTCATGGCCGTGGGGATGAATTTTTTCGCCTACTGGTTCAGCGACAAGCTGGCCCTGAAGATGGGCGGAGCCAGGGAGATCGAGCAGAGCGAGGCCCCGGTGCTGCATGGACTGGTTGCCGGCCTTGCCGCGCGGGCCGGACTACCCAAGCCCCGCGTTTATATCATTGACAGCGACACCCCCAATGCCTTTGCCACGGGGAGAAACCCCGCCCATGCCGCCGTGGCCGTTACACGGGGGTTGATGAACATCCTGACCCGCGAGGAGCTGGAAGGTGTGCTGGCCCATGAACTGGCCCATATCAAAAACCGGGACATCCTGATCAGCTCCATGGCCGCAGTCATGGCCGGGGCCATCAGCTCCCTTGCCACCATGACCCAATGGGCCATGCTCTTCGGCATGGGCAGAAGCTCGGACGACGAAGACAGCGGCGGCGGAATGCTCGGCGCCATCGTGATGATGATCCTCGCCCCCATTGCTGCGGCCCTGATCCAGATGGCCATCTCCCGCAGCCGCGAATACCTGGCCGACACCACCGGCGCCCGGATCTGCGGCCATCCGGCCTCCCTGGCCAGCGCCCTTCAGCGGCTGGATGACTCCAACCACCGTCACCCCATGGAGGTCAACCCGGCCACGGCCCAGATGTACATCGTCAACCCGCTTTCCGCCGGAACCCTGGCCACTCTGTTCAGCACCCATCCGCCCATGCAGGAACGGATCCGGCGGCTCCTCGCCGCCGGTTGAACCATGGCGACCTCCTCCATCACCACCATCCTCTTCGACTATGGCGGCGTCCTGGCCGAAGAGGGGTTCACCCAAGGACTTGCGGTCATCGCCGAGGAAAACAGACTTGACCCGGCCCCCTTTTTCCATATGGCCGTCGAAACCATCTACGATTGCGGCTACGTAACGGGCAAGTCCACGGAACAGGCCTACTGGCAGCTGCTCCGCGACCAAACCGGCATCACGGAAGAGGATCAGGCGCTGACCGAAACAATCCTCAGCCGCTTTACCCTGCGCCCCAGGATGATCTATGCTGTCAGCGCGCTCAGAAAACAGGGACTGAACCCAGTCATTCTCAGCGACCAGACCGACTGGCTCGACCGCCTCAACCAGCGGCAGCCGTTTTTCCAGGAATTCAGCCGGGTCTTCAACAGCTACTATCTCGGAAAAACCAAGCGCGAACCAAGCCTGTTCACCGATGTCCTCGCCACCCTCAAAGTAGCGCCAGAACACGCCCTGTTTGTGGATGACAACCCGGGCCACATCGAAAGGGCAACAGGACTTGGCCTGCACACCCATCTCTTCCAGAACGAGGAGATGTTTTTCGCAGACCTTGCCCGGCGAGGCCTTGCCTGAACCCAAGCGGAGAACCACCTGACACGAGGAGCAGACCGGAGTGCTGGATCACAAGAAACTCGCCGTCATCCATATTGTCAAAAAGGAGCTGGGCGTAAGCGACGAGGAGTACCGCGACACCCTGGAAAAGGTGGCGGGGGTCCGCTCGGCCAAGGATTTGGACGATGCCGGGTTCCAGAGACTCATGCGCTATTTTGCCAGAAGCGGCCATTATCGCGCCAACCGGGAAGGCATCACCTTCCGGCAAAGGATGTACATCAAGCATCTTGTCGAGGATCTTGCCTGGGATGCCAACCATTACGCCAATTTTCTGAAAAAATACTACAAGACCGCCGGGACGGGCTCTCTTTCCAAAAAAGAGGCCAGCAAGGTGATCGAATCACTGAAGCATATCCTGGCAGGACGGGAAAAATAGAAGGGAAAGACAACAATGACAGCATTCAAGGACGAATGGAATCTGGGCATGGCGCTTGAGATTCTGCACAGCGAAACCGTGGACGGCAAGCTCTGGAGCGAGGCGGTGAAGTGGCTGTTTCTTTTCGGCCCTCCGCAGATCCGGGAGATGATCAGCCAAGCCTCAAGCATGGCGACCAGCGAGTTTTTCCCGGAACTTTCCCCCATCGGCTACACCGATGAGGGGGAACCCCTGTACGACATCAAAAAACTTGCCGAAAGCCTGGGGATGAGTGAAGAGGAAGCCTTGGCCAAGATGGCGGAACTGGAAGCGGAACACGATATCCAGAGCCTGTATGATGCGTCCGGAACGCATACAATCCAGTAACGCAAATCAGAGGACAATCCCGCCCCGCCGTCTGTCCCTGGCGAGCACCCGATCCAGGGACAGCATGCCCCCGCCCCGGAAAACAAGGGCCAGGGCAATCCCCAGAATCAGGATATGGTACTCATACCCCTCCCCCTGCTGCTGCCCGAGCCAGTTCATGAAAAAACCGTACTGCAGGTGGTTCATCTTCAGGCAAATGGCAATGGCCGCGCCGATGGCCAGGGCCCAGATCCGGGTAAAAACCCCGAGCACCAGCAACAGCGAGCCACCGGCTTCGGTTACCATCAACAGAAGAATGGCCCAAAGCGGAAAGCCCAGGGCGGAAAAGGCCGTGACCGTCGCCCCATAGCCGGGGCCCCCAAACCAGCCGAAAACCTTTTGTGCGCCGTGGGGAAAAATCACCACCCCCAAGGCCAGGCGGATCAGGAGTTGAGCCGGGCTGTTATCTGTCGCTGCCAGAGTTTTCACCATCTGCAAACCTCTCATAAAAACCAATTTCACCTGCCATAGCCAGCTGCCGCTGACAACGCCCCCCGCCCGCACATCCAGCCGATGGCACAGGTGATGACTATACCCGCTCAACAGTTTAATTTCCAGATGGAAAAACTATTGCCCTTCTCGGCAAACACGGTTTTTTCGCACAAAGGACATGGCGTTTTATTTTTTTTTCAGGTAAGCTGAAAAAGTTTGAGAGAAGAGCCAGAATGCAATGACTGCCGGGTATCGCCAGCACCATGCCTCCCGTTTCCCGGAAGGGATTTATTGGCATTTTTGCAGGGAAAGATTCTCATCGGACAGTCAGTTGCTTTATTCCAGATGGTGACACAGTGAAACACGAGGAGAGAACATTGAACGCCCAATTCCGTTATTTTTTCCTGCCCTTGACCATATTGTTTTTTTTGGTAGCCGGTTGCGGCATAATGCAAGAGGCGGCAAACAGCCCGGAAAAAGCGCCCGCAGGAGAAGGGACCAAAATCACCGGCGCGGAATTGCTCGACCTGCTTTCGGACAACACCATTGTCATCCATGAATACGGCGAGACCGCCACCATCGAGATGTACGGTAATGGCAAGATGTACGCCGTAAAAAGCAAAACAGAGAAAAATGACGGCACTTGGTCAACGGAAAACGACAAACTCTGCCTCCGCTTCAAGCGCTGGGGCTTTGGCGACGAGATTTGCTACGATGTGTTCCGCAAAGGCGAAGAGTACAACCTGTATACGGAGAGCGGGATAAAAGCGAGTTACTTCACCATAACACCAGGCCTCAAACGGGGGCAGACAAGCAAAAACGCGGCTACCACCAAAAAACAGCCAAGCAAGCGGGCCAGTGCCACCACCTCTCCCGATGTGGTGATCGAAGAACCGGTCGCCGCCCCGCCGGTATCCACCCCCACCATCCAAGAGAGCCACCAAGCCGCCAACCCGCAGGCGGCCAGCCGGGATCTGGGCATGATCTACCGCGGCATGAGCCAGAACTGCCCGGGCTGTAACCTGCAGGGCGCCAACCTGGCCGAAGCCAGCCTGATGCGGGCCAACCTGGCCGGAGCCAATCTGAGCAACGCCACCATGGTCAAGGCCAATCTCAAATGGGCCAACCTGAAGGGCGCCAATCTGACGAGCGCGGATCTCTCCGGGGCCAACTTGGCCGGGGCCGATCTGGCCGGAGCCAATCTTGAGCGGGCCGACCTGACCGGAGCCAATCTGGAACAGACCAATCTCCGGGGCGCTACCATCAACGGCGCCATCGGCCTTGATCTAAGAAAGGCAATCCGGTAAAAACCAGCAGGTATTCCCCTGGCCGAACCTGACACAGGCTCGGCCAGGCTTCACTTGACGCGGCGCACCGCCCTGCTCATGGCTGGCCATTGCCGCGGCGCCAGACAGAAAAAGGGATACAGCAGCCAGCGCATCTTGCCCAAGCGGGCAACAGTCAGATCCTTACACCGGCAGCAATCACAGGAGGCGGCAAGATCCTTTTCCTGGCCGAGCCATTGATGCTGGTACAGCAAAAACACATGGGAATTGGCCTTGGCGCATTCCTCGCACAGCCACTGAACGGTTCCGTTTATCTGCCACTTCTGCATTCGGGGTTTCCCTCTTCATTTCTGATCGTTTGCGCTCCATTCCAAAACAACACCCGCATCACAACTATCGGCATCCCCTGTTTTTTCTTTAGAGCTTGTCCGTAAATAAATCTTTGGCGCTCGCCTCCGGCTTTTAGCCGCTCCTCAATCGCAAAATCCTCCGCCGTAGCGGGGCATGCCCTTGCAGATCTACACAACAACCGCGACAGTTCCTTATCCTCGTTGCCGGTCAGCCGTTTTTGCCAAGATAGGTCCGCGCTCCGACATAACACCCGCCAAAATAGCCGTTGCGCAGCGAACTTTGCCGGATGGCCTCACCTTTTTTGGGCGCGTGGATGAATCTGCCGTTGCCGGTGTAGATTCCCACATGGGAGACCGCAGAATCCCCGTTGGTGGCAAAGAAAACCAGATCCCCGGGGGCGAGATTCTCACGGTCCACCGGGCTGCCTGCCTGGAACTGCGCCATGGAGTTCCGCGGCAGATTAAGGCCGTTGAGCTTGTAGATGGTCATGGCCAAGCCGCTGCAATCAAAACCCGTTTCCACCGACTCTCCGCCCCACTCATAGGGGATGCCGAGAAACCCCTCCGCAGTATTCACCAGCATCTTCCGCAAGGCGCCATCCTGATAGTGGCGGTACCGGGCCGCGGCAAATTCGCCGGGGGAAACCAGATAAAACGCCTCGATCACCCCGGCTTTGCGCAGCTGTACCGCCCGGGCCTCCGCTTTTTTCCGCGAAGGATAATTCCCGAAGCGGACCTTGTACAACCCGCTGGCATGGCGATAATAATAGGCGTCAAGCCCCAGGGCATCAAGTTTTTGCATGAGGCGCACCGCATTGTCCAGTTTGGCAAAAGCGCCAACCTGGATGGTGTGCCCCAGCAGGGCCAATTCCTTGCCCGAGGCCGGCTGCGGCAGGGCTCCACCTCCCTGCCGCAGCCCGGAGCAACCGGAAAAGGGTGCCAGGACAAGCACCAGCAGAATCCAGCGCGCCACGGGAAAAAGGGTGTGGACCCAAAATTCTTTCCGCGCCATGTTCACGGCGTGCCCCCAATCCTGTCCCTGCCATAATCGGCCAGAGCGGCGGCAAGCTCCTGCTGCACCGCCTCGGCCAGCGCCTTGGGGGCAAGGGCCTTTGCCCCGCTTCCCCAAGAAAGAATCCAGCGCCTCACCTCGTAGAGATGGCGAGCCGGAAAACCGAGCACCATGCTCCCGTCTTTTTTCCGGAGCACGGTCTGCCGGGGATGCCATTCCCGCTCCAAAACATACGGGGCGTGCGCCTTGGAAAACCACACCTTCACCAGCACCTCGCGTTCCCCGCTGAAAATACCGAACTGGGCGCCGCTGTAGCAGGCATGGTCAAAATCAGCGGGCACGGAAAATCTGTCCTCAAGCAGCAGGACCGTTTCGATCCGGGACATGGCAAAGGTGGCAATGGCGCCGCGCCTGTGGCAATGGCCGATAAGATACCACTCCCCCTGATAGCGCACGAGATGATAGGGGTCAACCCGCCGATCC
>JBAZSA010000142.1:0-6198 GCA_041662645.1 Desulfurivibrionaceae bacterium
TACCTACGATTTTAAGGACACTGCGGAGGGCAGAGGCGGCGGTCCCCTGCAACCGGATGGGTTTGGCGCCTCCGACCATCCATACTGGACTCCGATGAACTACTGGCAGAACCGCTTCAGCGTATATTTCAAGCATCAGCTCTCCGATGACCAGTTCAGGCGGGGGGCGCCCAGGTACTACGACCTTGAGTATGCCGTGGTTTACGATGAAATGGGGTATGCCATGCAAACCTGGAAAGGTGGCTTTTTTGTGGAGTATGTCCCGCAGGTCATCTTTTCCGCAACGACTGAGCTGACCTCGGGCCCTGAGTACCGGGCCAAGGAGTTTTTTCTTTCGGCTGTTTACCGCTGGTAACCAAAGATTTTCCCGTGGTGCTTTCCCTTGCAATCTTTTTTCCTGTGTGCTAATTGAATGAGTTGTGTTTGGCCTGTCCGGTATTCCCGGAAATGTGCCGGGCAGAGGATGTATTGTGAAAAAGGGTGCCGTTTTGGCCGGGGAGATCGCTGCTGTGATTGCCTGCCGGGGAAACGGCCATTTTTTTTATGAGTTGTTCGAAATAGCCATCGGTATTGAGAGCAGCATGAGCGGTTTGGTGCCGGTTGGTTCCATAAACGACAAAGGGCGACCGGTTTTTTGCGCCGTTGGCATTGCCGCGGGCACGATATTTTGAATATTACACATTTTGAACAATGGCTTGCAGAGCTATTGTCTTGTAAGGAGGGTTGTTATGGTTGAGCGTATTCCCATGTCTCAGGAGGGATATGCCAGATTGCGCCAGGAGCTTGACCGGTTGCAGAAGAAAGAGCGGCCTGCTGTCATTGAAGCGATCGAGGTGGCGCGCGGGCACGGCGATTTGAAGGAAAACGCCGAATACCATGCGGCCAAGGAACGCCAAGGGCATATCGAAGGGCGGATCATGGAGCTCAAGGATAAGCTGGGCCGGGCCGAGGTTATTGACTGTTCAAGCGTGGACTGTTCCCGTGTGGTTTTTGGCACGGTTGTCACCCTTGTTGACCTGGATACCGAGGACGAGATCCGGTATCAGCTTCTGGGCCCGCTGGAGGCGGATGTGAGCAAGGGCAGCATTTCCGTGCTTTCTCCCATTGGTCAAGCAATGATCGGGAAAAGCGTGGGTGACGAGATAACCGTGAAAACTCCTGGCGGGGTCCGGCAGCTGGAGGTCATGGATATCAAGCCGCCAGAGCAAGCGTGATCTGGCAAGGCGGGGTTTTCTTCGCCTTGCCAGGGAAATTGCTTTGTTGCGGGAGGCTTTGTGTGAGGACGGGGAATCAGGCTTGTGCTTCGGCCATGATTGTTGCAATTGCAAAAGGCCGCGATTACAGCAGGAAGCGAGCGGCGACGGTTATTTCTGTGTGATTTTTTCCCCTTTTTACGAGTCCGCCATAATTCCGGAAATGAAGATATCGCTGATCTGCCGGGCCGCTTCATCAATGGTATAGCTGTGGTCCGGCGACAGCACCCAGAGCCTGGATGTTTCATCCAAGGCCCCGAAAAAAGCTCGCTTGAATACGCCAGGCAGCAGGCTTTTGCGGAACACCCCCTCTTCCTGGCCCTTGTGGATAATGGCTGAGACCACATCCACATATTCAATAAATTTCGTATTCCTGTACTCTTTCATGAACTTGTTGCTCTGGCGCAGCTCCATCTGCAGCACCTCGGCAAGCTCTTTTTTCTCCTCCATGAGCTGCATATGGTGCAGAGCGAAAATATGGAGCATCTTTCTGGGATCGGTCTCTTTTTCTATGAGAAGCTTGACCTCCAGAATAATTTTGCCGATCTCTTCCTCGAACAGTGAAATGAGAATGTCGTATTTGTTGTTGAAGTAGAGGTAGATGGTCCCGTCGGCAACCTGGGCTTCCTTGGCGATGTCGGAAATGCGGGCGTTGAAAAAGCCTTTTCTGGCAAAAACAGTGACGGCCGCTTCGATGATTTTGGAGTGTTTGTCCGATGTTCTCATGGAGTTAGCAGGATGCGCAGAGGTGTCGTGGGTGAGTCGGTTTCGTTTATGAATGTGTATTCATTCATTTTTTTTGCCTATCATAGAAGGGGAAGAGCCGGGTGTCAAGGCAAAAGTTTTTTCCTTCTGTTCCGGAGGTTCTTTGCCAGCAAGTCCAGGGAATTGTTGGGCGATGGCGTTTTAGCGCACCAGATGACGACATTATTGTATCGTAACGGTTTAATACTTTCTTGCCGGGTGGTTTTGGGGTAAAATACACCACTTCGCTTTTGGAGCATTTCCCAATGACTCCAAGGAGATAATAGGTCGTTTCAGAAAGAAGCCAAGGAGATTTTGATGAAGATTCTGGTTGTTGGTTCGGGCGGCAGGGAGCATGCCCTGGTTTGGAAATTGCGGCAGAGCCCCAGGGTAACGAATATTTTTTGCGCTCCGGGCAATGCCGGGATCAGCGCCCTAGCAACCTGCGTCACGATCAGCGCCACCGACATTGAGGCGCTTGCGGATTTTGCCCAGGCGGAAGGGATCAGTCTTACCGTGGTCGGTCCGGAGGTGCCCCTTTCCCTGGGCATAGTGGATTATTTTGAAGAAAAAGGGCTGCGGGTCTTTGGTCCCCGGCGCAATGCCGCCACCCTGGAAGGCAGCAAGGTCTTTATGAAAGACCTGCTGAAAAAATATCATATCCCCTCTGCTTTTTACGCGACCTTCACGGACAGGGAAGAGGCCCTCCGCTATGTTGAAAAGCAGGTTGCGCCTTTGGTCGTCAAGACCGATGGGTTGGCCGCTGGCAAGGGCGTGGTCGTGGCGCAGACCATCGACGAGGCAAAAGCGGCGGTGGACCTGTTCATGAAGGAAAAGGCCTTTGGCGAGGCGGGCAGCCGGGTGGTGGTCGAGGAATTTCTGGGCGGGGAGGAAGCCTCTTTTCTGGCCTTCACCGATGGGAAGACGGTTCTGCCCCTGCCGACCTCCCAGGATCATAAAGCGATTTTTGATGGCGACAAGGGCCCGAACACCGGCGGCATGGGCGCCTATTCCCCGGCTCCGGTGGTAACCGAAGCCCTGCACCGGCAGGTTATGGAAACAGTGATGCTGCCGGCGGTCAAGGGTTTGGCTGCGGAAGGCTGCCCCTATAAGGGGGTGCTCTATGCCGGTTTGATGATCGACAAGGGGGTGGTCAAGGTCCTTGAATTCAACTGCCGGTTCGGCGATCCCGAGGCCCAGCCTTTGCTCATGCGGCTTAAAACCGATCTGGTGGAGGTCATGGAAGCTGTGGTTGATGGACGCCTCTCCGAGATATCCTTGGAGATCGACCCGCGGCCCACGGTTTGTGTGGTCATGGCGGCCGGGGGCTATCCCGGCAAGTACGAAAATGGCAAGGTCATCGCAGGTCTCGCCAAGGCTGGGCAGCACAAGGATGTGGTGGTCTTTCATGCCGGGACCGCCTTGCAGGGCGATGCGGTCGTCACCAACGGCGGCCGGGTGTTGGGGGTGACCGCCATCGGCGGCACGGTGCAGGAGGCTATTGCCAAGGCCTACAAGGCTGCGGAAGAGATCAGCTGGGAAGGCTGCTATTACCGGAAGGATATCGGCCGCAAGGCCTTGGATCGAAAATAAACGTCCAGCAGCACCGCATCTGCTTTGTCATCGGCCTGCTCGTGTGCAATAGCACACTTCGCAGGCCTCTTCCTCGCATCTGCGGCACTGCTGAACGTTTATTGTACCTAGTGACATAGTGGACTTTTTTTGTTTCTGGCGAATGATTATGATCGAAAAGGGGAGTGAGCTATGATCGGTATCGTCATGGGCAGTGATTCGGACCTGCCGGTTATGCAGGGGTGCGTGGATTTTTTGAAGAAGATGGATATCCCGTACGAAATAACGGTGGCCTCGGCCCATCGCAGCCCGGCGCGGGCAATGGAATACGCAAGCAGCGCCAAGGGGCGCGGCCTGAAGATCATCATCGCCGCCGCGGGGATGGCGGCCCATCTGGCCGGAGTTCTGGCGGCGCATACCACTCTGCCCGTTATCGGGGTGCCGGTGGATTCTTCCTCCCTAAACGGTCTTGATGCCCTGCTCTCCACGGTGCAGATGCCGCCGGGGGTGCCGGTGGCCACCATGGGCATCGGCAAGGCCGGAGCGAAAAATGGTGCTATTCTCGCGGCGCAGATTCTGGCGCTTGGTGATGAAGGGTTGGCTGGAAGGCTCGTCGCCTTTAAGGAAGAGATGGCCCGCGAGGTTGAGGAAAAGGCGCAGCGGCTTGCCGGAAGCCTGTGACAGGATAAGCAGGCGTGGAATCCCAAGCAACGGACGAGGCCCTGGCCCATGCCTGCTCGGTCCTCCGGGCTGGCGGGGTTGTCGCCTTCCCCACGGAAACCTATTACGGGCTGGCGGTTGATCCTTTTAACCGGGAGGCATTGTCCCGTCTTTTTGCCTTGAAGGGACGCTCCGCCGATAAACCCGTTCTGCTGATTATTGACAATCCCTCCCAGCTTGCACATCTTGTGGCGGAGATTCCCCCTCCCTTTCCCATGCTCATGGAAAAGTTCTGGCCCGGACCATTGACCCTGGTTTTTCCGGGGGCGCCGTCCTTGCCCGGGATACTCACCGGTTACCGGGGCACCATCGGGGTCCGGATCTCTTCCCATCCCGTGGCCCGGCAGCTTGTCCGGGCTTACGGGCAGCCGATAACCGCGACCAGCGCTAATTTCTCCGGCCATCCGGCTGCGGTGACACCCTGCGGCGTGCGTGACCAGTTGGGGCCAGGCCTGGACGCCATAATTGATGGCGGGGAAACTCCGGGCGGCCAGGGTTCGACGCTTCTGGGCTATCAGAAGGGCAGGGTGTGTCTGCTCAGGGCCGGAGTCATCCCCTTTGCCGGAATAGAGGCAGCTTTGGCCGGGGTATAGGCGCACAAGAAACATGCCTTGCGCCCTGATTCTGGAACCCTGTTTCTTTTTTTCATTTATACATTTGCCCAACGGTAATGCTTTCGGTATGATAAACCCCATGGGCCGGGAAATTGGTTTGATTGCCGTTGCCGCGGCCCCTTATTTTTTGGCCGTGGCGACCGCCAACTTCATGATAAGGAATAGAGATGGCAGATCTTGATTGGGATAGAAATTTTGCCCTGGAGCAGGCCGGAGATGACGAAGAGATGCTGGCGGAGTTGCTGGTGCTCTTCCATGAGTCTTCTGCCTCGGATCTGGCGCGAATCAATGAAGGCCTTGCGGCGGCAGATTCGGTGGCGGTGGCCGACGCCGCGCATAGCATCAAAGGCGCCTCGGCCAGTCTCGGAGTGGAGGGTGTGCGGAAAATCGCGGCCGAGCTTGAGAAAAAAAGCCGTGCCGGAGACCTCTCCCAGGGGCAAGATCTCGCTGTCAGCCTCGCCGCCCTTCTCAAGTCATTCGACGGCCAGCGATGAAAGCGATCCGAGAAAAAAAATCACATCTTGCCGGGAAAAAATTTTGCCTGAATGCTCCTGATTGAGCCATGCCCAGCGCTAAAGACATAGTTAGAAAATTTACCGAGCTGAAAACGCTCCCGCACGTGGCGATCAAGGTGACCCGCCTGGTCAATGACGATCGCAGCACCATGCAGGATTTCGAGGAGATCATCAAGCTCGATCCCGTTCTGGTCACC
Organism: Desulfurivibrionaceae bacterium; assembly: GCA_041662645.1. Classification (GTDB taxonomy): domain Bacteria; phylum Desulfobacterota; class Desulfobulbia; order Desulfobulbales; family Desulfurivibrionaceae; genus Thiovibrio. The sequence continues at coordinate 5,616 of JBAZSA010000142.1, forward strand.
CGTCTGTTGCGTCTTGTGAACAGCCCCTATTTCGGCCTGTCTCAAAAAGTCGAATCCATCTCTAAAGCCGTGGTTTTTGCCGGCATGAGGCAGCTGCGCAATCTGGTCGCGGTTGAAGCCCTGCGCGGGATGTTCAAGGGCAATAACGATGAGTTCTCGGCCCAGAAACTTTGGCTGCATTCCGCCACCGTGGCCATCCTTTCCGGAATGATCGCCAAGCGCATTTTCGGCAAGGATGGCGAGGATGTTTTTCTGGCCGGCATCATCCATGACATCGGTCTCATCGTTGAAAATCAGGTTGCCGGGGAGCAGCTGCGCGAAGCCTGCAAGGCCTTCCGGGATGGCAATGGACCCCTGGTCGAGTGTGAGCGCAATGCCATCGGCGCCGATCATGCCGAGGTGGGGTATCTTCTTGCCAAGGATTGGGGATTGCCCCAGGAGGTGCTCAGCTCCATCAAGGCGCATCACCTTGGCAAGCAGGTGAAATCTGTTTCCAGCACCGGCAGTATTCTGCAGTTGGCGGAATTCATGGCGGGAAAGATGCAATATTGGCCCATTGCCGGGCCTCTTGAACCGCTGCCCC